>NZ_NQWI01000154.1 GCF_002532535.1 Candidatus Viridilinea mediisalina
ACCTCGCTCCTCCTGTTGGCAGAGACACTCTCTGTCTACTGGGATGTGACCGAGGCCGAGCAATGGCGTGATGTGATGGAGTGGCTTCCAGTCTAAGAGGCTGTCTGAAAAGTCGGTCGCTACGTGGTGGAGTGCCGGCTTTAGCCGGCTAAAGCCGACACTCCACCGCGTGCCACGTAGCATGGAATGGCACTGACACCCTTTTCAGACAGCCTCTGATGCAAGGTTCTCTCATGACCACCCCCTCCGGCTACGGCGATCTCCCCGCCACCCACGACGAACTCGGCTTTACCCCCGCTGCCCAAGCCCTGGCCGCCATTATCACCGAGGCGGAGATCAGCGACACCCCGCTCACCCTCGGCGTCTACGGGCCGTGGGGCAGCGGCAAGACCAGCCTGATGCAGATGATCTTGACCGATCTTGACCACAACCGCTGCACCACCGTCTGGTTCGACGCCTGGCGCTACGCGCAGCAGGAGGCGCTCTGGCGGGCGCTGCTGCTTGACGTGGTTGAGGCGTTGCGTCTGCTCGTTGAACGTGATGCGACGTGGCTGCATGGCTACATTGACCACCAGAATCGCCTGCAGCCGGATCAGCCCCCGACGAGCATGGATGCCGAGGGCTGCGCTGCCACCCGCGCCACGCTCACCACGCGCCTCGACGATCTCACCGCCAGCCTCTACCGCAGCGTCGAGCGCGAGGAAAACGGGGCGCTGGAGTTCCAGTGGGACGCGGCGGGCAAACTGGTGGCCAATACGGTCATTCGTGCAGGCTTTAGCGCCATTCCTATCCTTGGTCAGATCGGCAAGGCGGTCGAAAAGGCGGGGGAGGCGGCGGGGGCAGAGAACTACCCCGACCAACTCCTCAACCTCTTCCAGCGCGAGCGCCTGCGCGTCTACCGCGAACAGGTGCAGAGCTTAGAGCAGTTCCGCACGGGCATGGCCACCCTCGTCAACGATCTGATCACCAGCCAAAAGCGGCGGCTGGTCATCTTCATTGACGACCTCGACCGCTGCTTGCCCGAACAGGCCATCGGTGTCTTAGAGGCGATCAAGGTCTTGCTCGACATTCGGGGCTGCATCTTCGTCCTCGGTGTGGATCGGGAGATTATTGAACACGGCATCCGCGTGCGCTACAAAGAGTTTGCGCTGGCTGAGGGCCACAGCGGCCCCTTCCCCGTCGCCGAACGGGACTACCTGGAGAAGATTGTCCAGATTCCCTTCACCCTCCCGCCACTCGCCCCGGATGCAATCACCGCCTTCTTGCAGCAGCGCCTGCCCACCGTGAAGGGCTTGAGCGACGAAGAGCGCCACGAAGTGGCACACCTGATGACCACCGGCCTGCTACGCAACCCGCGCAAGGTGAAGCGCAGCTTCAACATCTTCCGCCTGCACCTGCGCCTCGACCGCGCCCAGGGGCGCACTACCCCGGCGGGGCTGCTGGCCAAGCTCACCGTCATCCAGACCAGCTTTCCCGACCTCTACGAGCGCATTGCCAAAGCCCCCGCGCTGCTCAAGAGCATCGAAGCCATTGCCCGTGGCATCAACCTCGCCACCCCCATCCCCCAAGAGCTACGCGACGAAATGAGCCAACAGGATGCCCGCCTACGCGAGATGTTGCACCACGCCCCCTGGTACGAACTGCTCAGCGACACCGCCCTTGCGGAGTTGGTCTACCAGAGTCGGGTGACAGGAAAGGGGTAGGGGGAAGCGAGGGAACATGGTTCCCTCGCATCTCCTCCCGTCCGGCGGGGTGTGGGGCGCAGCCCTAGAGCTTTCCGCGATGGCAAGCCCCGTCCGTGGCCGGTAGAGCGTCGCGAGGAATTCGCGCAACACTTGACGACTGATCACGAGCAGGGTTCCAGCCTCAACATAGGCCGCTAAGGTTGCGCGAGCCTGTTGGTAGAGCGGAGCCGCGTGCCAACGAGCATAGACCAACATGTTGGTATCAACAAACAGACGCTCAGGCGCGACCTCGGTCATTGTAGAGTTCCTCACGACGGAAATCCCACGTACCGCCCATCAAGACGGTGGGAAGCACGCTTGGCGTGGTAGGCATGCGTACGATCACTGCCGGTGGTGGCCAAGAAGGTGTTCCTGTCGCCGCTTCACTGGTGAGTACCCGCGCCAAGCGCAGGCGCTCGGTCAGGGGCAAGCGGAGGGCTAAGGTGAGCGCCTCATCATAAAGGGTTGCAGTCATAGGATGCCTGCCTTTCGGCGCGGAAATCCAGCCGCTTGAGCGCTGGGATGAGCGCCACGCTGTAGCCCGCGTTCGCGTGCGCTGGCACGGGCTGGTTGCATAGGTGACGGTCTTTTTGGTCGCAAAACCCAGGAAGACCGCCGGAATAGCGAGAACCACCTCATTTTCGAGCGGTAAAGCGGTAAAGTGGTAGAACGGTAAAGTGGTAGAACGGTAAAAAGGATGGTTGGCATATTGAACGCGAACAACCAGAAATAAAGCTAGGGGATAACAAAGTCTATATTGACATCTTTGCCAGCCGGACAATCATTACCGCCTACAGGGAGAACGAGCGGATCGCGGTTGAAGTAAAAGGATTTACTGGCCCTTCTGAAATGGAGACATTGGAACTCCGAAATCACATAATTGAGGTACTCAGTGATGAGGCGAAGACCATTCCGCTAGGGGAAGATGATCTTGAGGTGGCATTGATCACCGATTCGATCCACGATCACTACCAAATCCTTTATCTTGGTTGGCAAGGGCCACACCGCACCTACACTCCCTTCATTCATGTACGCATTGTTGCAGACAAAGCCTACATCGAGCGTGACGGGACGGAAGATGGGATTGCCACCCGTCTTGAAGCACGCGGTGTTTCTCGGAGCCAGATCGTGCTTGCCTTCCATCCTCCCTTCAAACGGCCATTAACTGACTACGCGGTCGCATAATGCGACGTCAGTGAGTCGCCGCCGCACAACAACGACGTTCCTCCGCAACCCCCCGCAGCCCTGCTGCGCGGGGTTGTTGCATGCAGAAAGAGACAACACGATGAAAAAATTGGTCAGCGTCGCCACCCCCGCCGCCACCCACCTGCGTCGTCTCTCCGGCGTGCGCGTGGTACTCGATAGTGGCGCGTGGCCCCCCAATAATCCGCGCCGCCCCCCCTTTGACGCATGGTGGCAAGAGCTTGGCCGCTGGCGCAATGCGCCAGACGACGATGACCATCTTGCCTATGCCATCGCCATGGTACAGAGGACATGTCAGTTGCAAAGTCATCCTGATCGTCCGCAGATTACGCAGATGAGGAAGCAATAATCTGCGTGATCTGCGTATGCTTCGGCCCGCGAGACACGAACCTCCTCGCCTAGACTGCGCCCGATGGCAACGATCTCCGAATCACAGCCATCGGTTCGCCACGAGAAAGACCAGTGCACAAATCCGTGCCGTAACAGCCGGCGCAAACGGGAATGTTCCTACGAGCCTTCCCTCAGGGTGACAAAGCAACGGGGCGATCAACAACATCTGCTTCCCTAAAAATATTTACCTGAAATTAATAGAGTAGCATTCAGATCAACGTCCAACCGTTATAGAGGAGAAATATTCCAATGAATATATCTGTAAAGGCAACGATAGCAGGAAGCCAAAATCCGGCAATACTTAATCTATTAAAACGGTAGTTTTTACGATGATCTAAAAAAGTTCTTTGATGAAGAAGTGCATATTCTGAGTCAGGTGCGTATTTTTGTTCGAGTTGAACACCTCTTTTATATAGTTTTTCCCTTGTCTTTCTTCCAATAATATCGACAACAATAAACAAAAATAATGGCAATGCAGATATAAACCTCCTTGTTCGATAGTGATTCTATAGTTTCTCATTTATTGATTTGTGTAAAAAATACAATGCGGTATTGTTGCGCAAGCATGACGGATGCCGCTCCATGTGGTACAACTGAGTGAGACAGACGACTACCCGGAGGTTTCCCATGGCTGATGTCCAGATTGCCCGCGTTGATACGATCCCGATCCTGTTCCACTGGCTGCAATAGATGCATATTCAAGAACACATTGATGCGCATTGGACGCCGCATCGCGAGTGGGAAGGGCTGAGCTATGGTCAACTTGCCGTGATCTTTCTGATCTTCTTGATCCACGAACGGGATCACCGCCTCTCTGCCCTGGAGCCGTGGGTGGCAGAGCATCTGCCGACGCTGCTTGCCGTGACCGGTTGGCCGATTCGGGTGCAGGATGCTACCGATGATCGGCTCGGACGTCTGTTGTACATCCTGGGCGAAGACCCCGATCAGGCCACGACGATGCAACAGGGCCTCGGACGCCATCTGATCCGGGTCTATGACCTGCCAACCGAGATTGCCCGCATGGATACGACCAGTTTTAGTGTCCATCACGCGCCCGACGAGGAGGCACAGGGCCTTCGCGCTGCCGCGTTGCTGCGCTTTGGCTACCGCAAAGACAAGCGTCCTGATCTGTTGCAGTTCAAGCAGGCGCTCACCACTCTTGACCCCGGTGGCGTGCCGCTGCTGAGTACCACCGTGCCAGGGAATTGCGCCGATGATCCCCTGTACATCCCCGCGTGGCTCGACCTGGTTGCCTTGCTGGGCCACGCCAACTTCCTCTTTGTGGCCGATAGTAAGGCATCGGCGCTCGAGACACGGGCAACGATTGCCCACGGTGGTGGGCGCTCGCTCAGCCCACTGCCGATGACGGGCGACGTGCCCGCGTGGTTGCGCGAGCAGGTGACCAACCAGCCAGAGTCCATGATGGAGACCATTACCTTGCCGCCGACGCTCAGCGACCCCGACACCCCACGAACCGTCGGCAAAGGCTTTGTGATACTGCGCACCATGCGCGGTCTCACTGCTGAGGGCGTGGAAGTCGTGTGGAAGGAGCGCTGGATGGTGGTGCAGAGTACCGCCTATGCGGAGCGTCAACGAACCGCGTTCGACGCGCGGGTGCGGAAGGTGAATGCCCAGATCGAACGGATGCAGCCCAAAGCCGACGAACGGGCTGGGGATGTCGAGGCACGCATCATGAAGGTCTTGGACGACAAGGGGATGCGCGACTACTTCACCGTCAGCGTGCGTGAAACGCCCATCACGCGACGGAAGAAGGCGGGACGTGGGCGTCCGAGCGCCGACACGCCGGTCATCGAAACCACCACCTACCTCGTGCATGTCACGATCACGCGCAACGAGCCAGCCATTGCCGCCGATCGAACCATGCTGGGCTGGCGCGTCTACGTGACCAATGCCACCGCCGAGGAAGTGTCGCTGACGCGGGCCATGGGCATCTACCGGGAGGAGTGGACGGTCGAGCGTCCCATGCACGAGTTGAAACGTGGTGCGGTGCCGGTGTTGCCGCTCTTCCTGCAGTACGATGAGCGTATTCGCGGCATCATGGTGCTCTTCCTGATCGCCTTGCAAGTACTGACCCTGCTGGAATGGCAGGCACGTCGCACGCTGGCGGAGGAAGCGTCCACTGCAATTTGCTTTTTCACTTTAGATTACCGCAATTTTGACACTTTGTTAGCCCTGATTAAATGTGATTTTCGAGTGTCGGTTAGAAATGCCGCCCAAGCCCAACATGAAGTAGGCGGCGATCTTGCCACCTACACCCCAATGATACGTTCTACGCAGCGATCATGCAACTTATTAACCGCCATCTCCATCCCCCCAAACTACTTCACCAAGTACGGGCTACTCTACGCCGGAACCATGATGCGCTGCGTACCGAAGAAGTCTAGGCCAAACTGAGACAGAAGGCGGGATCGAATGGGTCTATCTGCACCGCCGCCCCGAAGGGCTATGCCTATCGGTCGAGGCATGCTACGTCGCCGCGCCACATATCATTGCCAAGAAGGAGAAGCAGCGCTTTGCTACGCGCTGGCACCACCAGACCGACGAAGCAAGCCACGGCATCAGCCAGATCGCGCTCTTCTGAAAAGCCCTCCGTCGGCCCGACTACGCAAGACCACCAGCACGCCCCCCAGCGATCATCGCTGGGGGGCATGCTGCTTCGCCGTTGCTGCGCTCATGCATCCACCCCTTCCTCGCTTCGTTACACCAGGGGCCACATCCGGTGCATCCTGCGCTGGTATTGCAGCTAGGTCTGCTCCTTCACCCTGAGTTGCCAGCCGGTACGCTCGCGAAAGGTTTGGGCTGCCGCTGTCAGCGCGTCGGCCTCACCGCTCGCCGTTAGGCGCACCGCGACTTCGCGGGTTGCGGCATGAATGGCGGGGTTGCCTTGGAGGGCAACCTCGGCGGGGAGCGCCTCGCGGGCGGCGCGCAGCAGCGCCTCTTGGTGTGCCTGCGGCCAGATCCCGATGCGCCAGCCGATCTGGGCAGCGAGTTCGCGCAGTGAGTCTGCGTAGTGTGTGTGGGCCACCTCAGGAAAGTGGAAGCGCAGCGTCACCGTGCGCTTCGCTTGGTCGGCGCTGGCTTTGTAGCAGCCCGCTTCGGGGGGGAACCATGTACGGGCGGTGGTGAGGGCGACGTTGAGTTCGCTCGGCTTGGTGCCCTGGGGCGGATTGAAGAACTCCTCTTTGGGCGCGGGCGCAGGCGTAGCGCTGCTCGGCGTGTGGATGCGTAGCTCCCAGCCGCTACGCGCCGCAAAGGTCTCGGCAACCGCCGCCAGCGTAGTGGCATCGGCGTCGCCGGTGCAGCGCACCTCAAGGCGCTGTGCCTCATGGAAGATCGCCGGGGCACGCTCCGGTGTGAGACCGGCGGGCAACAATGCCAGCGCCAACGCGGCCAATTGCCCCTGGTGCGGCTGCGGCCAGACCTCGACGGGCGCACCAAGCTCGGCCTGCAATTGGGCCAGCAGCGCCGCATCGCGCTCCGCCGCCACATCAGGAAAGAAGTAGCGCAGCGTCACTGTGCCGATCTCAGGATCCACGCTGCGCTGGTAGAGATCGGGGGGATCGCCGAGGATGCGATCCACCGTGGCGAGGATGGCGGTTGTGTTCGGACGCGGCCCCCGCCGCCCGCTGCCCGCTGCCTGGGCGCGCCGCACCTCGGCGGGTGTCGGCAGACGCCAGAGGCCAGGGGCATGGGGCAACGGCGCAAAGAAGGGCGACCCCTCGTTGAGCAGTTGCGCCAGCACCTCCTCAACCGTCGTCCCCTCCGCCTCTCCCGCATCCTCGCCTCCTCGCCTCCCCGCCTCACCACTCCCCGCCTCCCCGCTCCACGCCCGCGCCAACTCGCGCAGACTGAACACCTGCACCCCGGTGCCGTCGCGCAACGCCTGCCACAGTCGTTCCAGTCCCGCAGCATCGGGCAGCTCGCCCGCAACGGCAACCGCTGCCAACGGCGCAACCGGCGGTGGTGGCGGCACCGCCACCCGTCGCCCGCCCCCCTTGCTCGGCGCAATGCTCAACACCTGGCCATCCTGCGGAATCACGACCTCCGTCATGCTGTGTAGCCGCGCCGCGAGCGCCGCTCGCGCTTCGGGATCGCCATGCACCAAGGCGACCGTCTTGGGCTGCAAGGCCCGTACCATGGCCGCCAACTCATCGCCGTCGGCGTGGGCGCTGAGGCTGTAGCGCCCCACCTCGCAGGCGACCGGAAGCTCCTGCTCATTCAGGCGCAGACGGCGTTCATGCGGCGGCGCGTCGGCCAGATCGAGCAAGCGTCGTCCAGGGGCTTCCTCATCCACATAGCCACTAAAGAAGATTGCCGCGTTGGGATCACTGGTAATCCGCTCGGCATACCAGACCGAGGGGCCGCCGGTGAGCATCCCCGACGAGGAGATGATCGCGCAGGGTGGGCCGGTCAAGACCCGTTCACGCATGGTGGGTGAATCGACCGGCTTGATCATGCTGCTAAAGAAGGCCCGACCACCATTGAGGATGTACCGGCGTAAGCTTGGGGCCAGCGCATCGGGAAAGGCCACGTAGGCCCCACAGACCGCCCGCACCAGGCCGTCCACCGCAATAGGAAAGGGGGGAATCATGCCGTCGCGTTGGGCGGCACGCAGAATCAGGATGACCTCTTGGGCACGGCCCAGCGCAAAGGCGGGAATGAGACAATGGCCCCCACGGGCAATCACCGTTGCCACCGCCTCGGCCAGCTTGCGCTCCTCCAGGGCACGATTGGGATGCATGCGTGCCCCATAGGTACTTTCCAGCACCATCAGATCGGGGCGACGCGGCGCGGGCAGCGCGGCACCGAGAATCGTGCGCTGCGGCGTCGCGCTCACATCGCCCGAAATCACCAGACGGCCATCGGCAGCGTCGAAGCCAAGACTCAGCGCCCCAGCGATATGGCCAGCGCGTGCCGCATGGACAACGATCCCCGGCAACTCCGGCAGCGTCTGGGCACCCTCGCATAGTGGGCGCAACTGGCGCAACACCTGAGCCACCAGCGCCTCATCATAGAGCGGCAATTCCAATTCATCGGCGGCCCGCTTTGCCATCACACGCACCGCATCACCAAGCATCACCTCCATCAAGCGGATGGTCGCGGGACTCGCATAGATGGGGGTGGCGGGATGACGGGCAGCCACCAGCGGCAGTGCCCCAATATGATCGGCGTGGGCGTGGGTCACCAGCATGGCATCAAGGCTCACGCCATCGAGCGATGCCAGATCGGGCAAGCGGTCGGGTGAATCGACACGCACCCCCGCATCAACGAGCAGCGTCCGTCCCGCGAGGTGGATCAAGTGGCATGTGGCACCGACACCGCTGGCACCACCAAGAACGTGTAGTTGCATAGGTTTTGATAGTTCTCGTTCTGGATTCTCGACACGTGTACGCATACCAGAGCACATCGCTGCCATCACGCAATGTGCGTTATGATGCATACCCCAACAACGACCGAAGTTGGTGCAACAGAGGCGGCGTGGCCTTTGCTGCGGCAAGTTCCGGGTTCCACTGCGCGGGATCGCGCAGATCGAACCATGCCACGTCACGAATCGTTGCCAGCTCATCGTGCGCGTCATCGGGATCACTGCCTGGCCGCGCCTCGCCCGTGACGACGCGACAGAGATAGGTGTGCAGCCATGTGTAGCCACCCTCAGGAATGTCGGGCGTCACCCAAAGTAGCCGCTCTACGATGACCGTCAGGCTCGTCTCTTCATGAACCTCGCGGCGCACACACGCCTCGGCATCCTCATCTGGCTCACGCCCGCCACCCGGAAAGATCCAGAACTGATGACCGTTCGTGCGGTCGTAAACCTTGACGAGCAGGACATGATGGTCACGTACAATCGCGGCTTGGTAACGAATATCGCGCTGTGGCATGATATGGTACCGCTCCGTTCTTAGAAGCTGTCTGAAAAGCCGGGTGGCACACGCTGGAGTGCCGGCTTTAGCCGGCTAAAGCCGGCACTCCAACGCCAAACCATAGACTTTTCAGACAGCCTCTTAGGGTAAGGTTCCAGGAAGCAGAACATAGGAACGAGGGCTGAGGCTTCAGAATGCCTTGGAGGGCTCAAGACGGTAAAGTACCCTTCACCTCTCCGCATGATCAAGAACGCTCAAGCGCATTGGGACGCCATGTTCGGCTATCGGCTATCGGCTATCGGCTATCGGCTATCGGCTATCGGCTATCGGCTATCGGCTATCGGCTATCGGCTA
>NZ_NQWI01000155.1 GCF_002532535.1 Candidatus Viridilinea mediisalina
TTTGTTAGCGCGAAAAAGTTCTGGGCCGCACCGCTTGGCTTCGACAGGCTCAGCCAGCGGCGCGGTGGCTGCCAACCCAAGGCTTCTTCGCGTTAACAACGTTTTTTAGGGGAGGCAAAGCCTCCCCTAAATCCCTGCCATAGGAAATATGCTGCTATGCGTCATGATAGCACGCTGCGTCATAGGCAGCAAGGCCGAAATTGGCGCAAATTCACTCTTGACATGGGCGCGTTCCTTCGGTATAGTATCAATGTCCGAACTTCACAACCATATGCCGACTAGGCACGAAGGAGGTGATGCCCATGAATGATAGTAAGCGTTTGGGCGTCGCCGCTGGTGAGCCCCGCTAGGTCTTACCGAACCGGCGACCCCTTTTTTGACCAAAAACCCCTGCGTAGGCAGGGGTTTTTGCTTGTAAGATTGGGAAGACGCGAAGACGCGAAGACGCGAAGACGCGAAGACGCGAAGACACGAAGACACGAAGACACGCATCCTCGCCTCACGCCTCCTCGCATCCTCGCATCCTCGCCTCACGCATCCTCACATCTTCGCCTCACGCATCCTCGAAAGATTATGAAGTTACTCAGTTTTTTAGCGCACCAACACATAGAGCAAGGGGGCGGCTTGGCGCACGAGGCCGCGTAGTTCGAGTAGGGCTAAGGCGGCGGCGGCGGCAGGGGCACTGAGGTTCGCGGCGCGCCCCAGTTCATCAATGTGGGTTGGCTCGTAGCCCAGGAGTTGGAGTATGGCCGCTTCGGCTGGGTCGTCGGGGATTTCGCTGCGTGCTTCGCGCTGGACACTTGCCGCCGTCAAGTCCATGTCGTCCAAGAGTTCTTGGGCGCTGGTGACAAGCGTTGCGCCCTCGCGGATGAGTTGGTTGCAGCCAACACTCTGGCGTGAGGCGATTGGGCCGGGCAGCGCAAAGACATCGCGCCCCTGTTCGAGCGCAAAGCCAACGGTGATCAAGGCGCCACTGCGTTGGCCCGCTTCTACCACCAAGACGGCGCGGCTGAGCCCGCTGACGATGCGGTTACGCGCCGGAAAATTGGCCGGGGTGGGCAGCGTTCCCAAGGGGTAGTCGCTGATCAGCGCCCCCTGCTCAACAATCCGTGCCGCGAGACGGCGGTTGCGTTCAGGGTAGGGCTGATCTACACCGCAGCCCAATACAGCCAAGGTGCGTCCGCCCGCATCAAGGGCCGCTTCGTGGGCCATGGTATCAATCCCCAAGGCCAACCCCGAGACGACACTCACACTGGCGCGGGCCAACTCACCACTGAAGCGGAGCGCCGCATCGCGCCCATGGGTGGTGGGCGAGCGTGTGCCCACCACAGCAATGGCCCAATCGTCCGCCTCAGTGAGCGTGCCGCGCACATAGAGCAGCGGCGGGGCAGCGGGAATTTCGCGGAGCAACCGTGGGTAGGCCGGGTCGTCCCAACAGAGCAGCGTAACCCCAGCAGCAGCCACCCGCTCCAGTTCTGCATCAAGATCAAGGCGGCCACGGGCCGCAATGAGCGCAGCGCTCGCTTTACTCTCCAGGCCAGCGGCGGCCAACTCAAAGGCATCGGCATGCCATGCGTCGGCCAGCGAGCCACAATAGCCTTGCAGACGCGCGAGGCGGGCAGGCCCAATGCCGGAAACGAGGTTGAACCCAAGGTAGTAGCGCAGGTGATCCATGAGGTTTTGCTTTCCAGTGGCAAGGTAGGGGCGACGGGGTCGCCGCTACAGGCGTACATACAACATACTATCCCCTACTATCTATACCGTTGGAACGGCCCAAAAGATACGGTAGTGGATAGATTTTGGTGCATCATTCACGCTGCGTAACCAACGACTCACCTCGTAGTTTTGCCTGTTTAGGAGCCTGTTACCCCTCCCATGTAGCATATGCGCCAGCAGTATGCGGGCAGCATCATGCTCTCTGGTTGTGCATCCTTGCCTGTGGTGTGCCTTGCGTTTCATGAGGTAGATCAGCAAACGTAGGGAGAAGTTGTGGGCGAACAGGCTTCGCGCACCTATCCCCCACAGGTAAGGAAGAGGCAATGGCAGCACGTCACGGCTGGCGTTTGGGTTTGCTCGGCATGGTTGGTTTGCTCGTCGGATTGTTGGGGCTGCTGACGGTAGATCAGGTGGCGGCGACGGTGCCCAATCGTCAACCTTGGGAGCATGTGCCAGGGGTTTGCGCTCCGGCATTGCAAGGTGCTGTCTTTGCGCGCGCCGGTGAGGATTGTGGCGGTAGTGGTACATCCTTCGATACGGCACAGATCTATGGCCACGCGCTGCTGGTGGATGCTGCAAGCGTCACGACCCCTTGTGAACAAGGGCGTACCAGTGGCCTCTGTTACCGCCAGTGGTATACCGGCTTTGATGCGAATGGCGCACGCCGCATTGGGTTGGCCCTTTCGCCCGATGGCATAAGCTGGACACGTGTGGTTGGAACGGGCGCTGCGGGCAGTGTGTTGGGCTTTGGCCCCGCTGGGAGCTTCGATAGCGCCAATGTCTCCTTCCCTAGTGTGATCCGGACGGCCACTGGCTACCAGATGTGGTACACCGGGGGCAATGGGGCAACCTTTAGTATTGGGACGGCGGTTTCGAGCGATGGGCTTACGTGGACACGCCTCACTGGCCCATTGGCCGAGGGCGCTGTGCTGCGTCCCTCAGGAGTCGCGGGGAGCTTTGATCAGAGTATCATTGCGGCTTCGCGGGTGCTGCTTGATGGCGCAAGTTCCACTGCGCCCTGTGAATCTGGACGTACAAGTGGGCCTTGCTACCGCATGTGGTATCAGGGTATCAATAGCGGCAATGCCTTCTATATTGGCTACGCCCTCTCGCCCGATGGCCTCAATTGGACCCGTGTGGCTGGCTCTGGTACTGCTGGTGCCGTGATTGGCCAAGGGCCAACGGGCACCTTTGATGCCCAGCATGCCGCAATTGCCTCTGTGATCAAAGATGGGCCGCTCTTTCGCATGTGGTACAGCGCTCAGGATAGCTCCGGTGCCCATCGCATTGGCCATGTGGTTTCGAGCGATGGCCTTACCTGGACCCGCCCCGATCCTAATGATGCTATCTGGAGCGGGAGCGATGATCCGGGTACCCTTGCGCCCGATTATGTTTGGTCGCCCTTTGTGATCAAAGAGGGGCTGACCTACCGCATGTGGTACAACACCTCCATCCGCGAGAATTCACAGCGGGTGAGCCTCGCACATGTTACCCCCGGTTCGCCGCTGGGTGCTGTGAGTCTGAGTGTGGAGGGTGCCAACTATACGCTCAATTTCACCACCGCGACGCCTATTCCGGCAGATGGCTATGTGCTGGTTAGTCTGCCTGCTGATCTGCCTTTTAGCGCATTGACGCCGGGAGCGTTGAGTGGCTTTGGGGCCAATGCAACGCTGGTCGCTGATCCTACGGCACTCACCGATGGCCCAGCCGCCGGGGTGAGTCGCGGGGCGCTTGTGGTGCTTTTGCCTGCTGGTGCCGACCCTGGGCCCAAGAGCATCAGCTTTAGTGTGGCGGGCGAGCCCTATGTAGCTGACAATCTCTTCATCCAGAGTTTCGATAGTCGTGAAGTGCTTGAACGCGGGAGCCTGCCGTTGCTCATTGGTGAGCCGCCTGTACCAACGCCGATCCCTACCCATACGGTGCAGCCCACGAGTACCCCCAGCGCAACCGCCCAGCCCACGAGTACCCCCAGCGCAACCGCCCAGCCCACGAGTACCCCCAGCCCGACCGCCCAGCCCACGAGCAGTGCAACCCCAACAGAAGGCCCGTCGCCGACCCTAACTGCCACACCGGAGCCAAGTGCCACACCGGAGCCAAGTGCCACGCCAGCGCCGAGTGCCACGCCCGTTCCGACCAGCACGCCTATGCCTACCAGTACGCCTACGCCTGCACCGGAAGCCAATGCCCAACCATGGCAACAAGTGGCCGGGCCGTGTAGCAGCTTGGGCGGCGCAATCTTTGGGCGGGCCAACGATAATTGTGGTGGGAATGGTACCAGCTTTGATCTGACTGAAATCTTCCCGCCCCAGGTGTTACGTGATGAAGCGAGTGTTGCCCGCCCCTGTGAGAATGGTCGCACGAGTGGTATCTGCTACCGCATGTGGTACGTCGGTACAGGTGCGGCCCCCTTCTACGAGCGCAACATTGGTTACGCCCTCTCGCCCGATGGGATTGCGTGGCAGCGCGTGAGTGGCCCGCTGAACGGCGGAGCCGTCTTTAGTGCCTCTGGCGTGCCAGGGAGCTTCGACCGCGATGGGGTCTCAACCATGAATATCATCCGGGTGGGCGAGACCTATCGCATGTGGTATACAGGTTTTAGTGATCCTAGCACAATTGGCGGGATCGGGCTGGCCGAGTCGTCCGATGGCCTCGCCTGGACGCGCGTGCCCGGAGCGGAAGCTGGTAATGCTGTGCTGCGCCATTCTGGCATTGCAGGCCAGTTTGATGCTACCTACATTGTTGCGCCGAGTGTCATTCTCGATCAGGCCAGCACTGAGTTGCCCTGTGAAGCTGGGCGTACCAGTGGAGCATGTTACCGCATGTGGTACGAAGGGGTTAGCACCAGCCCAGCCTACACCTTCCGCATCGGTTTGGCCCTCTCGCCCGATGGGATCAACTGGACGCGGGTAGCCACCAATAGTGATGGCTCGATCACGACGCCCGGCCCCTTTGGTACCTTCGATGACAACAATCTGGGGGTGCCGTCGGTGATCAAAGATGGCGCACTCTTCCGAATGTGGTACGAAGCGAGTGGCTATAGCTCTGGCTATACCACTGGGTATATGGTTTCGACCGATGGCATCAACTGGACACGCGCCACCCCCAATACGCCGGTCTGGAGCGGCCCCGATGATGCGATTGTGGCAGGTACGCCCGATGAGGTTTGGGCGGTGCGCGCCTTGAAGGATGGCACGAGCTACCGGCTCTACTACACCACCAGCACGCGCCCCAACTCGACGCGCTTTGCGCTGGCCGCAATGACGCCCGGTGCCCCCCTGAACGACCTCAGTCTACAGGTGGAAGAGACGCTCTATACCTTGACCTTCAGTAGCGCTGCGCTGCCCAACGGTGGCAGTGTGCTGGTCACGCTGCCACCTGAGTTGCCCTTCAGCAACGTGAGTGCCGAGGCAATCAATGGTTTCGGCAATGGCGCGACGCTCAACGCCGATCCCGCTGCGGTCACCGATGCGGCTGCGGGCGGGAACGCCCGTGGTGCCCTGCTTGTGCGTCTACCCAATGGGGCACCCGCTGGCACCAAGAGCATCAGTTTTCACCTGACTGGTCATGTGCCAGTTGGCACCAATGCGCTCATTCAGGTCTTCAACCAGCGTGAAGTGGTGGGCTATGGCGAAATTGCGCTGCCAGCGCAGGATGGCCCTACCAACACGCCCGAGCCGACCAACACGCCCGGCCCGTCCCCCACGGCGACCAACACACCCGCGCCGCCCACGGCGACCAACACGCCTGAGCCGACCAACACGCCCGCACCGACCAACACGCCCGCGCCGGGCAGCAACTTCGCCTTGAGCTTTGCTGGCAACGATCAACTGACGGGCAGCGCCGTGCCTGGGCTGAATGGCAGCCAGACACTGGAACTCTGGGTACGCCCCGATCTTGCAGGCCAGGATGGAGTCATTGTAGCCACCGGCGCAGATAGTGGCTGGTCGCTCGAACTCAACGGTGGCCGGGCCACCTGGTGGATGCTCAACAGCGCCAATAGTTGGCAGATGGTGCAGCATGCAACTGTACTGAACACCAATAGCTGGAGCCATATTGCCCTGAGCTACAACGCCAACACCAACAGCGCCCAACTCTTTGTGAATGGCGTTGCTGGGCCACAGGTTACGGTCGGTGGCATCACCGTCGGCCCCAGCCTCTTCGTAGGCGGGCTCAACCCCTACGGCTTCTTCCGGGGCCAATTGGACGAACTGCGTCTCTCGAACAATGTGCGCTACACGGGCAACTTCACGCCACCGAGCAGTGCCTTCACCCCTGATGGAAACACCCTGGCGCTCTTCAGTTTCAACGAAGGCAGTGGCAGCACCACCGCAGATCGTTCTGGCAATAACCTGAGCCTAACCTTGGCCGCAGCGCCCAGCAACCCGACCTGGGTGAGCGGCACTGCACCAACGGATTGAGCGCAACCCTCGTAGAGATTTGCGGTCAGTAGACCTCCATGCAGGGCTTCTGGGGAGGCTCGCCTCCCCAAAAAGCATTTTTTCTGTCGTGTTGGCGGCTTCGCCGCCAACACGACAGAAAAAATGGCGTGGGGCATAGCCCAACCAGCGGGTTTCATGCAAGCCCTTATGGTAACATATCACTCACAGGTACCATCCCCAATACCTGTTCATGCAGCACGACCACAAGCTGATCGTGTGGCAAATAGATCTGCTGTTCAGCATAATCAGCAACCGTCAAATGGCTCATTGGCTTGGTATAGACCTCAACGTGGCGATCAACCAAGTTAATAAGCCAATAGATTGGAATACCTGCGCGTGCATAGATGCGTTTCTTGCTGGTACGATCACGTTGCAGGGTAGCATCAGCAACTTCAACGACTAGTGCAACTTCCTGCGCTTTTGGATGGCGTTCAAGATAGTCACGCCGCTGCCCACGGACAATGACGATATCCGGTTCTGGTTCGCTATCCTCAGTGGTAATGGGTTCTTGATCATCAACATACCATCCAGATGGAACCATCTGTGCCAGTAACTCACGGGTAGTTTGGGTGCAAACACGATGAGGGGGGTTTTTGGGCATCTTGGGTACAAGCCATCCTTCCAACAGCTCAACTGGATCATCTTCGGTGAGAATACCAGCTTGAACCATGGCATGATACTGCGCGACTTGAAGGCGCCAAATGGGATCGCTAGGAATCGCAATGAGTTGAAGTGTTTGTGCTTTGATTTGATCTTGGAGAGTCATGGTTTGGGTTTTCTATCCTCTGCTTGTTACTCGTCTTTGGTATTATACCATTTCAGATTGTAGATTGTAGATTGCCGAACATGGCGTCTCAATGGGCCTTAGCGTTCTTGATCATGCGGCATGTTCAAGGGTAATTGATATTATACCAATTGGAACAACGCCTATGTCTATGCTTCGCTGTATCTTTAGCATGCTGGTCACGTTGCTGCTCTTGGGTACAACCTTCACGCCCGTAGCAGCCTCAGAAGGCTCGTCACTCCGCTTTTTTGGCAGCGGGCCCAATGATATTGATCGGGTCAAAATCCCTTTGGGCAGCATCAGTGATGGCCAGATCATCGATTCACTGCCGGTCAATGTTGGCGGTGATTTCACCATTGAATTTTGGATACGAGCAACCCCTGGGGCCAACAATGCACCCGCTTGTGAAGATCGCGGCTGGTACTATGGCAACATTATTATTGACCGCGATGTGGATGGGCCGGGCGATTATGGCGATTATGGTGTGGCTATTTGCGATGGACGTCTTGCCTTTGGTGTTGCGGTAGGCGATGAGGAGCGCATGATTTTTGGCACCACCTCGGTGGTGACTGGTCAATGGCACCACGTTGCGGTCACTCGTGCTGATGGTGGTGCCATTGCTATCTTTGTAGACGGACGGCTTGATGCACAGGGGCCGGGCCCAGTGGGGCGGATTGATTACCGCACCAACCGCCCGAGTGAACAACCCAACAGTGATCCCTACCTCGTGCTGGGGGCAGAGAAGCACGACTATGAGGGCAGTGCCTATTACTATGGTTGGCTTGCCGATCTCCACATCTCCAACCAGGTGCGCTACATGAGTGACTTTGTGCGGCCTAGTGGCCCTCATCAGCCCGATGGCGCAACCGTGGCGCTCTATCGCTTTGATGAGGGCAGCGGTACGGTCATCAATGATAGTTCCGGAGCCCCTGGCGGGCCAAGTCATGGTATCCTAATGATCGGGGGAGACGAAAATGGCACGCGTTGGTCTGACGATAATCCTTTTCGTCAGGTCGAAGAGCATGAGCAAGAGCCACCACCGTTGCCAGAAGTTGACGCTGAGTTGCCCAGCGAACCTGTGGATGATGAAGCGCTCGATGAGCCGCTGACTCCCATTGCACTTGCTCCAACCCCCTTGGCACCGCTTCAGCCGGTAGATCCTGATCTGGCACCTGTCGATACCGAACCGACTGCGTTGAATCAAACCACCGTACCTGATGAGGTTTTGCTTGAGGCACCTGCCATCATAACGCTGCCTACTGTTATCCCCCCAAACCAGATTGCCAATACGCCCCCACCCTCCGCCTCTGGCACTACGGCTGTCTTCTTGGCTTTGGGTATCACCGTCTTGCTGCTTGGTATGGCTGTTTTTGGTGTCATGTTTTGGCGTGCTAAAAATTAATTATAGGGTACACAAGAGAATCTGGTTTCCTTGCACACCCTTGCCAACACGTTCAATTGTAATCTTGAAGTGGTAGTATGCAACGATCTCCGATTACCTGGCTCATCATTATCGCTCTTGTCGTTCTGCCCAACCTACTCCTCAACGATACGCCCTTGACGCAGCCGCTGCATGCCAGTAGTGGCTTTGCATTACGCCTCTTTGGAACCGGCCCCACCGATCGGGATCGGGTCAAGATTCCCTTGGGGGTGATTAGCAATGGCGCGTTGACGAGTTCATTTCCGGTGAATGTTGATACCGATTTCACGATTGAGTTTTGGATGCGGGCCGAGGCTGCGAACAATCCGTCCGATCCCTGTGGCAGCGGGAATGCTGGCTGGTACTATGGCACTATCTTGGTTGACCGTGATATTTTTGGGGATGATGCTGGCGATTACGGGATCGCGCTGCGCGACGGGCGGATTATCTTTGGGGTCAATAATGGCACGAACGAGACCAATCTGTGTGGCAACATCCCCGTAACCACAGGCCAATGGCGCCACATTGCGGTGACGCGCAATGCGAGTAGTGGCCTGATGCGGATTTTTGTAGATGGTCAACTCGATACGCAAGAAAATGGCCCCACTGGGGGGATTGCTTTTCCCGTGGGGCGCAGTGCCCACTCAGAATATCCTGATGATCCTTACCTTGTGTTGGGTGCCGAGAAGCACGACTATCCAGGGAGTCGCTACTACAACGGTTTGCTCGACGATCTGCGCATATCCAATCTGGTACGCTACGAAGCCTCCTTTACCCGTCCTACTGCGCCCCATGCTGCCGATAACAACACAGTTGCGCTCTATCGCTTTAACGAAGGCGCAGGCACACAGATCAACGATAGCTCTGGGGCTGCGGGCGGGCCAAGCCACGGCCAATTGATCCCGCGTAACAGCAGCAATGTGGCTGAACATTGGTCTGCTGAGACGCCACCATTCAGCGCTGATTCGGAGCCCTCCCCAAGCCCATCGCCCTCCCCAAGCCCATCGCCCTCGCCGAGCCCATCGCCCTCGCCGAGCCCGGAGCCCTCGCCGAGCCCATCGCCCTCGCCGAGCCCATCGCCCTCACCGAGCCCATCGCCCTCGCCGAGCCCGGAGCCCTCGCCGAGCCCGGAGCCCTCGCCGAGCCCGGAGCCCTCGCCGAGCCCGGAGCCCT
>NZ_NQWI01000156.1 GCF_002532535.1 Candidatus Viridilinea mediisalina
CCACCGCGCTGGCTGAGCTTGTCGAAGCCCGCGCCACCCCCACCGCGCTGGCTGAGCTTGTCGAAGCCCGCGCCACCAAAACAGAAAGCAACACCCATGAGTTCTTTACATCCCCACGCCATCGCCGCCCAGTCGTTTGTGCTGATCCGCGCTGGCTTGGCCGAACGGGGCAAAATTCTGCCTGAACCGTTGAGTGCAGTGGTGGAACGGATTATTCATACCACGGCTGATTTTGAGTTTGCCGATCTGGTGGCGACAAGTCCTGCTGCGGTTGAGGCCGGGGTGCAGGCGTTGCAAAGCGGCTGTGTGGTGTTGACCGATGTGGAGATGGTGCGGATTGGAATCAATCGCCAGCGCCTTGAACGCTTGGATGGGACGCTTCACTGTTTGATGAATGATCCGGCGGTGCTGCCCGCTGATGCGGCGGGCGGCTTGACGCGCAGTGCCCAGGCGATGCGTCTGGCGGCGGAGCGTGGCCTGCTGGCCGGCAGTATTGTGGCGATTGGCAATGCCCCAACGGCGCTCGAAGAGCTCTTGCGCCTCGTTGAAGCTGGTGTGTGCCCCGCGCTGATCATCGGCGTGCCGGTTGGCTTTGTCGGAGCTGCCGAGAGCAAAGCGGCCCTCGCAGCGACCACCACGGTGCCCTGGCTGATTACGCAGGGGCGTAAGGGTGGCTCGACAATTGCTGTTGCAACGGTGAATGCGTTGTTGCGTCTGGCTGTTGGGGTTGGGAATGATGAACTGTGAGGCGGGGAAGAGAGAGGAGAGATGCAGAGAATTTCACCACAGAGACACAGAGAACACAGAGAACGTTGTTAGGGATGGTTTCAGAAAGGCGCTTGTAGCTTTACCGTCGTAGTGCCGACGTTAGTCGGCATCCGGGGGTTGTCGGCGACCTCAGCCGACTAACGTCGGCACTACCTATGGCGCAAACTATAAAGTATCTTGAAACCGTCCCTAACAATATCATGGCAAAGCAACCATCCATTGACACTCCCTCAATTCCGATACCTCTGTGCCCTCGGTGCCTCTGTGGTGCAATCCTCGGTACCTCTACCTCGTTGGCGTTTTGAATCCCTTGTTCAAAAAATTCTATGTTCCTACCCCCTAATTTACTATTTTCTACCTTAAGGTAACCAATGGACTCCCCTCCTCCCCCGCGTGACCGGCGCGGCATGCGTACAGGTTTTACGACGGGTACTAATGCGGCGGCAGCCGCTCATGCGGCGACCCTGGCGCTCCTGAGTGGTGTCTGGCCCACGTCGGTGCCGGTGCTGCTGCCGACGGGCGAGACGACAACGATGGTGCCGCTGGAGACTGCGCTGAATGGGCAGACTGCTTCCTGCTGTGTCCGTAAGGATGGCGGCGATGACCCTGATGTGACCCACGGGGCGCTGATTTGTGCGACGGTGCGCTCTGCGAGCCAGCCAGGGCTTTGGCTCGAAGGGGGCCATGGGGTGGGCCGCGTGACCCTGCCCGGCTTGGGGTTGCCCGTCGGCGAGGCGGCGATCAATCCGGTGCCGCGCCAGCAGATCCATGCGAATGTCATGGCCGCACTTGAAACGCTGCTGCCCGATGCGGCGGCCTACTTGGAACAGCACGGGCTGCTGGTGGAGATTAGTGTCCCTGAGGGGGAGCGTCTGGCGCAACGGACGCTCAATCCGCGTTTGGGCATTGTGGGAGGCATTAGTATCCTTGGTACGTCGGGCAAGGTCTATCCCTACAGTACCGCTGCATGGCGGGCGAGCGTCGAGCAGGCGGTGCAACTGGGGGCCTACCACAGCCCTCACCATCTGGTGTTGGCGACGGGGGCGCGTTCCGAGCAGTACGCCCAGCAGATCTACCCGCAACTACCTGAGTTGGCCTTTGTCGAGATCAGCATCTTCACCGGCGTCGCCCTGCGGGCCTGCGTGCAACAGGGCGTAAGCAAAGCCAGCCTTGTCGCCATGATCAGCCGCATCGTCAAGACAGCCCAGGGCCGCATGGTGACCCATGTGGCGGGCAATCCGGTAGATTTCGCCTTTCTCGCCCAGGTCTGTGGAGAAGCGGGGGCCAGCGCAGCGCTGGTGGCAGCGGTGGCCCAGGCCAACACGGCGCGCCATATGCTCGAACTGTGCCAAGCTCATGGCAACATGGCCCCGATTGAGCGCCTCACCGACTTGGCGCTAGAGCAGAGCCAGCGTTTTGTGCAGCGTCTGGGCGGGCAGTTGGCGCTAGAGATGATCTTGGTTGATTTTGATGGAACCGTTTTGGTGCGGCGGAGTTTTACATAAGCAAGGGTGTGAGGAAACCGAGTTCTCCCTTCAGTTATAGAGTTTTTGCAGAGATGCAGAGAATTTCACCACAGAGACACCGAGAACACAGAGAGGTGAGTAGCATGGCAATTGTCATTGTTGGTGCTCCCTCTGTTCTAACCTCTGTGCCCTCGGTGCCTCTGTGGTGAAACCCTCTGTACCTCTTCTTGTTGGTGTTTTAGAACTTTTGCACCACCTTCCTCCTTCCTAAAACCTCATGTCCCCACACAAACTCCTAGTCATCGGTATGGCGGGCAGCGCCCGCGAACATTTGACGCTGGCCGCTTTAGCCCATGTGCAGCATGCCGATCTGTTGGTGGGCGGCGAGCGGCAGTTGGCTGCGTTTCCCGATGCGCCAGGTGAGCGGTTGAGTATGCGCCAGGGGGTGTTGGCGGTGGCGGAACAGTTGCGTCATGCGTTGGATGCGGGGCAGCGCGTGGTGGTGCTGGCTTCGGGCGATCCGCTCTGCTACGGGATCGGGAGTACCTTGCGGCGCTGGTTTGCCGCTGAGGAGTTGCTGATCATTCCGGCCCCTAGTTCCTACCAACTCGCCTTTGCCGCCCTGGGTGAGCCGTGGCACGATGCGGCACTGCTCAGTGCCCACGCCCGCCCCCTGGCCGATGTGGTGCGCGGCGTCTATCAGGTCCACAAGGCGGCCATTCTCACCGATACGCAGCAGACGCCCGCTGTGATCGCGGCGGCGCTGCTGGCCGCTGGTCTACCCGCCGCAACACCCTGCGCGATCTGCGAGTGCCTGGCCGAGCCGCAGGAGCGTATTGTGCGTACCACTTTGGGCGAGGCGGCGACGCAAAGCTTTGCGGCGCTCAATGTGCTGGTGGTTTGGAATGAAGGTGCGGAGAGGCGAGGAGGCGCAGAGGCGCAGACACATACCCGCAAAGGTACACAGATGCAAAGACGCAAAGGCGCAAAGCTCCGAAAATATACCGACATCCCCCGCCTCGCCAAGCGGCGGCGCACGGTCATTATTGGACGACCATGGTTTATGATGCATCGCCATTCATCGTTGGTTACGCACATTGCTCCGCATCCCCGCATCCCCGCATCCCCGCATCCCCGCATCCCCGCATCCCCGCCTATCCCCCCCGGCCTACCCGATGCAGCCTTTAGCACGACGGGTGGCCTGATTACCAAGCGCGAGGTGCGGCTGCTGAGTCTGATGGAGTTGGCACTTGGCCCAGGCGAGGTGCTGTGGGACATAGGCGCAGGCAGTGGTGCAGTAGGCATCGAGGCGGCACGTTGGCAACCCAAGGCCCACGTCTATGCCATCGAACGCCGTGCAGAGCTGTGTGGCCATATTCGTACCAACATTGATCGCTTTATGGTGCAAAATATCTCGCTGATCGAAGGGAGTGCGCCCCAAGCATGCGCCGATCTACCCGATCCCCACGCCATCTTCATCGGTGGCAGTGGCGGCCAGATCGAGCCAATCATCGGCTTGGCATGCCAACGCCTACGCCCCCATGGTCGCCTCGTGATCGCCCTCGTCAGCCTCGAACACCTCGTGGTCGCCCGCAACCTCCTGCCCAGCGCCCGCATCGTGCAGGTGCAGGTGAACCTGGGCGTACCAATTGTGGGCATGTTGCGTCTCGAGGCCCAGAATCCGATCTTTGTGCTTACCTGGAAACGGTGAGGTGGAGGCGAGAAGAGATGCAGAGAATTTTACCACAGAGGCACAGAGTACACAGAGGAATTTGTTGCAAAGCCATCATCTGTTGGCATTATCTCTAAGGGAAGCAGAAATTTTCAAGTATCCCAGCAGCCTGTCATGCTGAATAGTCCATGGGCGGGCATCGTAGTGCCGACGTTAGTCGGCTGAGGTCTTTGGCCACGATGGGAAGCCGACTAAAACGCTTGGTGTGATACCAATTACCCTTGAACATGCCGCATTATCAAGAACGCTAACGCCCTTTGGGACGCCATGTTCGGCAATCTGCAATCTGCAATCTACAATCGGAAATGGTATATAAAGGACTCCACCATGCCTCCTTCCATCAAACTCACCGTCGTCGGCCTGGGGCCAGGCGACCCCGATCTGATCACTATGAAGGGCATCCGTGCGCTGCAAGCCGCCCAAATCATCTTTGCGCCACGTAGTCAGGCTGAGGGCGAAAGCCGGGCGCTACGCATTGCCCAGCCTTGGCTCGATCCGCAACGTCAACAAGTGGTTCCGCTGCGTGTGCCGATGCAGCGTGACGCCGCGCAGACGTTGGCAGCCTATGGGCAGTTGGCGACGACGATGGGCACAGCGTTGGACTCGCTGGCCGCGACGCAGCCCGACGGCTGCGCTCAGGGTGCCTACCTGCTCTTGGGCGATCCGCTGCTCTATGGTACCTTTACAACGCTGCGGAGTCTGTTGCAAGAACGCTATCCTAACCTTGCACTTGAGATCATTCCTGGCATCACCGCCTTTGCCGCCACCGCTGCCCACGTTGGCTTGCCACTCAGTATTGGCGATGAACGGGTGGCCATTCTGCCTGCGCCCCGCGACGCCGCTGAACTGCGTGAACTCACAGCCCGCTTTGCCACGCTGGTCTTGATGAAGGTGGGTAGCCAGTTGCCCGCTCTGTTGAACATGCTAACAGAACTTGATCTGTTGGAACATTGTGTCTATGCCGAACATATTGGCATGCCCGAAGAGCGCATCGTGCACGACGTGGCGAGCCTGCATGGCTATGCTGCACCCTATTTGTCGTTGTTGCTGGTGAGGAGTAACGTGTAACCCTATGGACTTCCCCTTGACCCCCGGAACGGTTTATTTTGTCGGCGCTGGCCCCGGCGCTCCCGACTTGATTACGGTGCGCGGGCGCACCATCATTGAGCAGGCCGATCTCGTGCTCTACGCCGATAGCCTTGTGCAGGCGAGTGTCGCTGGGCTGACGCGCAAGCCTGATGCGCGGATCGTTGGCTCCTCCGATCTGCACCTTGATCAAATTGTGGCCCTGATGGTTGAGGCGGCCCAAGCGGGTCAGCTTGTGGCCCGGGTGCATACGGGCGACCCGGCGCTCTATGGTGCGATCCACGAGCAGATGCGCCACTTGCAGGCCCACAAGATTCCCTACGTCGTTGTGCCCGGCGTCACTGCGGCCTTCGCGGCGGCGGCACGGCTCGGCGTCGAACTCACCATTCCCGAACTGAGCCAATCGCTCATTCTGAGCCGCATCGCCGGACGTACCCCCGTGCCCGAACGGGAGTCGCTCCGTGCCCTAGCGAGCCACGGCACCACGCTGGCGCTCTACCTCAGTGTCGCACAGATCGAACAGGTGACGGACGAACTAATCGCTGGTGGTGTTTACACCCCAACCACGCCTGTCGCCGTGATCTACCGCGCCACCTGGCCCGATGAGCAGATCATCAGGGGCACCCTGGGCAACATCGTGGCTGCCGTGCGAGCGGCGGGCTACACGCGCCACGCACTCATCCTCGTCGGCCCGGCACTGCAACCCGATGCCGAGGCCGCGCCGAGTCGCCTCTATGCTGCCACGTTTGCCCATGGCTGCCGCGAGGCGGCGGGAGGCGAGGCGGCGGGAGGCGAGGCGGCGGGAGGCGAGGCGGCGGGAGGCGAGACGAGGATGGGGTTCCCCCTCTCCCGCTTGCGGGAGAGGGGGCTAGGGGGTGAGGGCCATCCCGCGCAGCCCACCAACCTGTCTGTAATGCCAGAATCGCATGTTCTGCCCACTCCATCTCCCACAACGTGGGAGCGGGGGCTGGGGGGTGAGGGCCATCCCGCGCAGCCAACCAACTCCCCCCACATCCTCGCCGTCACGCGCAACGGTGCGGCGCTCGCCGTGCGCTTGACCGATGCACTGGGCGCGACGGTGTGGGTGCCTGAACGCTTCGCCGCCGAAGTTGGTGCCAGCCAAAGCTATACGGGGCCGGTCGCAGAGACACTAGCCCAGGTTTGGAAGACGGGCCAGCCGCTGTTGCTGATCATGGCCACCGGCATTGCCGTGCGCACCATTGCTCCACTGCTCGGCCACAAAGCCAGTGATCCCGCCGTGATCTGTATGGACGAAGCGGGCCGCTCGGTTATCCCACTGCTCGGTGGCCACCAAGCCGGGGCCAACGCCCTCGCCGAGCGGATCGCACGACTCACCGGCGGCCATGCGGCGATCACCACCGCCAGCGACACCCAAGCTCTGCCCGCACTCGACCTGCTGGGCCGCGAGTTGGGCTGGCGGCCCGATCCCACCTCAGCCGTTACGCATGTCATGGGAAGTCTAGTGAATGGCGCACCTATGGCATGCTTTATTGATCCGAAAATTGCAGCATTACGCCCCCAGATCGAACAATGGCTGGCAGCCTGCCCCCAACTCACCTTTGTCACCACGCCCACCGAATTGCGCGCCGAACACTACGCCGCTGCACTGCTCTTCAGCCCGCAGCATCTTGCTGAACTCTGGCCCACCATCCAGCACAAAACCATCCGCTACCACATGCCCCTACTCGTCGCCGGGATCGGCTGCCAGCGCGCTGCCAGCCCCGACGAATTGGCAACAGCACTCCATGCCACCCTCAACGACGCCGGATTCGATGCCCACTGCCTAGCAGCCCTGGCCAGCGCCGAGGCCAAAGCGGACGAACCAGGGCTTATAGCCTTAGCCCAACGGCTTGGCCTGCCCCTTGAGATCGTAAGCCATGCTCAACTCAGCGCCCTCGATCCGAGCCACTTCAGCCCCAGCGCAGCCAGTAGCCACCTCAACCTCCCCGCTGGCGTCGCCGAACCCAGCGCCCTCCTAGTTGCCAACGGGCCGCTACTGGTCAACAAGCGAGCCTTTCGCAACTGCACCGTGGCGCTGGCGTTGAAGAGGACAGAAGAACAGGAGAACAGGGGAACAGAGGAACAGGGGAACAGAGGAACAGGGGAACAGGGGAACAGGGAAGCAGAGGAACAGGAGAACAGGGAAGCAGAAGAACAGGGGAACAGGGAAGCAGAAGAACAGGGGAACAGATTAGCACTCCCTGTGTTACAACCTCTGTGCCCTCGGTGCCTCTGTGGTGAAATTCTCGCTACCTCTACTTCTGCCCCCCTTGTTGAAAAGCCTCTCTCCCCCCGCCTCACCCTCGTCAGCCTAGGGCCGGGCGATCCGCAACAGATGACCCTGGCCGCCCACCAAGCCCTGCGCGAAGCCGATGTTGTCGTCGGCTACAAAGGCTACATTGATGCCCTCGGCGATCTGCTTGCGCCCCACCAGACGATCATCGCCTCTGGCATGCAGACGGAACTGGATCGAGCGCGCCACGCTCTCGATCATGCCGTAGCGGGGAAACGGGTGGCACTCGTGAGCAGTGGCGACATTGGGATCTACGCGATGGCCGGGCCAGTCTTTGAGCTTTTAGCCGAACGGGGTTGGAATGGGAGCGAGCCGGAGGTGGTAGTTCTCGCAGGCGTCAGCGCCTTCCAAGCCGCCGCCGCCCACTTGGGTGCTGCCATCAGCCACGATTTCTGCGTAATCAGCCTGAGCGACCTGCTCACCCCCTGGCCCCTGATTGAGCAACGGCTCGCGGCGGCAGCCACAGGCGACTTTGTGGTAGCCCTCTACAACCCGCGCTCCCGCGAGCGCCACTGGCAGCTTGAAGCCGCCTTCGATCTGCTGCGCCAACAGCGCCCTGCCAACACCCCCGTCGCCTTCGCCACCAACGTCAGCCGCCCCAACGAGCAATTCACCCTCACCACCCTCGGCGCAGCCGACCCCAGCCTTGCCAACATGTTCACCGTCGTGCTGATCGGCAACAGCCGCAGCTACCGCATGGGGGATCGCTTCGTGACGCCACGCGGCTACGCCGAGGCAAAGTTGCGTGGGGACAATCCCCCCTCGCCCGCTACACAGGTGCATGAGCAGACGGAAAACGTGTTTGTTGCCGCAAAAGAACACAAAGGAACGCAACAGGACGACGCTGCCTTCGCCCCCCTCCCACAACGTGGGAGAGGGGCAGGGGGTGAGGGCCAGCTAGGGCATGCCCACCATACCTACCCCATTGTCCTCACCAACCTCAGCGCCAGCCGCGCCGTTGTGGTGGGCGGGGGGCCAGTGGGCGAACGCAAAGTGCGCGGGCTCCTCGCAGTGGGCTGTGCGGTCACCCTGATCAGCCCCGACGCGACCGCAGCGCTTCAGGTGTGGGCCGCAGCGGGCCAGCTTACATGGGCACAACGTTGCTACCAGCCAAGCGATCTCACTGACGCTGGTCTAGTCTTTGCAACAACCAATCAGCGTGAAGTGAACGCCGCAATCGCCCACGCCGCCGCCGAACGCGGCATGCTCTGCAACGTCGCTGATGCGCCCAACGAAGGCAGTTTTCACCTGCCAGCGCTCCACCGTAGCCCTGAATGTCTCATCGCCGTCAGCACCGACGGAAACGCCCCGGGGCGTGCTGCGGCCATTCGTGATGCGCTGGCCCGTTTCATCGCTGAAGAGGAGGGCACCCGCGTCTAAGAAGCTGTCTGAAAAGCCGGGGGGCGCACGCTGGAGTGCCGGCTTTAGCCGGCTTCCCATCGCTGTCAAAGATCTCAGCCGACTAAGGGAAGCGGATGTTGTTCATTGCCCGATTGTTTTGCCACCCTGAACGAAGGTTCGTAGGAACGTACCTGTTTGTGCCGTAGGTAGTGCCGACTTTAGTCGGCTTCCCATTGCTGCCAAAGACCTCAGCCGACTAAAGTCGGCACTACGATGCCTGCGCCCCATGTCCCATTCAGCATGACAAGTTGCTGGGATACGTAACAATTTCTGTTTCCTTTAGTCGGCTTCCCATCGCTGCGAAAGACCTCAGCCGACTAAAGTCGGCACTACGATGCCTGCGCCCCATATCCCATTCAGCATGACAAGTTGCTGGGATACATAACAATTTCTGCTTCCCTACATGGTATTATGCTAGGGTGCATTGATATGCAGTAAGCCCTGCCTGTCACTCGTCACTCGTCTAGCTACCCGACAGTTTGAATTTCCCGTTACACGACGTTCTTCAAGACCTCGCACGCCGGCAGGCTGGCTTCGGCAAGCTGGCTTCGGCAAGCTCAGCCACCGAGCCACCGAGCCTGCGGCTGCTATGCGGAGGAAGCCCGCTTCGCGGGCTGCGAACCCTTCAGGTTGAGCCCGCGAAGCGGGCTTCGCGTAGCAGCGCAGGGCTTTAGCCCTGCGCCCCC
>NZ_NQWI01000157.1 GCF_002532535.1 Candidatus Viridilinea mediisalina
AAGACCTCAGCCGACTAACGTCGGCACTACGATGCCTGCGCCCCATGTTCTATTCAGCATGACAAGCTGCTGGGATACGTAACAATTTCTGCTTCCCCATGTCAGATTGCAGATTGCAGATCATGAACGCCTGCTCGCCCCCTACCTCCGCGCCGCCAACTGCTCACGGAGTACCTGCGCCACCTGCTCACAGTTTGCTGGCGTACACGCCAGTGAGCAGGTGGGAATAATGAGCCAACGGTAGATCGTAATGATCGCGTGGCGCTTGTGGAGCTTCATTCGGCTGATCTGATGCCAATGGATCGTTGTTGTCTCCCTCTGTTTGGCTTCTTGTTGTTTAATCCAGATCAGAAAGCGGGATGTAGCCCCCTCATACTCTTTCGATAGAGCATCTCTTTTAATGATCCCTGTTTCATTAATCTCATATTCATGATCTTCTGCGATAAAATAGATAAAAAAAGCGGTAATAGCGCCAAAAAATCCAAGACTAAGCAGAACAACCCCAATAAACAACGATACCCGCACCAAACTCAGCGTGCGTTCCAGCGAAACGGGCATACTCCAAGCCGCAGCAAAGACCAGGCCCAAGAGTGCAGCAATGAACAGGAAGCTCATAGACAACCTAAAGCGCTGCACTCGGCAGTGCCGGACTTTTAGTTGGGCTTGCCATTGCAGGATTGGTGTTGTTTCCATTGGTTCAACAATTCCAGTGCCGCAGCATAGGGATCGCGGGTACGTTGGGCGATCTGGCGTACCAGAGTGTCCCAAGCGGGGCCACGAGTTTGTTCAAGCGCCAATTCTTGGAGGGCAGCGCTCAATTCGCGTTCGGCGGCAGCATGGGCACATGCCTCTGCAAGCCCGCTCTGCTGGAGGTGAGCATAGTGTTCGTTGGCTGCCGCAACAAGCGCAGCGCAGCCGCGCCCTTCACTAGCCACCGTCAAGAGTACCGGCACTTGCCAAGCATTGGCGTCGCGGGAACCAAATTGCAGCATCGTACGCAACTGCTGGGCCACCCGCTCGGCCCCTTCACGGTCGGCTTTATTGACCACAAAGATGTCGGCAATCTCCAGAATGCCCGCTTTGATACTCTGCACATCATCGCCCATACCGGGGATGTCCACCACCAGCGTCGTATGGGCAGTGCGTGCAATATCCACCTCACTCTGACCAGCTCCCACCGTCTCGATCAGCACATGGTCAAAACGGGCCACATCCATCAGGATGGCCGCGTCTGCCGTAGCGCGTGCAAGGCCGCCCAAGCGCCCACGACTAGCCATTGAGCGAATAAAAACCCCCGTGTCGCCTGCAAGTTGTTGCATACGAATGCGGTCACCCAAGACCGCGCCACCACTAAAGGGCGAACTGGGATCTACAGCAATAACGCCCACTTGGGCACCGCGTTGACGCCACTCCAGAGCCAGTTGGCTCACCAGCGTTGACTTGCCAGAGCCCGGTGGGCCGGTAACACCCACCAGGTGGGCCTTGCCACTGTGGGGATAGGCGGCGGCCAACAACGCTCGCGCCGCTGGCCCGCCCCGCTCAACCAGACTCAACGCCCGAGCGAGGGCCCGCCGCTCACCAGAGCGCAGACGCGCTATGAGATCGCCATAATCCACAAGCCTACTCCCGTGCAACCCCAACTTGATCCTTAATATAGCGCACAATCTCGTGGGTCGAGGCCCCCGGCCCAAAGATAGCATGCATGCCATGCTGTTCACACAGCACCTGGGCATCTTCATCCGAGATAATCCCCCCGGCAACCACCAGCACATCGTCCATCTGCGCCTCGCGCAGCAGTTGCATCACCTTAGGCAGCAGGGTCATATGTGCGCCCGAGAGGATCGAGAGGCCAATCACATCCACATCCTCTTGCAATGCCGCCTCAACGATCATCTGGGGCGTCTGCTGCAAGCCGGTGTAGATCACCTCCATCCCCGCATCGCGCAACGCCCGGGCAATGATCTTCGCGCCCCGATCATGGCCATCAAGTCCAGGTTTGGCAACTAAAACACGAATGGTGCGCTCCATTGCGGTGTGTCTCCATTGAGTAGAAAAGGAACATGAAGAACAGAAGAACAGAAGAACAGAAGAACTGAAGAACTGAAGAACTGAAGAACTGAAGAACAGAGGTAAAGTAAGCTGATTATAGCATGCCCTATGAGCTTTCAGGAGGGGGGGGGCGACGATAAGCCACAGATAGGGAATTGGGAAGGGCTAACATGACCCTGGACTGGCTGAACTTAAGGAAAAAGAGGCTGTATGAGGTTGCATCCTGCTACAGCCTGTGGTAGAGTACGATTCTATGCCGTTCATACCATGATGCAAAGTAGCATGTATGCCTATCGCAATGATCATCCACGGTGGTGCATGGAACATCCCCGATTCGCTGGTTGAGGCGCATGTGGCGGGTTGCCGGGCAGCCTTGGAGACAGGCTGGGCCGTGTTGAAGACTGGCGCAAGTGCGCTCGATGCATGCGAGGCGGCGGTGCGGGTGCTGGAGGATGACCCAACGTTTGATGCGGGTACCGGCTCGGTGCTTACGAGCGCCGGAACGGTTGAGCTTGATGCTGCACTGATGGATGGGCGCACACTCAGGTATGGCGCAGTGGCCAATCTGCGTCGGCTACGCAATCCGATCAGCTTGGCGCGGCATGTGCTTGAAGGGCCCGCCACATTCCTCGCGGGCGAAGGGGCCGAACAGTTCGCTGTTGCCTGCGGCCTCCCTCTCTGCGACAACCATGAACTGATTACGCCCCGTGAACGCCACCTCTGGGAGCGTTGGCAGGCTGGTCAAGCCCAAGCGCCTGCTGAGAACCCTCCCCATACGGAGGTTCACGTTGTTGGTGGCCACGATACGGTGGGAGCGATTGCGCTCGATCGTATGGGCAACCTCGTGGCGGCCAATTCAACCGGCGGTACACCCTTTAAGCTGCCCGGACGCATCGGCGATACACCACTCATTGGTTGTGGCCTCTATGCCGATGGTCGCGTTGGTGCGGCGGTCTGTACCGGCTGGGGTGAGGCGATCACCCGTGTAGCAATGGCTCGTCGCGCCATCGAGTTGCTTGAACGCGGCCTGCCGCCCCAATCTGCCGCCGAAGTGGCCGTGCGCACGCTCGGACGCGCCGTACCCGGCGGGAACGGCGGCTGTATTATCCTAACCCCCCAAGCCCGCATCGGCCTCGCTTGGAATACGCAGCGTATGGCCTATGCCTATCAGTCTGAAGGGGCGCAGGCCATCTGGGGTTGCTAGAGATCTGAAGAGATTTCTTTTTTACCGTCGTAGTGCCGACTTTAGTCGGCATCCGGGGGTTGTCGCCGACCTCAGCCGGCTAAAGTCGGCACTACCTTAAGAGGCTGTCTGAAAATTCTATGAACTGGCGTTGGAGTGCCGGCTTCAGCCGGCAATCCAACGCATAACCACTAAACAAAAAAACGGGGTTTGGGGCGTAGCCCCCATACGCATACGCATTGCGGATGCGCTACCCCGCCTAATTCCTACACCCCTCCCCTACCGAACAATGATCATGGTGGGTATGCTGGGGGGTATGTTCCCCGTTGCTCACGTTATGGCGCTGAAGCTGCGAACGCTCAAGGGACTCATAGGCGATCCAGAGCTCTTGAACGAGACTGTCGGGAAGTTTCCATCCACGTTCGAGATGGCTGAGAATACGTTCGCGCTGAGATTGACTAAGCATTGGTCTACACTCCTCACGACCACCAGGTGAACTGGATTGGCCGCGCTGTCGTGCGTCGTTACATCGCACCTTTGATGGGCCGTTTGTCACCACACGAGTACCGAATACATGCCCATCAGCCTCTAGTGTAGAGCCCGGAGTTACAAGATGTTGGGGCAGAACCATGTTCTGCCCCATGCCCCCATTCTTATGGCGGCGAAGCCGCGCCTAAACCCCGCCAAGCTAGGGGGTTTGGGGCAGAACCAGGTTCTGCCCCAACCCCCCTAGCTCACTTCGGTGATGCGTTGAGCGATGCGCCTGAGTAGGGCGCTGTCGCTCAGGCCCAACTCTTGCATGGCGTTGGCAGTCGTCTGCACGAGCGGGCTGGCTGGGGGCAGGGGCTGTGGTGCAGGCGCTGCGGCCACGCTTGCTGCTGATGTAGCCGTAGGCTCTGGGTGCCAAAGCGGCTGCTCGCGGTGGCGTACCACCATCGGCCAGCCGTAGAGCCGGGCGAGGAAGCGGATGTAGCTTTGGGCCGCCTGGGCAAGCGTATGTTCGCGGGCGACAAAGCTGCGGGCCTGTTGCCCCAGTTGCTCCGCAAGCTCAGGCCGGTCAAGCAGCAAACGGCAATAGGCCAAAATCTGATCCCCCTCGGCGGGGCCGGGGTCTACCTGAGCAACCACACCAGGCGGTAGTTCGGCAAATGCGCCTACGGCACTGACAAGTGTAGGTCGCCCCGCCCCAAGCAGCCGCAAGAGGCTCGCGCTCGTCTCGCCACCCGTGGGGTAGCGCAGGTTCACACAGATGTCAGCAGCGGCCACATAGTCCTCGAACTGTTCGCGCGGTGCGTAGCCAGTAATGCGTACCGCCTCGCTCAAACGGCTACGCTCAATCAGCCCCTTGAGGTCGTAGTTGGGCGAAACACTGCCGACCAGCAGGTAGCGCACCTCACGCCCCTCGGCGCGCAGCGCCGCCAACGCTCGCAGGGTCGGTTCGATGCGTTTCCAGGCATTGATATGCCCAAAGCTGGCCAAGATAGCCCCATCCTGCGGCAGCCCTAGACGCGCACGCGCAGCGTTACGCTCAATTGGCGGGGGCGAAGGCACACCCATAGGCACAACCGCACGCGGCAACGCCGGGCTTAGGGCCGCAACCCGTTCGGCCACATAGTGGCTATGAGCAATCAGCCCCCGCGCCTGAGCCAAAACCGGCTCGCAACAGGGAAAATCAAAGGCCGCATCGCTAAAGCGCGAACGAATCATCAGTTGGGCAATATGGCCCCCCGGCTCGCCATAACGCTCCAGCATCGCCCGCACATAGAGCTGAATATCGCGCTGCACATTGGCCGCATACCAGAGCATAAAGTGGTGCAAAACAAAATCGTGCAGCACCACCACCCCAGGCAGGCGTTGGGCCGAACGCCAAATGCCCGCATGGGCCGGACTATTGCCCATATGGTAGACCAGGGCATCATAAGGGCGTCGCCGCAACTCGCGTGGCAGCCGTCGCAACGGCAAAACCTCAAGCTGCTGCGTCAACAGCCGATTACTTGGCCGCAGCCCATCCTCCACAAAGAGCGTCAGCTCGGCATACTGCCCCAAATAGGGCAATAGCTCCTCACTATAATCCGAGATGCCCGAAGGGGCCGGGTTGACTGGCGAGCAATAGGCAATACGCGGAATCTTCATAGTGCAGGCATTGTACCATGGGCCTCACAGGAGCCTCCCACTTGGTATAATGAACAGCATTATACCATTTACGATTGCAGATTGCAGATTGCCGAACATGGCGTCCCAATGGGCGTTAGCATTCTTGATAATGCGGCATGTTCAAGGGTAATTGGTAGTAGCCTTCACGTAGCAACGAGCATATGTCAAATTCAGAGCCACACCCCAGCAGCACAAAACTTGGCACAGCGGCGCTACCGGCTGCGGTATTAGCCACGATTGAGGCGTGCGCAGCGGCGTGTCGCACGACGCTCAGTGAGCTTGATGAGCAGCGCGAGCATCTGCGCGCCACGCTGGAACGGCGTATCAAAGCGACTCCCGATGGCCCAACGCGGCGGCTCTGTGCCGTGGATGGGGCGCATGCCAGCGTAGCCGCCGCTGGGGCGGGCTTTGCTGCGATTGCAGCAGCAGCGGTTGAAGAGGATACCCTGACCGACCAAGAGGTCTTGGTGCGCATGCTGCCCCCCGTAGAGGAGCTAGAGAGCATCTTGGGCGGGCTACGCTCACTGCTCGAACTGCACCTCCTAGCCCGGCGCATTCGCGCCACCAGCAGCGGCCTCTTTGTCCTCGACGGATCCTTCTACTCTGTCCTGCTCGAAATCAACCGTCTGCTGATGCGCCTGGCCCAAGACCACCGCAGCAACCGGCCTCCCGCATGGTGGGCCGACTTTCGCCCCTTGATCGAACAGTTCTTCACCAACGAAGACTGGCGTCTGGTGCTAGAATGTCGCCGCGTGATTGCCCACTCCAAAGCGGCTACCGCCGCCGACGATGTCCTAGAGTTTGCACCACAACTTTCGGGAACCATTACCGACCGCACGCTCTGGACGAGTGTCCTCAATCCGGGTGAATATGCCATACCGATGCCGCTCATTCGTCGTGACCGCCCCCATCTTTTGACTGGCTATCGCAGTCCGACGATCAGCGACTTTCGATCTTTACGGCGGGCAATTGAGCATGGCTATGGGCAACTCTATGTCATCTACTACCGCCCTGAAGCCAGTGGCCCAGCCTATCGCATCGAGCTACCGGCAGCCCTGATCGCCCGTGAGCCATTGGGCGCAGTACTTGCCACCTTCCGCAACGCCTTGCGGGTCAACAGTATCCAAGAACCGCTGCCCCAATTTTTGGCCGACGCGATCTGCCGTCAACTCGGCCACGCCCTCGCGGCCACCGCCGAAGGAGCCCGCACCACCCTGCAGAACGAGTTCGACCTTGCGGTGGTGCAGCGCTTCTTGGGGCCGCACCGCACGCCACGGCGGTGATGCCATTTTCGATTGTAGATTGTAGATTGTAGATTGTAGATTGTAGATTGTAGATTGTAGATTGAGGAAGTTGCAATGCGTTGGTTCATGCTCCTTAGCTTGGTGCTCACCATAACTGGCTGTAGTCTAACAGCGTCAGCGCCTAACCCACCGTTACACATCCTTGTTGACGTAGAAGGTCATGCCGAGGTGAAGCGCAGTGATTGGCAGAGCTACGCTCCGGCTATGTTTGGCACCATGCTAACGTCTGGTGACGAGTTGCGCGTGCAAGGACGTGCCACGATTGTTTGCAGCGATCTGCAACTCATTGTAGTAGACGATCATCAAGGCATTATTCCTTGTGGAGCTGAGACGCACATTCTGAGCTACCCGCTCCTAGAAGCAGTGGGAAGTTCACATAGCCATGGTGACTCGATCCCATTGGTGATCACCCCCTTGCAGGGTCGGCTGCTCGATCCACGCCCGCAGATCCGCTGGACACCTGCGCACGATGCTGAAGGCTACCGCGTCACCCTGCTGCGTAGCGTGACGCTACTCACTGACGAGCGCGTGGTCTGGGAGCGCGATGTTGGCGCGGTGACCAGCATGGACTTCCCGGACGATGTCGCGGCGCTTGAACCAGGTGTCGCCTACCAGTTTGTCGTCGCGGTTGCCAACGACCCGCAGCGCAGTTCCCAACAGGACGAGCGCTTCCTCAGAAATCCTAACCTAGTGCGCCTGTTGAGCGCCAGAGATACTGAACTCATAAGCGCCTATACCGAGCAGATCGCCGCTCTTGGGCTTGATCCGACCGCACAGAAGCTGGTACTTGCCACCCTCTACTACCAACAAAGACTCACTATTGATGCGCTGGCCTTACTGGCCGATGCCCCCGACGAGCCAGTTATAAGCTACGTGCGAGGCATGATCTACCTGCAGATTAACGCAAGTTTGGCAGAAGAAGCCTTCCAGCAGGCTCTGGCGCAATCGCTCGAGCGCAACGACCTTGAAGGTCAGGGCGTAGCTCTACGCATTCTGAGTCGGCTTGCCCTTATTCAAGATGACCAAGCTGCGAGCATGGCATACTTGCGTGCAAGTTTAGAGATCTACCGTCAAATCGGTGCGACTGAGACTGTGCGCAGGTTTGAAGCATCACTTGCTGCCTTGGCCGAAGAGTGACGTACAATTCATTGCTTCTTCAACAAGAAAATATACTCATGCTTAAAAATATAGAAGCCACCCACCAGAGCACGGTAGCGCCAAAGTTCCTTCTGATTGCGCTTGCCTGAGGTATCTTCAAAATTTTTGACGATAATGCTCTTCAGGCTAAAGCCGCGTTCAAGCGCCGCATTCATCGTCTGGAAGCCAAGGGGAATCCAATCGCCTTTGTAGTATTTATCGCCAATCACGATGGCCAGGTAGCGGCCCCGTTCGAGGATGGGGGCTGCGTTGCTCATGACTGCACCCATCATGCTGAGGAAACCCTCGGTTGAATGGGCATTCGAGAGATCGCGAGGATCCTCGCTGAATTTGATAATATCGTAGTAGGGTGGGTGCATAATGACAAGCTGTACGCTCTCTTGCCCATATTTAGCCAATAGTGCTTTATAGTCAATGGTGCTACTATCGCCCTCAATAATATCAATGGTAGCACCATAGCGATTCGGTTCTTTCACAATAATTTTTTTGATGTGGCTAACCATACGATTTTGGAGTTCCACACCTAAAACATGACGGCCCAAGCGTTGTCCTTCGATCATGGTGGTGCCTGAGCCAGCAAAGGTATCGAGCACCCAATCGCCACGTTTGGTATAGCGGCGCATCAACTGGTGCGGGATTTGGGGGATAAAATTGCCCCAGTAGCCCGCCGTATGCACCCCCGAACTGTCGCGCCGATCAATCACCCAGAGGCTATCGGTGATAATCTCGTCATACTCTTTCCAACGGTTCAAATTGATGTCATTGATCGCGCTCGTGCGGGTCTCGGTGATACTTTTGATCAGGCGGTTGACGTAGTAGATAGCACGATCCAGCGTGAGTGAGCGTACAATCTGCTCCAACTCGGCGTTGAGTGTCTCGTAATCATACTCAACAGCCTGAAGATTTGAACCATTGGTATGAATTGGATTGTGAGGGTCTTGTAGCTCTGTTTGAAGTTTGTTTATTGACACCTTAAGTTCACTAAGATTTGCAACGTTTTTGATTGCTGCAAGTTTCTCAACGGTGGTGGTGGGATCAAGGAGGAGAACGTTTTTTTTCATTTCATAACCCCTCTTTGTTTTTTCGTATTGGCGGCTTTGCCGCCAAGATAAGGTTTCAGAAACGGCCTTTCACCTTTACAGTTGGAGTGCCGACTTTAGTCGGCATCTAATGGCAACCTACGGTCTCAGCCGACTAAAGTCGGCACTCCGTCGGAGACCAAACTGTAAAGTAATCTTAAAACCTTGTCCAATACGAAAAAACAAAGTTGCTAGGGATGGTTTCAGAAATGCGCTTTCAGCTTTACAGTCGTAGTGCCGACTTTAGTCGGCATCCGGGGGTTGTCGGTGACCTCAGCCGACTTATGGTCTTCCAGAAATTAATCCGGTGTCGCGGCACGGACTAGACCTGATAGATATGCCAGATCTGCGAGGTCTGGTTAGCGGATTATTTACTGGAAGACCATTAGTCGGCACTAC
>NZ_NQWI01000010.1 GCF_002532535.1 Candidatus Viridilinea mediisalina
CCGACGGCGACGCCCACCGACACCCCCACCCCCACTGACACCCCGACGGCGACGCCCACCGACACCCCCACCCCCACTGACACCCCGACGGCGACGCCCACCGACACCCCCACCCCCACCGAGACCCCAACGGCGACGGCAACGGAGACCTCCACCCCCACCGAGACCTCCACCCCCACCGAGACCTCCACCCCCACGGAGACCCCAACCCCCACCGCCACCTCGGATGCCACCCCCACCCCGGTGCCACCACCGCCGCTGGGGGCGCAGCCATGGCTGCCAGTGCCCAATCCGGCCTGCGCCCATCTTGGTGGAGCGATCTTTGCTATTGTTGGCCTGAACTGCGGTGGTACGGGTACGAGTTTCGATGTGACCGAGATCTTCCCGCCCCAGGTGTTGCGCGACGAGGCGACTACTACTCGCCCCTGTGAGGATGGGCGTACCAACGGCCTCTGTTACCGCATGTGGTATGTAGGTACTGGCCCCGAACCCTCCTTTGAACGAGCCATTGGCCACGCCGTCTCGGCGGATGGCCTAACCTGGCAGCGGGTTGTTGGCCCCTTAGCCGGTGGCGCAGTCTTCCGGGCTTCGGATGTGGCGGGAACCTTCGACCGCGACGGTGTCTCGACCATGAGTATCATCCGTGTGGGCGAAACCTACCGCATGTGGTACACCGGATTCAGCGAACCCAGCACCATTGCGGGACTTGGACTTGCCGAGTCAACCGATGGGGTTACCTGGACACGGGTGGCTGGATCGGCGGGCGGGAATGCGGTACTACGCCATTCGGGTGAAAGCGGTCAGTTCGACTCGGTCTACATCGTTGCGCCGAGTGTCATCCTCGACCAAGCCAGCCCTGAGTTGCCCTGCGAAGATGGACGCACCGATGGCGATCCCTGCTACCGCATGTGGTACGAAGGTATTGGCGATGGCTACCGCTTCAGCATTAGCCTCGCGCTCTCGCCCGATGGCGTGAATTGGACACGGGCCGGTTCACTACCCAATGGCTCCACGACGGTGCCAGGGCCAACTGGAACCTTTGATGAGAATAATCTTGGTGTTCCTACCGTGATCAAAGATGGCGCGATCTTCCGCATGTGGTATGAGGCAGTTAACTTTGGTTCGGTCTATACGACGGGCTACATGGTCTCGACCGACGGAATCAACTGGACACGCGCTGATCCCAACCTGCCTGTTTGGACGGGCGCAAACGACTCGATTGACGCTGGCGGATTCGACTACCTCTGGGCGGTGCGGGCGCTCAAGGAGGGTTCAAGCTATCGCCTCTACTACACCACTAGCACGCGGCCCGAGTCGACGCGCTTCGGGTTGGCGATGATGACGCCGGGAACGCCACTGGCTGATGTAAGCGTTGATTACAGCCTTGGTACCTATACGCTCAACTTCAGTAGTGAGGCTATCCCCAATGGTGGCAGCGTGCTGATCACATTGCCTCCCAGCATCCCCTTTGGCAACGTCACGGCGGGGAGCTTCAGCGGCTTTGGCACAGGGGCAACGCTGGTCGCCGATCCGGCGGCAGTGACTGATGCATACTCTGGTGGCAACGCCCGTGGTGCTCTACTGATGCGGCTGCCCAATGGCGCACCGGCAGGCACCAAGAGCATCACCTTCAGCCTTGCGGGTGACGTGCCCACTGGCACTACTGCGCTAATTCAAGTCTTCAGCACCAACGAGGTGATTGGTTACAGCGAAGTGGCCCTACCTAGCTTTAGCGGCCCCACCAACACGCCCGGCCCTTCGCCTACCCCAACCAACACGCTTACACCGACCAACACGCCGCTGCCGCCTACCCCAACCAACACGCCGCTGCCGCCTACCCCAACCAACACCCCCATTCCTGGCAGCAACTATGCGCTCATCTTTGATAGCACCGATAGCCTAGAGGGTGTTGCGATCAGTGGGCTGAATGGCAGCCAGACGATTGAACTCTGGGTGCGGCCCAGTGTTGCTGAGCAGGATGGAGTGATCGTCGCCACCAGCGCAGATACAGATAGCGGTTGGTCGCTCGAACTCAACGGTGGTCAGGCCACGTGGTGGATGCTCAACAATAGCAACAGTTGGCAAAGTGTACAGCATCCAACCGCACTCACTATCAATAGTTGGAATCATATCGCTCTAAGCTACAACGTCAGCACCAACATGGGTCAACTCTTTGTGAATGGCGTCGCTGGGCCACAGGTTGGTGTTGGCGGCATCACGGTTGGCCCTAACCTCGTTGTTGGCGGGCTTGAGCCCTACGGCTTCTTCACCGGCCAATTGGACGAACTACGCATCTCTGATGTGGTACGCTACACTGAAACCTTCACGCCCCCAAGTGCTCCCTTCGATGGGGATGGCAATACCCGCGCCCTCTTTGGCTTCGATGAGGGGAGTGGCCAGACCACGAGCGACCGCTCTGGCAATGGCTATAGCCTGACGCTTGATGATCCCAGTTGGGTGGATTCGGATCTCTTTAACTAGAACTGGAGAAGATTTCACCACCTCCCTACCTGAAAGACACCTTCTATGCCCCTGCCCACACCTGAGACCCTACTTCAGATCGTACTCGATGGCCTGCGCGAAGCGATTGAGTTGAGCGAACGGCCTATGCCAGCGCAACTTGAGGCAAGCACGAGCTTGATTGGTAAGCAGGCGGTACTCGATTCGCTTGCCCTAGTGACCCTGATTGTTGATCTGGAACAGCGTTTGGAAGAGGAATTTGAGGTGGCCTTGACCCTTGCCGACGACCGGGCGATGTCGCAGCAGCATAGTCCTTTCCGTACGGTTGGTTCACTGGCGGAGTATATTGGGATGCTGCTGGCTGAGGAGTTGGCCCATGGCTGATCAGGTTGTGCTGATTACCGGGACGCGCAAGGGCATTGGGCGCTACCTTGTGGAGCATTATGTGCGCCAGGGGGCTATTGTGGCGGGCTGTAGCCGTGAGTTGCCCGATTGGACACTTGAGGGCTATACCCACCACCAGGCCGATGTGACCGATGAGCGCCAGGTGCGGGCGCTCTGTTCCGCTATTCAACGCCGCCATGGTCGCCTCGATGTGGTAATCAACAATGCCGGCATCGCCTCGATGAACCATGCGCTACTCGTGCCGAGTGCGACCCTCACGCGCATTCTCGCCACCAATGTCGTCGGCAGCTTCCTTGTCTGCCGCGAGGCGGCCAAGGTGATGCGGCGGCACAACTATGGCCGTATCGTCAACTTTAGTACCATTGCTGTCCCACTGCGGCTTGAGGGCGAAGCGATCTACGCCGCCTCCAAGAGCGCCGTTGAGACGCTGACGCGCATTTTGGCCAAAGAGTTGGCCCCCTTTGGCATTACGGTCAATGCACTCGGCCCAACCCCTATCGAGACCGATCTCATCCGTGGTGTGCCGCACGACAAAATTCAGCAGATTGTGGATCAACTAGCCATTCGGCGCCTCGGTACCTTTGCCGATGTGTCCAACGTGCTTGATTTCTTCATACGCCCCGAAAGTGATTACATCACCGGCCAGGTGATCTACTTGGGTGGAGGTGGCTAATGTCAGCCTCATGGCTCCTCGAACGCATGGCCCAGTGGCCCGACCGGGCCGCAATTGTTTGGCAGGGCCAGCAGTATACCTATGGTGAGCTTTTGGCCCGTGTGCAGCACTGGAACCATGAGCTCGATCAGCATGAGGTGGCCCCTGGTCAGGTTGTGGCGATTGAGGGCGACTATTCGCCCAATGCGGTGAGCCTCATGCTGGCGCTGGTGCATCGCGGGACGATTGTTGTCCCGTTGACCGATTCGGTCGCTGCGCAGCGTGATGAGTTCCTGCAGATCGCTGAGGTGCAGGTGGTGATCCGCTTCGATGCCAGTGATGGTTGGCAGCTTGAACGCCTACCTGTCCAGGTGAGCAATGCGCTTACCCAAGGGCTGATCGCCAGCGGCAATCCCGGCCTCGTCCTCTTCTCTTCGGGATCCACCGGCAAGAGCAAAGCGGCGCTGCACAATTTTACCCCGCTGCTGGAGAAGTTCAAACTGCCGCGCCATGCCCGCGTGACGCTTACGTTCCTGCTGCTCGATCATATCGGTGGCATCAATACCCTCTTCTACACCCTGGCCAATGGCGGCACTGTTGTTGCCGTGCCCTCGCGTGACCCGGAGTTAGTCTGTGCGGCGATTGCGAGCCAACGGGTGCAGACCCTGCCCACCTCGCCCACCTTCCTCAACCTGTTGCTCATCTCGGAAGCCTATGTGCGCCACGATCTCTCATCGCTCGAACTGATTACCTATGGTACCGAGGTGATGCCGCAGAGTACGTTGCAACGTTTGCACGAAATCTTCCCCAAGGTGCAACTGCTGCAAACCTATGGCCTCTCGGAGTTGGGCATTCTGCGTTCCAAATCGAAAGACTCCAACTCGCTCTGGGTGAAGGTGGGGGGCGAAGGCTTTGAGACCAAGATTGTGGATGGCGTCCTCTGGGTGCGCGCCCAATCGGCGATGCTCGGCTACCTCAACGCCCCCAGCCCCTTCGATGCTGAGGGTTGGATGAACACGCAGGACATGGTGGAAGTGGATGGCGAATACATCCGCATCCTGGGGCGGCGCAGCGAAATCATCAACGTCGGCGGCCAGAAGGTCTACCCCGCCGAAGTGGAGAGTGTGCTGCTCCAGATGCCCAACGTGCGCGATGCCGCCGTGGTGGGCGAAGCGAACCCAATTACCGGCCAGATTGTCAGTGTGCGCTGCAACCTCTTTGAACCCGAAGAGCTCAACGCCTTCAAGCGGCGCTTGCGCGCCTTCTGCCGCGAACGCCTGGCCCCCTACAAGATTCCGACGCGCATTGAGCTTACCGAGCAGGAACAGCATAGTGCGCGCTTTAAGAAGATGCGTAAGGGGTGATCTCAGGGATGAGGGATGCGGGATGCGAAGGACGAAGGGCGAAGGGCGAATAGGCACTAAGAGGCTGTCTGAAAAGTCTATCAACTGGCGTTGGAGTGCCGGCTTTAGCCGGCTAAAGCCGGCACTCCAACGTGTGCCACATCGTGTAAAACGACCCTGAGGCCCTTTTCAGACAGCTTCTAATACCAATTGCCGTTGAATATACCGCATAGCAGATTATGTCAGACCGCATTGCAATGAGATATACCCTGCTTGTCACTCGTCACTCATCACTCGTAACTGGTATAAGACGCCGAAGGGTGCTAGGAGATACATGTTGCCGCCACAATTAACTCTAGCTATCGACCCGGCCCTCGCCGACTTCCGGCCTGAAATTGCCTATACATGGCGTACACTGCTGGCTGGGCTGGGGTATGCTTGGCAGGAGGTGGCTTGGCAGGGGCCAAGGCCCGATCTGGCCTATGCGCTTGATCCGGCACATGCTCCGGCGGCCCGTCTGGTCGTGCGTGCCCATGCGAGCCAATGGGCCCAGCCCGCCGCCCAACGGCTGGTTGGGGTTGAACAGAGCAACGGCTGGGAGCGTCCGCGCTTTGCGGTGGAGCCGAGTTTTGGCCCGCCCCAAAGCATCCAGTCGGGTCGCTGCATCATTGAGCGCGACCTGCTCTTTGACTGCTTTTGGCTGCTCAGTGGCCAAGAGGAGCAGCAGCATCCCCGTGGGAAGCATGGCTACCTTGATCTGACTGGCACGCCCACGCTTGCTCACGGCGTGCTTCGTTTGGGCCTTGCCAGCGCCATAGCAAGTGGCTTTGGTCAGATGTTGCGTGCCTTGGGCTATCCGCCAGGGCTGGCGCGCTGGCCCTTTGGGGCGAATTTGGCCGCTACCTGTGGCCACGATGTGGACTACCCGGAGATCATTCGTTGGATCGAACCGCTCCGCATCCTCGCCCGCCAAGGTCGGCGCGGGTTGCGTCCTGCCGTTGAGGTTGCACTGGGCCAACATAGCCACTGGCATTTTCGCTCATGGATGGAGTTGGAACGGCAGTACAATGCCCGTTCGGCCTTCTTCTTTGTGGCCCGTAAGGGCTCGCTGCTTGAGTATGCCAGCGGCCTGCCCGATCCGTTCTATGATATTCACCGGCCCAGCTTTCGCGCCCTCTTCCGCGAGTTGGCTGCTGAGGGCTGGGAGCTTGGCCTACACGCGAGCTATTTGGCCTACACCAGTGCTAGTAAGTTCGCAGCCGAGCGTGAGGCGCTGGCGAGGGCGAGTGGGCAGCCGATCAAGGGCAACCGCCACCACTACTGGCACCTCGACCCCACCAATCCTGAAGCGACGCTGCTGCTCCACGAGCAGGTGGGTTTTCACTACGATGCCTCGTTGACCCACAACCGCTACCTGGGCTGGCGGCGCGGCAGCAACTGGCCCTTCTACCCATGGCACGCTGGTCAACGCCGCGCCCTAGAGACATTGCAATTGCCAACGGCCTGGATGGACGACCATCTCTTTGGGCAGCGCCAAGACAACCCTGGTGATCGCATGCTCTTGCTGAGTGGCCTCGTGCAGCGCACGGCGGCCCATGGTGGTATGCTGTTGGTTGATGTTCACGACTACGTCTATGACGATGCGCTCTTTCCGGGCTGGGCCGCGACCTACCGCAAGCTCTGGGCTGATCTCTTCCAGCGCAAAGATGTCTGGTTCGCTACACCGGGCGCAATTGCTGACCATTGGCGAGTGCGCCAGGCCATGATCGAGCGGGTGAGCCAAGGGCTGTGATGCGGCGAGGAGAGATGCAGAGAATTTCACCACAGAGACACAGAGAACACAGAGAGGGATGTGACATTCCTGCTATTCCAACCTCTGTGTCCTCGGTGCCTCTGTGGTGAAATTCTCTGTACCTCTTGCCACCTCCCGTCTGCTGAGCATATCAATGTTTCCTACCAAAACCCTCCTCTTCATCATCCTCTTCATCCTACCACCGCCGCTCAAACCCTGGTTTCTGCGCTATTGCTGCGGGGCGCAGGTGGGGCGGCATGTACGTATCGGTTGGTTCACGAGCCTGATGGGCCGTCAGATTACGCTGGAAGACTATAGTGAAATTCGGGCGCTTACGTTGATCCGTTGTGACGGGGCGATCAGTTTGGGGCGCTACGGGCTGATCAGTAGCTTCAATTTGGTCTATGGTGCTGCCGGGCTGCATGTGGGTGAACATAGCTACATTGGGCCGCAGTCGCTGATCAATACTGAAGAAGATGTACGCATTGGGCGTTGGAGCGCCCTCGGTGCCCGTTCAATGATCTATACCCACGGCTCCTTTCTGCCCTTTACCGAGGGCTACTGGGTACGCTTCGCACCGGTCACCGTGGGCGACTATGTCTGGTGTGCGGCGGGGGTCTTTTTGCAGCCTGGTGCAGAGATTGGCGACAACAGCTTTGTCAATTCGCGCTCGGTGGTGAGTGGCAGCCTACCAGCGGGGAGCATCGCCGAGGGCAACCCGGCGCAAATCGTGGGCCAGATGGAGCGCATGCGCCGCACGATGAGTCCGCGCCGCTTGGATGCCGCCGCTGCACAGATGCTGCGCCACTTTGCCGATCTGGTACTCAAGCAGAGTTGGGGGGTGCAAGTTGAGCAGCAAGGCGGCAATCTACGCATGCACTATCGTGGGCAAACTTACCGCATCATGCTTGCCCCCAGCCATGGTGACGCACCAACAATCCCAAACGACGCCACGCGCACCATCTGGCTGATCAGCCGCCCGGCCTGGCGGCCAGCCAACAGCAGCCACTGGCTCGATCTCACCCGCAACGAGATGATAAGTGACCCTGATCCGGTCTATCAGGAATTAGCCCTGTTTTTGAAGCGCTACTATGGGGTGCAACTGGAGTTTGTTGGGTAAGGGAAGGTTTCATGCCACTTTACAGTTTGGCCTCCGACGGAGTGCCGACTTTAGTCGGCTGAGGTCGCCGACAACCTCTGGATGCCGACTAAAGTCGGCACTCCAACTGTAAAGCTGAAAGGCTGTTTCTGAAACCATCCCTAAAGGAAAAATCTATGCCAAAAGTCCTCACCATCCTGGGCACACGCCCGGAGATTATCAAGCTTTCGCCGCTGATTCCGTTGCTCGTTGAGCGCTGCAACCATGTGCTGGTACATTCGGGGCAGCACTACTCCTACGATGTGGACGCCATCTTCTTTCAGGAACTGAACCTGCCTGCGCCGCACCATGCTTTGGGGGTTGGCTCGGCCAGCCATGGTGAACAGACGGCACGCATTCTGGCGCGGCTCGAGCCGATTCTCTTCAGCGAGCAGCCCGATGCGGTGCTGGTGCAGGGTGACACGAATACCACCTTGGGGGGGGCGCTCTGCGCGAGTAAACTTGGCATTCCGGTGGTGCATCTCGAGGCGGGCGGGCGCTCTTTCAACCGCGCCATGCCCGAAGAGCAGAATCGCATTATTGTGGATCATATCTCGGCCCTGCTGCTCGCCGCTGATGCGATTGCCACCACCAACTTACGTAACGAGGGCTTGCCTGAAGCGAGCATTGCCACTATTGGCTCGACCGCGATTGATGCGGTGCTACGCAACCGCGAGCATGCCCAAAACTCGACCATTCTGGAGCAGTTTGAACTACGCGAACAGGACTACCTCTTGCTCACGCTGCACCGCGCCGAGAATACGATTCCTAGCGTGCTGCCCGGCATGGTTGAGGCGCTCAACGAACTTGCCGAAGCGTACACCATCGTCTTCCCGGTTCATCCGCGCACCGATGCAGCACTCAAGCAGCAGGGCTTGACGCTCTCGCCCAAATTGTGCCTGAGCAAGCCACTAGGCTACCTCGACACCCTGCGGCTGATCGGCAGTGCCACCGCCGTCCTTACCGATTCTGGTGGCTTACAGGAAGAGGCGGGCGTATTGCAGACCCCCCTGCTCATTACGCGCAACGAGACCGAGTGGCGCTACTTGGTAGACGCTGGCTCGGCGGTGCTGATTGGCAATCGCAAAGCGGACATGCTCGCTGGTGCTGCCACCTGGCTCGCCCCGGCGGGCCTCGCGCAATTGCGTGCCCACCCCGCCCCCGTGCAGGCCGGTGCCGCCGAACAAGCCGCAGAGGCAATTCTGAAACTCATAGCCCGCGCTTGACAGACCTGCGGAGCCTGCTACACTTGCCCTCTGGGATGCGTGAGGCGAAGCGATGGAGAGGCGAAGCGGAGAGGCGAAGCCGTGGAGATTTCGCGTCCTCGCGTCCTCGCGCCTTCGCGTCCTCGCGTCCTCGCGTCCTCGCGTCCTCGCGTCCTCGCGTCCTCACAAACTGTAAAGTGTCTTGAAACCTTCCCTGAGGAGTTTTATGCGGCGTACAAAGATCGTGGCTACACTTGGGCCTGCGAGCAGTAGCCCCGAACGGATTGCGGGTTTGATCCGTGCCGGTATGAATATCGTGCGTCTCAATTTTTCCCACGGAAGTCATGCCGACCACGCGCAACTGATTGCCGATGTGCGCCGGGCTGCCGCTGAGGCGGGACGACCAATTGCGATTTTGCAAGACCTGCAAGGCCCCAAGATTCGCACCGGCCCGCTGCTTGAAGGGCAACCCGTTGAGTTGCTGGTGGGGCAACGTTTTACCCTAACGACCGAAGCGGTAGCGGGGACGGTTGAGCGGGTGAGTACGACCTATCAGGATCTTCCGCACGATGTGCGTACCCGTGACCGGATTTTGCTCTCTGATGGCTTGATTCAACTAGTTGTGGTCGAGCGCACTGCAACCGAAGTGATCACTGAGGTGGTTCACGGAGGGTGGTTGAAACCCAATCAGGGCATCAATCTGCCGGGGGTGCGCGTGAGTGCGGCGGCGGCGACGCCTAAAGATTTTGATGATCTGGCCTTTGGCTTGGCGCAGGGGGTAGATATTGTGGCCCTCTCGTTTGTCAGCCGGGCCGCCGATATTGTGGCGCTCAAGGAGGTTATTCGGCAGGCTGGACGGACTACTCCGGTGATTGCCAAGATCGAGCGCCCCGAAGCGCTCGAAGTGCTGCCCGAAATTCTGGCCGTTGCCGATGGGCTGATGGTTGCCCGTGGTGATCTCGGCGTCGAAATGGAACCCGAGCGCGTGCCTCTCGTGCAGAAGCAGTTGATTGATGCCGCGAATCGCGCTATGGTACCCGTGATTACCGCTACGCAGATGCTCGAATCGATGATCTACAACCCGCGCCCCACCCGCGCCGAAGCGAGCGATGTGGCCAACGCGATCATTGATGGCTCCGATGCGGTCATGCTCAGTGGCGAAACCGCCGCAGGCAGTTACCCGATTGAAGCGGTGCAGATGATGGCCCTGATTGCCGATGCGATTGAGGGACGGACGGCCTATAATGGGAGTGAAACCGCCAGTGCGAGTCCCCGTTGGGCCATTCCCGATGTTCACTCAACCCCGCGTGCCCTCGCCGATGCCGCATGTACGATTGCACGAACCCTGCCGGTGCGCGCAATCGCTGTCCTGACCCAGAGCGGCGCCAGCGCACGCATGGTCTCCCACTACCGCCCCCGCGTCCCGATTATTGCCCTCTGCCCCAGTGCAGAGACCGCCCGCCGTGCGAACCTCTACTGGGGTGTTCATCCAATCCAAATCCAGGTTGCCGACCGACTTGAAGATCTTGAGCGCCAGATCCAGCTTCTTCTCACCAACCAAGGGCTCATGCAGAGCGGCGATGCCCTCGTGCTTACTGGTGGCCACCCCATCTATCGCTATGGGCCAACCAACTTTCTGAAAGTATTGGTTATGGAGTAGAGCATGCGTAGGCATAGGCAATAGAGCAAAACGAGAGGCATTGTGCGTAGTCTTCCCAATCTCCTTGGTCTCTTCCGCATTGTTACAACACCGCTGCTCTTTGGGCTGATTTTGATGGCCGATCCGGTGGCCGATATGGCCGCGATTGCCCTGCTGCTCCTTATGGCGCTCAGCGATATAGCCGATGGCAAGATTGCCCGGCGTATGCAGGTGGTGTCACCCTTCGGCGTCTTTCTTGATACGATTAGCGACAAAATCTTTGTCGTTGGCGCTCTGCTGCCCATGGTGCAACTCGGGATGCTGCCTGGGTGGGTTGCCTTTGTGATCATTGTGCGCGAATTTGTCATCTCCGGGCTACGCTCCTTTGCCGCCGCCGAAGGGGTCGTTATTGCCGCAGGCAAACTTGGGAAGCAGAAATTGACCATCACGGTCACCGCGCTAATCTGGCGCTTGCTTGCGTCTAGTGCAGAACGGGGGGGCTTGATGGGAACTATGTTTGGTGGCATACTCGTGCCGCCCTTGCAACTCTGGCCCATCGTTATGGGCCTAGCCCTGATCTGGACAGTCGCCTCGGCACTGGAGTATCTGCGCCACGCTTGGCCGCTCCTGCGCCGCAGTTGGGAGCCGAGGTAAATTAGAAAGTAGGGTGTAGGAAGCAGGAAGTAGGATGTAGGGAGCAGGAAGCAGGAAGCAGGAAACAGGAAACAGGAAGCAGGAAACAGGAAGCAGGAAGCAGGGTGCATCCTGATGCTTTCAGGCTATTTCCTATTTCCTATTTCCTATTTCCCATTTCCTATTTTCTACGTACTAAGTGGTACAATGAATCACAAGCGACTGCCCAGACCTGAATAAGCAAAGGATCATCATGCAGACCAAGCAGTATACCGTGCCCGCGATCTCGTGCCAACATTGTGTGCGTGCTGTTACCGAAGAGGTGCAGAAGCTTGCAGGCGTGCAAGCCGTGCGCGTTGATCTCCCCACCAAGGTTGTGACGGTTGAACATAGCGATGCTTGTAGCTCCGCTGCGATTGTTGCTGCGATTAACGAAGCGGGCTACGATGAGGTTGTGCAACATTGAGGCGTGAGGCGGAGAGGCGGAGGCAGAGGTACAGAGAATTTTACCACAGAGGCACCGAGAACACAGAGGATAATTAAGAAGCTGTCTGAAAAGTCGAGGGGCACAAGCTGGAGTGCCGGCTTTAGCCGGCACTCCAACGCCAGTTCACAGAATTTCCAGATAGCCTCTAAGATGCTTCTGTTCCCCTGTTCCTCTGTTCCTCTGCTACTCCCCTGTTCTTCCTAGAATTAAAGACCATGAAGGATCAAGAGTTAACCCTGCCCATCACTGGCATGACCTGCGCCTCATGCTCGGCGCGGGTCGAGAAGGTACTGCGGAAACAGCCGGGGGTGTTGTCGGCCCAAGTGAATTTGGCGAGCGAACAGGCTACGGTCGTCTATGAGCCAACAAGTGTGGGCTATGCCGAGTTGAAGGCCGCAGTTGAGGCGGCGGGCTATGGCGTGATTGAGGCGACAGGCCACGATCCGGCAGAAGCTGAGGATGTCGAAGCGGCGGCCCGCGCCCACGAGTTGGCCCATAAGCGCCACCAGTTGCTGGTGGCAATTGTCTGTGGCTTGCCCCTGTTTGTGTTAGCCATGAGCCGCGATTTTGGCTTTTTGGCCCCCTGGATGGTGCCTGCCGGTGCGGCGATGCTTGAGCAAATGCATGGCGCTTCGATGGCTATGATGATGGAAAAGGTGCCCGCTCGCTATGATCTGCTCAATTGGCTCTTCCTGCTGCTCGCCACGCCTGTGCAGTTCTACAGTGGGGCCGATTTCTACCGCAATGCCTGGAAGGCGCTCAAGGCCCGTACCGCCAATATGGATTCGCTGATTGCTATGGGGACTTCGGCGGCCTATTTCTATAGTCTGGCCCTCCTGCTCACTAGTGCGCCCGGTCATGTCTACTTCGAGACCGCTGCGGTGATTATTGCCCTTGTGCTCGTCGGTAAGTACATGGAGTCGCGGGCGAAAAGCCAGACGAGTGCGGCAATTAAGACCCTGATTGGGCTGCAACCCAAGACGGCCCGTGTGGTGCGTGGCGGCCAAGAAGTAGATGTGCCGGTGGCTGATGTGAGCGTGGGCGAAATCGTAGTCGTTCGTCCTGGCGAGAAGATTCCTGTGGATGGAGTCATTGTTGAGGGTAGCTCCAGCGTTGATGAGAGTATGCTCACCGGCGAGAGTATGCCGGTCGAGAAGCACTCCGGCGATACGGTCGTGGGGGCGAGCATCAACCGCAGTGGTAGCTTCCAACTACGGGCTACGCGGGTGGGGCGCGAAACCGCCCTGGCCCAGATTATTCGCCTGGTGCAAGAGGCGCAAGGCAGCCGCGCCCCCGTACAGCGCCTCGTTGATTATGTGGCGAGCATCTTTGTGCCAGCAGTGATTCTCTTTGCTACCGCCACCTTCCTCGTCTGGTTGTTCTTGGGCGGGGTTGGCTTGACCAAGGCGCTCATCTTTGCTGTGGCCGTCTTGGTGATCGCCTGTCCCTGTGCCCTCGGCTTGGCCACCCCCACGGCCATTATGGTTGGCACAGGGGTTGGGGCAACACGCGGGATTCTGATCAAGAACGCCGAGAGTCTTGAGCGGGCGAGTGCCTTGCAGACGGTGATCCTCGATAAGACCGGCACGATTACCGAGGGCAAGCCTGCCGTCACCGATGTGGTACCACTGCAATCTGTGGGTGCTACGCCGCAGACGCTGCTGGTAGGCGGCAATGGCGGGACTGGTGAACCGCTTGCGCCCGATGCTTGGCTGCTCTACCTCGCTGCCAGCGCCGAGAGCCGCAGTGAACATCCCTTGGGCGAGGCCATTGTGCGTGCCGCCCAAGCCCAAGGCTTAAGCCTGAGTCGTCCGACACGCTTCAATGCGATCACGGGGGCGGGCATCGAGGCTGAAGTGGATGGCCACGCGCTGCTAGTCGGCACACCACGGCTGATGGCCGAACGCGGTGTGGCTTTGGGTCCCCTGGCAGCCGACATTGAGCGCCTGCAGGCCGAAGGTAAAACGGCGATGCTGGTGGCCGCCGATGGCGCAGTTCTGGGGGTACTCGCGGTTGCCGATACGGTACGGCCTACCTCGGCGGCAGCCATTGCAGCCCTCCGTGCCCAAGGGATTGAAGTGGCCATGCTGACGGGCGACAACGAGCGTACCGCTGCCGCGATTGCCCAGCAGGTCGGGGTGGATCGCGTGCTGGCCGAAGTGCGCCCCGAAGATAAAGCCAACGAAGTCCGACGGCTCCAGAGCGAAGGCCGCGTGGTTGCCATGGTTGGCGACGGCATCAACGATGCTCCGGCCCTGGCCCAGGCAGATGTGGGCATTGCCATTGGCACAGGCACCGACGTTGCAATAGAGGCGGCGGCTGTGACCCTGATGCGCGGCGATCTCAACGGCGTGCCCCAAGCAATTGGCCTCAGCAAAGCAACCATGCGAACCATCCGCTGGAACCTCTTCTGGGCCTTTATCTACAATGTCATGCTCATCCCCGTGGCCGCCGGTGTCTTCTACCCCTTCACCGGCTTGCAGCTCGACCCCATGCTCGCTGCGGGGGCTATGGCTTTCAGTTCGGTCTTTGTGGTGAGCAATTCGCTGCGCTTGCGGAGGTTTTGAGAGGTACAAAGCTATTTGTTAGCGCGAAGAAGCCCTGGGCCGCGCCGCTGGCGCGGTGGTTTCGACAGGCTCAACCACCGAGCCAGCGGCGCGGTGGCTTCGACAGGCTCAACCACCGAGCCAGCGGCGCGGTGGCTGAGCTTGTCGAAGCCACCTCTGTGTCCTCGGTGCCTCTGTGGTGAAAACTCTGTATCTCTTCTCGACTCTCACCGCACCATTTGGGCTGCGTTGGGTTGCTGCAACTCCTCTAGGGCCAGTGTACGCACGCCCAGGGGTTTGAGCTGGACGCCCGTTTCTGCAGTGTAGCTGAAGAGGGCACGTTCAAAATATTGGAGCGTGCGCGGCTGCTCAGAGTTGCTGTTGTCTTGGAAAGGGTGGGAGAGGGGCAAGCCAAAGACGGTTAGCCCGCCACCACGCAGCCAGAAGCTGCGCATGTTGCCATTGATGCTGTAGCCGGTTTCGGGGAAAAAGATGCCTTCGCTTGGTGGCTGCTCATGGGGCGTGCGCGCCCCTGCGCCACCATAGGCTAGCCCTTCGGCTGCCGCTACGCCCAGTGGTTCGGGTTGGACGTAGAGCAGCGTATCGCGTTGAGCATGCTGTAGGCCAATGCGGACATGCTGGAACGTCTGGCTGACGCCGGTCGCGCTGCTGCGGGCCGGTTCGATGGGCACGCCGAAACGCTCTTCGCCGCCGAGGGCGCGCCAGTAGCGGTAGATGGTTGCGGGGACAGGCACGCCCGCTACTTCGCCATCTTCGGGCAAGGGGAGCAGTTCATCGGCTTGGTCTAGGACGGCACTGAGTGCTGCAAGATTCTCCTCAAACTCGATCTGGTCGCCAGTGACCAATTCTGGCGTAATTGCAGCAATACCCAGACCACCGGCCCAATCATGCATCCCGCCGGTAATATGGTAGAACGGCCAGTAGCGGCTATAGTTGTAGCCCGCAGCTTCAGCATAGACCTCAGCGAGGCGAATGGAGGGTTGGTGTTCACATGCAGCGGGGAAGACCAAGCCGGCATTGGAGTGCAGAAAGATCGCCCCGGCAGCATCAATCAGGAAAGCGCGCACCAGTTGCGATTCGACCTGTGAATCGGGGTAGGGGCCACCTGTATCGGAGATAAAGCCATAGGCCCCTTGCACGGTGATCTGCCAATCATTTTCCGGGCAGGCGTCAATGTTGGTGTTCATGTTGCGATTGAGGTCAACCCCAGCCGCATCGAAGCGCCAACCGATAGCCATGCCATCGGGATTCACCGTGGGAATAAGAAAGAGACGCACCGAATCTGGCACCAACTCAGGGTGGGCGCGCAGATGCTCAATCAAAGCCAGCGTCAGACGGTAGGTATTGGCCTCGGGCGCACCATGGGTATTGCCAACAACCACGAGCTTGCGTGGGCCAGTGCCAAACTGCACGGCACTAATCGGACGGCCTTGGGCCGAATAGCCAACAATGAATTCACGCGGCGCAGCAGCCGTTGCGCTGGCCTGCGGTACCGGAGCGGCAGCAAACACAAAGCCGCCTAGCAGCAGCATAAGCAGGCTGCACATGAGCAGCAGGTTGCGTAGAGGGGCAGCATGGTGAACCATGGGGAATACTTTCTGGTATAGGCATCTCTTTGCTCAGGGAAGGTTTCAGAAAGGGGTTTTCAGCTTTACCGTCGTAGTGCCAACTTTAGTCGGCATCCGAGGGCTGCCTGTGACCTCAGCCGACTAAAGTCGGCACTACCTAATAGCGCATAAAGTGTCCTAAAACCATCCCTATAGGGTAACACTATACCATAGTGACAACGAAACCACGTATCGTTCCAGAGAAAACGCACAAGACCCGGCGTTTTACGCCGGGTCTTGCCGAGTACGTGTCCCCGTGCTCTGTCGTGCCTCGCCGAACAACGCTCAGAGCTTCGGTTTCTGTTTCATCCGGCCTGCCCCCGCCGGATGCTGAATTTATCTTAGCGTATTTTTTGGCCTTTTGCAATGGTTCTTTGGGGTGAACACGTACTACTACCACTAGCAAATAGAGCCAATATGACGAATTTTTGCCCAAAAGCGTAACTTTTCGCCCCTTGCAACGGTACATGAGTAAGGAACCTTTTTTTGCCCCTGTGGGAAAGGAGTTGTACCGTGCGTTGTCGTCACTTTACCCTACGTCGCCACCCCCGTTATGCCCAGGAGGATGCCGATCAGTTGAACGAATTTTTGCGCCAAGTGAGTGTCTATACTGTGCAGAGTAGCAATAGCGAAGCAGGCTGCTGGTCGGTCCTGGTCTTCTATGAAGAGGGTAATGATCCAGAGCGCCCGGTGAATATGGATGCAGGACAGGCGGACTCTGAGCTACTCAGCAGCGAAGAGCAGCAGACCTACGCGCAACTCCAGACGTGGCGCAAACAGCGGGCGCAACTCAAGGAGTGTCCTGCCGATTTTTTGGTTGACGATAGCACCTTGAACACGATTGCCCGCAACTATATGTCGCCTGCATTGGCCGGGAAGTTGGCCCGTGAAGGGGATAGCGAGAACTAGTTGGCTGATCTGGTAAGATATGGTTGATTGATGCTTCGCCCCAAACCATGCTTTTTCTTTGGTGTGGGCGGCGAAGCCGCCCACACCAAAGAAAAAGCGTTCTTCTGGGGAGGCATAGCCTCCCAAAAGGAACCCAAACACAAGGAGCCACATACCAATGCTTACCGAACGTGCGCGTACCACCCTCTATGAATGGGTCCAGGCTGAGAGTCTGCGTAAACATTGTGAGGCGGTTGCCGCTTGTATGGTGTACTTCGCCCGCAAGCACGGGGCCGATGAGGATCTCTGGGGTGCGGTGGGCTTGCTGCACGACATGGATTTTGAGCGCTATCCCCATATGCCTGAGCCCGGCCCAGCGACGACCGCCCTTGCCCATGCGCTTTTGGCGGGTGAGCCCCTGCCCACTGAGTTGCCGGGCCATCCCTTCTATGGTGTGGCCTATGTGCGTGAGGCGGGCTGGGGGTCTGAGGTGGTACGCGCCATTCTTAGCCATGCCGACTATAGTGGCATTGCGCCCGAAAGCCCCCTTGAGCGTACCCTTTATGCCGTAGATGAACTGAGTGGCTTTGTGAGCGCGGTGGCCCTTGTGCGCCCCGATAAGAATATCGCCAGTGTTCAAGTCTCGTCGGTGAAGAAGAAGCTGAAAGATAAAGCCTTCGCCGCCAAGGTGAGTCGCACCGGCATCCACCACGGCGCGGAAGTCATTGGTATGAGCCTTGATGAATTGATCGCTGAGGTGATTGCGGCCCTCCAGGCTGATGCGCAACGTCTGGGAATTGGGTAGGTTGATACAACGTTGATGTTTGGAGATAGTTTCAGAAAAGCCAAAGCTTGCGCTTGGGGATGGGATGCCCTATCGTTCTACGCCGGGCGCACAGCACTCAGGCTACGTTGGGCCCAGAGGGCTCCCGCTTCGGCAATGCGCCAGACGCCCCACATCGTTCCGCCCGCACTCGTCTGGCCCGCCAAGATAGCTCGGCGCAGATCGGCGGCAGTGCGTCCGGGAAAGCGCGTAAAGCCCATCCCAACGGTCGCTAGGTGGTGCGAGTCGCTACCACCAACCATAGGAATGCCGTGGGTAGTCGCAAACTGAGTAGCCAGCGTGTTACTCTGTGAGCGCCACAGCCCAGCGTTGAAGACCTCAATCGCATCCACAAGCTGGCCCCACGCGGGATGACGCTGCTGTTGCGACCAGCCCACTAGCCCCAACGATGAGACAAAGAGGCCAAAGGGGTGGGGCGCAATCACAAGGCCGCCCTGATCGCGTACTGCTGCAATCGTCTCGGTAAAAGGGCGGCCAGGCGGAAGCTGCTCTTCAATAAAGAGCGCCAACACATGCCCATCACGGGTGGTCACCTCTTCGCCCACAATCACCTCAACGCCGTAGGAATCAGCCAAACGCTGGGCCTCACGCGCACCCGCAATCGTATCGTGGTCAGTCACCGCAACCACCTGTAGGTTCAACGCGGCAGCCCGTGCCAGCAATTCTGGCACAGTGGTGCTGCCATCACTGCTATAGTTGGTGTGCAGGTGCAGATCAGCCATGCCATAAGATTGATGCATTGCTTGCGCCTCCCTTGGTGAACAATATCCGCCCGAACCATAGCAGCCGTAGATTGTATTCAAGCTATGCTAAGGTTAAGCGCACGCAAAGAGTGCGTAAAGAAGTTGACTCTAGGGTTGAGGCGGGGTATAGTGAAACACACTATCCGTAGTATTCTGCAAAGCGTAGCCTCCCATACGCGCAAGGAGGGGCATTGTGACGATCAATTGGGACGAGAAGTTCGCCCGCGAGGGACTTACCTTCGACGACGTCTTACTCATCCCCGCACATTCCCAGGTTATTCCGAGCCACGTTGAAGTGCATAGCTGGCTCACCCGCAACATTCGGCTCAATATTCCCATTGTGAGTGCGGCGATGGACACCGTTACCGAACATCGCCTCGCGATTGCGATTGCCCGTGAGGGCGGGATTGGCTTTATTCATAAAAACTTGACGATTGAGCAGCAGTCCGATAGCGTCCGCAAGGTCAAACGCTCTGAGAGCGGCATGATTACCGATCCGATTACCTTGCCGCCTGATCGTACCATTGGTGACGCCCTTGATCTGATGGCGGAGTATAAGATCTCCGGGGTGCCAATTGTGACCAATGAGGGTAACCTCGTGGGCATTATTACTAACCGCGATCTGCGCTTTGAAAATGATCGTACTCGCCCGATTAGTGAGTTGATGACCAGCCGTAATCTGGTGACGGTGCCCGAAGGCACTACGCTGGAACAGGCAAAGGAGCAGCTTCACAAGCATCGGATTGAGAAGGTGCTGGTGGTGGATGGTCGTGGTAAATTGGCCGGGATGATTACGGTCAAAGATATTATGAAGCAGATCGAACATCCCCAGGCAGCCAAGGATAGCAAAGGACGCTTGCGCGTCGGGGCCGCTGTTGGTACCGGCGGAGATTACCTTGAACGAGCGGCAGCCCTTGTGCGCGCTGAAGTGGATGTTCTGACCATAGATACTGCTCATGGCCATTCGCAAGGGGTGCTTGATGCGGTTGTACGCCTGCGTGAAGCCTTCCCCAGCGTTGATCTGATTGCGGGCAATGTGAGTACCGCCGCCGCAACTATCGCCCTGATCGAACGGGGCGTGGATGCGGTCAAGGTGGGCCAAGGCCCAGGCAGTATCTGCACCACCCGCGTGGTCTCCGGCTCTGGCATGCCACAGATCACTGCGATTAGCGATTGCGCCCGCGCCGCCGAGCGTTTCGGCATCCCCATAATTGCCGATGGTGGCATCAAGTATTCCGGCGATATTGCCAAGGCACTCGCCGCTGGTGCCCATAGTGTCATGATTGGCTCGCTCTTTGCGGGCACCGAAGAGAGCCCCGGTGAAACGATCCTCTACGAAGGGCGTGCCTACAAAACCTATCGCGGCATGGGTTCGATTGGTGCTATGTCACGCGGCAGTGGCGACCGCTACTTCCAGACTAATGTCAACGAGACGCGCAAGATGGTCGCTGAGGGGATTGAGGGCATGGTGCCCTACAAGGGTTCGCTGCAAGACACGGTCTTTCAGATGGTTGGCGGGCTGCGGGCCGGGATGGGCTATGTTGGGGCCAAAGACATCGATGCGCTCCGCAGCGAAGCCCAACTCATCCGCGTAACTATGGCGGGCCAGATCGAGAGCCATCCCCACGACGTGACGATTACGAAGGAAGCGCCCAACTACGAGCGTAGATGATGCCAGTTATGAGTGACGAGTGACAAGCAGGACATACCGCATACCAATGCGCTTTGGCATGATGCGCTATGCGGACTGTTCCACGGTAATTAGTACAAGTTCATGACTACCATTCCCAACGGCTTTGCCGATACTGTTGCGCCGATGCGCGCTGCACACGAGCGCATTTTGGCCACTTTGGCCGATCATAGGTTGCCGGTCGCACCCTTTCCCCGTAGCCTGCCTGCCCCCCGCGAGCGCGGCTGTGCGGCAGCGCGGGCCTACCCGATGCAGGGGGTTCTGAAATACCACGGGCTGGCCGATTGGCAGCACCGGATTGCCTATCTGCCCAGTATTTCGCTCAATAACGATGCTGCCCATACGGTCACCTTGGTGGAGTTTGATCCCCACTTGGCGGGCGATGTGGCCACCCTGGGCGGTCAGCCTGCGGCTGGGCGCGAGCTTGAGCGGATCAGCCAGATTCTCGATGCGGTACGGGCGCTCGCCAGTGTGCGTGTGGCCGCCCGCGTAACCACCCGTAATGTCCTAAAGACCCGCGTGGCGGGCAAAGGGCTGGGGACAAGCGCTGCGGGTGCTGCTGCCCTCGCCGCCGCCGCCGTGGGAGCGCTCTATGGCCCAGAGTTGGTGGCCAACACCCGCTTCCTCAGTTGTCTCGCCCGCCTCTTGGCCGGATCGGGCTGCCGTGCCGCCGCTGGTGGTCTGGCACTCTGGCTCAGCTACCCCGGCATCACCCACGAAGATAGCTTCGCCATCCGCCTGGATGATGCCGAACAACTGGCCGATGTTGCCCTCGTCACCATTCCCATCGACTCACGGGTTGGCCTGAAGACCGAACAGGCCCACCACGACGCCCCCTGCAGCAGCTTCTTCAAAACCTGGATGCTCAGTCGGGGCGACGAAATTATCGAATGTCTCAACGCCGCCCGAACAGGCGCGTGGCGCACGGTGGGCCAATTTGCCGAACTGGACAGCATGCGGCTCCACGGCGTTACCATGTCCGGCTCACGCGAACACAAACTGATCGGCTGGGAACCAGAGAACATCGCCATCTTCCGCATGTGCGATGAGCTCCGCAACCAAGGCATTCCAGTTTACGCCAGCACCGACACCGGGCCAACGGTGGTGCTGATTACCCATCGTAACCATGTTGCCGCCGTCGAGCACGCCATCAGCGCCCTGAATCTGGGCTTAGAGAGCGTCAGTGGGCGCATCGCCGGGCCTGCGGAGCTGATTGATCCTGATGCGGCGCGTGAGGAATTGTAGAGGTACAGAGAATTGAACCACAGAGGCACAGAGAACACAGAGTCCGGAAGAGGAGATACCGAGCTATTAACCACAGAGGCACCGAAGACACAGAGTCCGGAAGAGAGGGAATTTAGGAATGGCGATTGCCATACTACAAACCCCTCTGTGTTCTCTGTGCCTCTGTGGTTCAATCCTCTCTGTGTTCTCTGTGGTTCAATCCTCTGTATCTCTTTCGCATCTCTAACGAGCCACCAGCGGCAACCATGTATCATACCCCCCCTGGTAGCGCACGCGGGTGAGCGGGTCGCCTAAGAGGACATAGGTAAAGAGCGGGCCACCAATGCCTGATCCGCTGCGGTGCAGTTCTTGCAAGCCCGCGAGGGTGAGGCTGCCCAGGGTAGCCTCGCCGGGCGGTACAGCCCAGAGGGCATCGAAGAAGCCGCGTTGCAGCCGGTCGTGGCCATAGAGTACGCCCATGCCGGTGGGCCCCCAGACGGCCACAGCACCGCCGCGTGCCAAGAGTAGCCGTTCGTCCACCGTGGTACCACTGATAGCTGGGCGGGCAAAGGCACTGCTCAGACAGGTCATGGCTAACACTACGGGCAACCGCTCATGGTTGGTGAGTGCGTCGGGTTCGTAGAGGCTGAGCAGCCAAGAGAATTCGCTATCCACATCGGTAATAGCCCACTGCCACGGGTGGCTATGGCCGGTGTAGACCAAGAGGGCCGCACCGTCATTAAAGGCGGCCATAGTCTTGGCGTGGGCTTCATTGGCCGAAGCGATACCAAAGGTTCCCGTGGGATCATAGAATACGCGGCGCACGTGCATATCAGTGGGGAAGGTGGCGGCCATGCGGTTCGCTTCGGCAGCAAAGTCGCCAGCCGTATCAGGATCGTCGGCGATCATGGCAATGGTACCGCGCCAGCGCCCCTCAGCAGGCGCTTGATCATAGCCAATCAGCTTATCCACGAGGGCCTCAAGCTCCGCTTGGCTCTTCACCGGCAAGCGCCCAACGGCCATTGCGGGTAGCGGGTCGTCACGCGGATCAGCGGTTGCAATGCGGGCATAGCATGTATCACAGGCTGCCTCACCGAGCCAGGGATCAACAACGGCCAAATAGGGCGGCAGAATATTCAGATTGTTTGGCCCGCGCTCACTCCAGTCGTGCGGATCACTAGTACCATCGCCAACCAACACAATGCTCTGCGGTGGCGTAGGCCATGTCGCACTCTGGGCCACAAAGCTTCGGATGGCTTCGGGGTCAACCGCGCCATTACTCCACTGCTCATAGATAGCCTCAAGGCTCACGGCATGCACCCGAAGGCCTTGGGTAGTACGCAGAGCCAGCAGCGGTTCGAGGGTCGCGTGCCACGCCGCAGGGGCGAGGTAGAGCGCATCAGCCTGACGCGGGTTCAAAAGATCACCCGCTTGCCAAGGGCGCAACGCCGGGCGATGGAGTGTGCCCGGCCCGGCCAAGAGATAGTCATGCACCTCTGGGCCAGCAACAAAGCGCCCGGCTTCCAAGGGAATGCGTAGCGGAGCAGCAGGATCGCTGATGATGTAGAGTGCTGCCCCAGCAGGCAGCCCCGCCAGTTGGTAGCGCCAGGCGCCCTCAGCGCCACGGAAGAGCGCACCACGCTGATTGAATTGCAACATTGCGGGACGCTCCCAAACAATGCGGTCAAGCAACACGCCCGCCGCACTCATCGGGCTGTAGAGCGTTATGTCAAGTCCCTCGCTACCATGTTCATCGGCAAGGGCCACGGTGCCCGTCCAGAGGCCCATGGTGGGGGTAAGCACAGCGCTTGCGTTTGGCCCCAAGTTCAGCGTAAGGCGCATGGCCGTACCGACATAGACCTGGGCCTGGATCGTCAGCGTCGTTGGGCCGGAGGCAACAGGCAGCAACGGTTCAAGCGTAAAACTGGCCTCCCCATCGCCCTCAGCGTCGGCCCGCAGATCAACACTAAACCAGCGGTCGCCATCGGGCCCAGGCCGACGTGAATCATAGATGCGCGGCTGATAGATCGTACCCCGCTCATAGGCTGTGGTGCGCTCTTCAAGCTCATCTTCAGCCACAACCACTGGCGGCATGATCGCCATCTGGGGGGCCGGTTCAGCCTCAAGGCTCAAACGGTAGAAAGAAGCCAGATTCCAGCGGTCGCCAGGTGGGGGCGCATAGAAACGCAGCTCAGTCGTGGCATCGAGACGCGCCCCTGCCCCAATAAGTTCTAGGGGAACCACCTGATCGCCATGACGCAACCAGAGGCGCGTAGGATCAAGGGCCGGATCAAACCCCGCAGCAATCAAGTCTTGGGCCGACATTCGCTGCATACCATGAGCCGTAACGGTGACAACCAAGGCTGCATGGTTGGCCCGCACCGCTTGAGTAGGCAGGCTGGCGATCAGGGTGAAGAGGAGGGTTACGACGAGGAAGATACGCATAGACATAAGGTTAGTGTACACCTTATGGTACAGCTTGACAATGGCGAAAAAGGTAGAGTTATATGATGATTTCGTGTGCGTACCACTCAATCCACATTAGGGCTACGTCAAAATCACCTCCGGCCACTTTGACAATTGGGAATCAGACGGGTATAGTGCTAAGTGAAATTTTCTACGTGCCAAAGGAGTTAGGAGGCCTTGCATGGGAAAGAAGTGGGTCTACCTCTTCCGCGAGGGGGACGCGACGATGCGCGACCTGCTTGGCGGCAAGGGTGCTGGCGTGGCTGAGATGACGCGCACGGGGGTGCCGGTGCCCCCAGGCTTCACGATTACGACCGAGGCTTGTAACACGTACTATGAGATTGGCGGCAAGTTTCCCGAAGGGCTCTGGGAACAGGCGCTGGAGGCGCTGAAGGACATTGAAGCGCAGACTGGCAAGAAGTTTGGTGATCCCGCTAATCCACTGCTGGTAGCGGTGCGCTCTGGGGCGAAGTTTTCGATGCCCGGAATGATGGACACGGTGCTCAATCTGGGCTTGAATGCCTCGACCCGCGAGGGTTTGGCGCAGCTTACGGCGAATCCGCGCTTTGCCGCTGATGCCTATCGCCGCTTCATTCAGCTCTTTGGTAAGATCGTCCTCGGGGTTGAGGGTGAACGCTTTGAGCATGTCCTTGATGAAGCCAAAGGTCATGGCCAACGCCAGGATACAGACCTCTCGGCGGAGGAGCTTTTGCAGATCGCCGAGACCTTCAAGCAGATTATTAAGAGCGAGGCGGGGGTTGATTTCCCCGAAGACCCGCAAGAGCAGTTGCGTGAGGCGATTGCCGCTGTCTTCCGCTCTTGGAATGGCCGTCGTGCGCGTGACTATCGGCGGATCAATAAGATTTCTGATAGCTTAGGCACGGGTGTCAATGTCCAGGCGATGGTCTTTGGGAATATGGGCGATGATTCGGCTACCGGCGTCGCCTTTACGCGCAATCCGGCTACGGGTAGCTCGGAGATCTTTGGCGAGTATCTCGTCAATGCCCAAGGCGAAGATGTGGTTGCGGGTGTCCGCACGCCCCAGCCGATTAGCCGCCTTGAAGCGACGATGCCCGAAGTCTATAAGCAGTTCCATGACATCGCCAAACAGCTTGAGAGCCACTACCAGGATGTGCAGGACGTGGAGTTTACGATTGAGCGTGGTAGGCTCTGGATGCTTCAGACCCGTGCTGGCAAGCGGACGGCAGCCGCAGCGGTGAAGATTGCGGTCGATCTGGTAAGCGAAGGGGTGATTGATAAGGCCACTGCGGTGCAGCGCGTAGACCCGCACGCCCTCGATCAGCTTTTGCACCCGATGATTGACCCCGAGGCGCGCAAGGATGCTCAGGCGTTGACGACGGGCCTGCCGGCTTCGCCTGGCGCCGCGAGTGGTAAGGCGGTCTTTGATCCTGATGAGGCCGAACAGCTTGCCGCTACTGGCGAGCAGGTGATCCTCGTTCGGGTCGAGACGGCCCCTGAGGATTTCCACGGGATGGTGGCGGCTCAGGCCATCCTGACCGCTCGTGGTGGCATGACGAGCCACGCGGCGGTGGTGGCCCGTGGCATGGGTAAGCCCTGTGTGGCTGGTGCGGGCGATCTGCGGATCAATTATGCCGAGCAGTTGGTGGTGGTGAATGGCACCACGATTCGCAAGGGTGACTGGGTGACGCTTGACGGCAGTACCGGCGAGGTCTTTGCGGGCCAGATGGCAACCGTGCAGCCGGAGCTTTCTACTGATTTCAATGAGTTGATGAGTTGGTCCGATGAGTTCCGCACGATGGGGGTACGCGCCAATGCCGATGTGCCCCACGATGCTGAGATGGCACGCAGCTTTGGTGCCGAGGGGATCGGGCTCTGCCGAACGGAGCATATGTTCTTTGAGGGTAATCGGATTGACGCCGTGCGCGAGATGATCATCGCCGATACGCCCGAAGAGCGCCGCGCCGCCCTGGCCAAGATCGAGCCGCTCCAGCAGGGCGACTTCGAGGGGCTCTTCCGCGTGATGCATGGGCTGCCGGTGACTATTCGTACCCTCGATCCGCCGCTGCACGAATTCCTGCCCCACGACGATCACGAGATTGAGTTGCTGGCCAAGAAGCTTGACGCTGACTTCAAGAAGGTCAAGTCGAAGATTGACAGCATGCACGAGTCGAACCCGATGCTCGGCTTCCGTGGTTGCCGCTTGGGCATCATCTACCCCGAGATCACCGAGATGCAGGCGCGGGCCATCTTCAAGGCCGCGGTCAAGGTGAAGCAGGAGGGCATTGATGTGCAGCCGGAGGTCATGATCCCGCTGGTGGGCCATGTCACCGAACTGAAGCCGCAGGAGGAGATTGTTCGCCAGGTAGCGAAAGAGGTCTTTGCGGAGGCGGGGGTCGAGGTGCCTTATATGCTTGGCACCATGATTGAGTTGCCACGGGCGGCCCTCACCGCAGACGAGATCGCTGAGGTGGCCGAGTTCTTCAGCTTCGGTACGAACGACTTGACCCAGACGGCCTTGGGGCTCTCGCGTGACGATTCGGGGCGCTTCTTGCCGCTCTATGTTGAGCGCAAGATCATGGCCGACGACCCCTTCCAGACGCTCGACCAGCGCGGGGTGGGCCAGTTGGTTCGCATCGGCACCGAGCGCGGACGCAACACCCGCGCCAACCTGAAGGTCGGTATCTGCGGCGAGCATGGCGGCGACCCGGCTTCGGTGATCTTCTGCCATGAGGTGGGGCTCAACTACGTGAGTTGCTCGCCCTTCCGGGTGCCGATTGCGCGCCTTGCAGCGGCCCAGGCTGCACTGGGGGACTCCAAGCGCGATAAGTAGGTAACTCTATATTTGTTCGTTTTTGGCGGCAAAGCCGCCAAAAACGAACAAAAAATCTAGTTTGGGGCGCAGCCCCTGGGTCATGCCCCCGCACCCCCGCCGCGGCAGCGGCAACAAGCGTAACTTGGTTACGAACCAACTCTAGTAAGGCATATAGAGCCACCCGCGCAGCTTGGGAAAGAGGACTTCCAGCAGTGGTCGGGCGCTGTCCGAGGTGGATGCGTCGGGATACATTGGGCTCATGTCGTTCAGACTGCGGTGACCGAAGAGTAGCGGCGCAAAGAGTTGCGGTGGCAGGGTGAGATCGGCGGGGGCGCTACCCGGCGGGATCGGCGTGACCTCGTTGAGTTGCCCAGAGGTAAAGCTGAGGCGGCAAGCGTGGCGATAGAAATCAAACACCACCTCGCGGGTGAGTTGGGCATAGATGCTGCCAGCCAGCCGTTGGTTGAAGACAGGCGCTAGTTTGCGGAGCAGAGCCAGTGGGTTGGGCAGGCGGATTTGCCAACCGTAGCTCGCTCCGTCGTGGGCACCCAAACTGCGGGCCACCGTGACCATTGAGGTGTCGCTGGGAAGATTGAGCCGTACAAAAGGCTTCTGTCGCTCGATAGCAACTTGGCGAATGTGGGCAAGGGCCACGAGCGCCGCTTCGGGCTTGAGCAGGGAGACCTCGGCGACAATTAAGCCCTGACCGAAGCCCTGGTAAGCAATGCGGAAATAGCCCACACTATGGCCATCGGCATCACCGACTACCCACGTTTCGGCTGCGGTCTCGGTATGCAGCGCCGGGCCAAGCAGATAGCGCCAGAGCGCCTCATCGCGCAGCGCGGCCACATCAAGGGCGGCAGCGGCCTGATCGTAGAACTGCACGAGGGCCGGTAGGTCGCTGAGGTTGGCAAGGCGGCAGTGAAAACCCAAGGCTGGCGGGGGTGAAGGGGCCATGTGCAACTCCAAGCGCCACCATGCTTCTAGGGGTAACGCATACTCATAGCCAAACTGGCGGTAGAAGTAGGGAATACCCTGGATGTGGCTCAGATCGAAGTCACCAGCCTGTACCAACTCGGCGAAGCGAAGGTTGAGCATATGTTGCAGCTTGCGCCCACGGTATTCGGGGAGCGTACCAACCACGCCCTGCTCGGCGGAGCGCAGTTCAATCCCGGCATAATGGATGCGCCAGGGCAGCAGGCAGAGCGAAGCCACAATGCGGCCTGTGTCCTGTTCTTCAACCAAGAGCCAATCGGTCGGTTGGATCTGAGGGTGGTCACGCATCCATGTGCGCCATGTGGATTCACTGCCCGCACCGTGAATGAGCGCATCGAAGGCAGCGACGCGCTCAATATCTTCAAGCCCACCAACAGCGCGCATGCGTAGCCCACTATCAAGCTCGCGTGTCCAGGGAATCTTGGACATATTCGATCTCCATTCTCAATCAGGAAAGAGCTCATCCACACCCGCTTGAGGCGTTGGAAACGCCGCCCCACGCTTGCGTTGCGTCTGCTCCATCGCAGCATAAAAAGCCTCATCGTAGGGGCGCGTGCGTACCACTACGGGCATTGGTACAGCGTGGCCCAACACGAGGGCCTGCTGCTTGCTATCAAGTGAAGCAAGCACGGCCTTGAGCCCACTGCTCCCACTCACCCCAGTAAAGACCGCATCAATATCGCGGTCGTCGTTGAGCAGCGCCGTGATGCGTGTGCCCAACTGACTCATCACCTCGTGGTCAATCGAAGAGGGGCGCTGATCAACCACCAACAGGGTCACACTATACTTCCGCAGCTCGCGGGCAATCGTACCAAAGATGGTTTGGCGGGCAGTTTGGGTATTCAGAAACTTATGGGCCTCTTCAATCGTAATCATGAGAGGATGTGGACGGTCGGCATTGTTTTGCGACTGAATCGCGGCGTTGGTCTGATCAACCCAACGGCGATGGATGCGGCGGGTGATGATATTGGCAACGAGGATATAGATCAGGGCGCTATCATGTTCGCCAAATTCAAGGATCACATGCCGTCCGGCGGCCAGAGCCTCAATCAGGCGATCCACGGCGGAGAAATCGGCCTTGTCAACCACAAAATTGAGGCGGGCAATGCGGGCCAACTTGCGCTTGAGGGCGCTAATCGCGCCCGCATGGGCGCCCGACGTCTCGGCAAAGGCCGCAATGCCTTCGCTATCCATATCGAGCAACTCACGCAGCCAACGCTCCTTAAAGCGATCATAGAGCAGGTAGGAAGATTCGGTGGCGGTACTACTCAGATTCAACTCCTGTTCAATCGCAATCACATCTTCCACCTCAATCTGGTCAAGACCAATCACCAACTGGCCATCGTGCTGGCGATGGCGCGAGGAGCGGGGGTCAATCGTATAGACCAGCACCTCGCTCCCGAAGATCTGGCGCAGACCCTTGACGAAACCACCACCTTCAGAGGGTGCGCCCCAACCATACTCACTATGCATATCAAAAATGAGGTTACTCGCCACGTTTGCTTGAATAGCGCCGCAGAGCAGCAGGCGGGTAAGAAAACTCTTGCCGGTACCACTCTTGCCAAAGATACCGTTCGAGCGTTCAATCAGGCGGTTCAGCTTGAGGCAGACCGGAACGGACATATCGAGGGGCTGGCCAATCTCGAATGCTCCTTCTTCTTCACTGCCAAACACACGAATGAAATCCTCCTCATGGGCCTCAAAGACCGGCGAAAAGTGGCGCGGGATAGTCTTGACCGGCAGCATCTCTTGGCTCAGGTCGGTGGGCAGCATGAGGCGCGGCATGAGCTCAAGGGTGCCGTAGGTCGCGGTGCCAGCCAAGACCTCGTGGAGAAAGGCATCGCTAGAAGGCGGATCAAGCAGCACCTTCTGGCTCGTAGCCTCAAGCACAACATCGGTCACCATGGAGAAGAACTCATGCTTCTCACCACGGATCACCACAAACTTACCAACACGCATATCCTCAACGCTCTCACGCGCTTCCAGACGTGCGGTGAGACCTTCAATCAGCGAGCCACTGGTGATCACGCCGAGACGTGGACGCAGTGGGGTCATAGAGATTCCTTTCTCCTTGCAAATTAACACACAGAGCTACGTTTAGATTGATCCCAATCCATAACGCTACTGCTCAAAGCTCATTGGGACGCCATGTTCGGCCAGCTACAATCCACAATCCACAATCTACAATCTACAATCTACAATCTACAATGGTACGCTAAGGTAGGCTTCAATGGAGTATATACATGCTATGCGAGTGCTATTAGTAGACGATGAGGCGGAGGTACGCAGCTACTTTGTGCGCGCATTGCAGCGCCTGCGGCCCGAGCTTGAGGTGGTCGAGGCGGCTGATGGGCGTGAGGCGCTTGACTATTTCTTGCACATGCCGTTTGATCTAGTCTTAAGTGACCAACGCATGCCGCGCATGAGTGGCATTGATCTCTTGCGCGAGGTGCGTACCCATTCGGCGGTACCCTTTGTAATGATTTCTTCCGATCGCTATGCTGAAGGCGAGGCGTTGCATGAAGGCGCAAGTGAGTACCTCTCAAAGCCGATTGGGCTCCATGTGTTGGGCGCGGTATTGGGACGCTATTTGTAAGAAGCTGTCTGAAAAGCCGGAGGGCACACGCTGGAGTGCCGGCTTTAGCCGGCTAAAGCCGGCACTCCAACGCCAAACCATAGACTGTTCAGATAGCCTCTAAGGACGTTTACCCATGCCCATTCCACGCTATGCTGGCTACAGCTTTGATCTTGACGGAACGATCTATCTAGGCGACCAATTACTCCCTGCGGCGGCTATGGTATTGACCCAACTGCGGACAGAGGGGCGGCGGATTGCCTTTCTCTCAAACAACCCAACGCGCACACGCGCGCAGTATGTGGCCAAGTTGCGGGGACTAGGGTTGCATGCCGAGCTAGAAGAAGTGATCAACTCATCATATGTCATGGTTGAATGGTTACGCAACCATGCCCCGGGCGCGCCCCTCTTTGTGTGTGGCGAAGCGCCGCTCATCGGCGAGCTACAGGCAGCGGGCTTTCAGATGAGCGAGCGTCCTGGCGAGATTGCCTTTGTGGTTGCCTCATTTGATCGCACCTTCAGCTACCGCAAGCTCCAGATCGCCTTTGACGCCATTCGGGCCGGAGCGCGGCTGGTTGCAACCAACCCGGATCGCTTCTGCCCGGTACCCGGCGGCGGCGAACCCGACGCAGCGGCGATCATCGCCGCAATTGAGGCTTGCACCAACGTCCGCTGCGAAGTCAATGTAGGCAAACCTTCACCAATGATGGCCCAGAGCATCAGCACCATGCTACAACTGCCACCCACAGCCTGCCTTATGGTCGGTGATCGGCTCATGACCGACATTGCTATGGGAGCTACGGCTGGCATGGACACGCTCTTGGTGCTAACGGGCGACAGCAGCCGCGCCGATCTCGCCACAGCCCCACATCAGCCCACGTATGTCGCAGAGAGCCTGGCGGAGTTGGTGGTATAGTCTTTCAGATAATGTTTCTGGAACCTCTAGGATCGTGAGAGGGGTTTTCGGGGAGGGCTTCGCCCTCCCCGAACCCCTCCCCTTTACGACTCTTTATCTGAAGGACTATAGACTTCCAACGGCTTACCAAGCCACTCAGCGTAGCATGCCGCAAAGCGCCCTTCAACAATAGCGTTACGCACCTCAGCCATGAGGTTGAGCAAAAAAGCCACATTGTGCAGGCTCACCAAGCGAATGCCGAGCAACTCCTTGGCGCGGTAGAGGTAGTGAATATAGGCACGGGAAAAGTGGCGGCAGGCATAGCAGGGGCAATCGGGTTGAAGTGGGCGATCATCTTCACGCAGCGCCGCATTGCTCACATTGAGCTTCCAGCGGCGGGCGGGATCGCGCACGAGGGCGGTACCGTGGCGTCCAAGGCGGGTCGGACTCACGCAATCGAACATATCAATGCCGCGAGCAACCCCTTCCAGCAGATCGTCCACATCGCCAACGCCGAGTAAGTGACGGGCAAGACCATCAGGCAGATGGGGCACAGTCATCTCAACCACCGCATACATCTGAGGCTTATCGGCACCGAGTGAGCCGCCGATGCAGAGGCCATCGAAGCCCATGGTACTGATTACCTCGGCGCTGGTCTGGCGCAACTCAGGAAAAACACCCCCGTGGACAATCCCAAAGAGCAATTGGTGGGGATTGGGCAAGGTAGCGGGGTCACGTTCGTGGTGAGCAGCGAGGCAGCGCGCAGCCCAGCGGTGGGTACGTTCCATACTCTGGGCGGTATAGTCATAGCCAGCGCGAAAGGGGGGCAACTCATCGAAGCAGACCATAATATCGGCCCCGATGCCATGTTGCACCTGAATTGAGCGTTCAGGCGTAAAGACGTGGCGCGAGCCATCGAGGTAGCTCTTAAAGATCACCGCATCTTCAGTAACGCGCACCATATCCGGCATACGCTCGGCGTGTTGCGGGCGGCGGCCCTTCAGTTCATCAGCGATTCCGCCATAGATCAGCGAAAAAACCTGAAAGCCACCGCTATCCGTAAGGATCGGGCCATCCCAGCCCATAAAGCGGTGCAGGCCACCCCGGCGCGCAAGCAACTCATGGCCAGGCTGGAGGTAGAGGTGGTAGGTGTTGCCAAGAATAATTTGGGCACCGTGATCAGAGAGTTCAGAGGGCGTCAGGCTCTTCACGGTACCACGGGTACCTACCGGCATAAAAACCGGGGTTGCCACACTGCCGTGGGCAGTCGTCACAACCCCAGCGCGGGCGCGTGACACAGGATCGCGAGCGATAACGTGGAAAGCAGGAGGCATAGCAAGCAGTAGTCCTCAGAGGCTGTCTGAAAAGTCCATGAACTGACGTTGGAGTGCCGGCTTCAGCCGGCTAAAGCCGGCACTCCAACGCATGCCAACTAGCTTTTCAGACAACTTCTCAGCATCATGCGCTTCTAGCGCGACAATATCGCGCCAGAAGCGCATAACCATTCTTCATTACAGAGAGGGAGCGCGAGGGAACCAGATTCCCTCGCACACCCTTTTCATTAAGGTCGTCGTTCAATAAAGATCGGACTCAAGCCCACGTCCACAACCCACTCATTGGCGACAAACTGAGCAGGAATAGTGCTTCCATCAACGGAAGTAGCACGAATAAAGCTCGCCTCGGGGCCCCGTACTTGGCTCGTGCCGTGTTCACGGCGCCAGAGTACATCAACGACGGTTGGGCCTTGATCAAAGCGATAGGACTCGATCTCAGAGCCATAGTTCATGGGTACTACGCGGTGATAAGGGCTCGTGGTAGCGATCATATGCTTATAGGCAATGAAGGAGGGGCGGGGGGTTTGTGTACCATCGAGGAGTGCGCCATCACGCCAACCGGGTCCGTGGAGGGTATACCAAGCATACATTCCAACATTACTTCCGGCAGTCCTAGCGATCACTCGCACAAGGTGTTCAGCCTGAGTCGGCAAGAAATTGTCCAATGAGCAATTCGGATTGGTATCAACACTACAGTTCATAACCAAACCACCCTCATTCAGCCAGAGAGGTTGACGCAGATTGTGGCGCCGCATAATCTCTTGGAGGAACGAAATCTTACCAAGAGTGCGCCCACCAAGTGCATCCCAAGGTGTACCGGTTGAGAGATCATGATCAATATGTCCATCGGGTGACCAGAGCGAATAGCCATGGAAGCCAAGGACATCAAACGAACGAGCGGCCCCAGCTTGCAGCGCCCCTTCGAGGAAGAGTTCGGGTCTACCACGTTCGGGGTTGGTTGTGTGTGGTGAATTTAGGAGCAGGCCACCAAAGATGATCTTCGCATTGGGGTTACCACGGCGTAGCGCTGGAGCAGCGATCTGGAGCATACGGCCATAGTGTTCACCGCCGTAGTAGGGGTCATCAATATTCCCCCAGCAACCATAGGGGCTATCGCCTGCAATCAAGCGCGGATCCACATCTGGCTCATTCCCCAATTCCCAATAGACCACGCGATCACGGTAGCGTGCGGCAAGGGCTTCGAGGAAGGCCGCATACTCAGCAAAGCGATCTTCACGCACGGCTGAACAGAATGATTCCGGATTAACGGCTGCCCATGATGGCGCACCACGAATAATCACAGTAGGGATCATGCCCATTGCATGGGCTGCAGCAAGATCACGATCCAGGCGTGCCAAGACATCCCATTCATAGGGGCCATGAGCTTCAGGTTGGACATGGTGCCAGAGGACGCCATTGATGCGCACCCACGTGGCACCAAGTTCAGCTGCACGGGCACGCACAGCAGATTGACTCAGACGGCCAAGGTTCGTCTCGATACCAAAGAGTGGTACGGCGGCTGGTGCTTGGACAAGCGGCAGAAAGATCGTATGCTGCGCTGCAGTCTCTTGCGCTGGCACACGAGCTTGGAGTACGCTCGACGTAAGCACGACAAAGGCTAGGAGCAAGGTAACGACACTCATGGAACGAAGATAGCGCATAGAGACTCCTCCTGATATGGATACCATCAGTAGTTTATCCAGCAGATTGCCTGACAGTGGGCATTACACTAAACCTTGCGGCGAGAGTTCAGGAGATACTTGACCTTTCTACCAAGTACAGCGATGAATAGTCATAGGTGTAGGGAAGCGCGGTTCAGGAAAGGCTGCAACTTGGCTGCAGATCGACATAAGCTCAGGGTTATGCTGCAACACAGGTAGACCACTCTCTTGCGTAACGAGATAGTTTGGACGATAGTGAGCAAGTGCCCAATGGGCGGCCTCAAGATAGCCAGAATCAGGCCCAAAAATGGTTGCAACATCAGGTTGAATAAGACCAGCAAAATCAATTATGTAACGTTGACTATAAAAACCAATGATTCCTACCTCAAGCATCGCAACCCGCGCATCGGGGGCAGTATGCTGTTGTAGCCAGAGACCAACATTGCGGTACGCTTCAAGGCGCAGATCTGGTGTTACCGTGCGTTGTGCAAGGCCCATTATTTGACTTATGCATAGGGCGAGTACCAAACTGGCCAGAAATGGGCGGGTGATCCGCTTGCCAAATTGCTGACCAACAACCTGATAGAGTGCTTGCGCACCAAGAGCAGTTGCCACAATGATCGCAAGAATCGTAGGAACATAATACCAGAAATAGTTGGTAACCCCCAACAGCGAATAGGCAATGGTATGCAGGACGCCCCAAGCAAGAGCAACAAGCAGTAGGTTAGATCGGTGCAATAGATGCGGTAGCCTAAATAGAAAAAACACTAAAAACGGCAAAAAGAAAATATTATATATAAAAATACTTAAGATAACATCTAAACCACTAAAAAAACTTCTACTCCCGAAAATATCAGCCTGACTCTGTTTCGTACCAAGTGTAACGGGAATTGGGCTACCAAAATAGAGCCAAGCAGCCACAACAAAGGGGGTAATCGTCAACAGATAGACAAGGCTAAAGCGCAGGAAGCTCGCATACTGGCGTTGATAGAGGAACACAAGCCCGATCAAGGCGGCAGCAAGGGCCGCATCAGCACGCATCAAGGTTGCACATGCTACCAGAACTCCAGCGCTGTATGGGCGATTCATGGCGAGCGCAACCATAGCCCAGAGGCCCAGAGCGATCACCATAAGCATTTCACCACCAAAGGTAGCAGTCAAGTATGGTGTTAAGGGATAGAGGATTATGGCAACAATGGCTGCTACATGCTTCTGAGCAAGCCTTGCGAGCGCATAGAGGGCTAATGCCCCAAATCCCATACTGCATGCACTGAGCAGGTTGCTGGCGAGCGGTATCTCGATGCCAATCAGATGCATACAGGCAAGGATCATGGCGTACAAAGGCGCAGTCGTACTCAATACCTGCTCACCAGGATTATAGACAAAACCTTGACCCTCGGCTAGATTAAAAGCATAACGATACGTAATATAGGGATCATCAAAGCCATAATCACGGAATAGAACAAAGAGAACTACGCTTACAACGACGATCCATACACCAGCAAACCGATCAGCTATGGTTACTCTCATCCTGAACAATGCCAACTAGGGTGTTACCGGACGCTATCTTACCACAAAACCACCTTATTAGGTCGCATATCGGTTGAATAATCAGAGCAACAGCCCCCCCCGCACTAGGTACGACGCAGCGTGCTATACTCAAGCCGTAGCGTTGTGCCAAACGATAACCAAACGAAGCCTATGGATGAACTTCAGCGTGCGCGTCAGTTGCGCCAAATGCAAAACTTTGCTACCGGCTTGCTGGTGGCTATGGCCATAACCTTTGTGGTTACTTCCTATTTCCGCGATGTTGCCCCCTGGATTGGGTTTGTGCGGGCCTTTGCTGAGGCCGCAATGATTGGTGCGATTGCCGATTGGTTCGCTGTGACCGCCCTCTTCCGGCATCCTTTTGGTATCCCGATTCCCCATACTGCGATTGTGCCGCGCCGTAAAGACCCGATTGCTGAGAGCTTTGGGCGTTTTATTGAGCGCAATTTCCTTGATCCCGATCGGATTGTGCAGCGTTTGCGTAACCAGGATGTTGCGGGCCGCGTGGCACGCTGGATGCGCCACCCGGAACGGAGCGCCCAGGTGGCTGATCTCGCCGCTGAGAGCCTTGTGGGCTTGCTGCGGGTTGCCAATGATGATGAGGTGGGAGCCTTGCTTCAGCGTACGCTCAACGATCGCGTTCATGCTATTCCTGCCACCCCTATGATTGCACGCCTGCTCGGCATGGTGGTGGTTGAACAACGCCAGCGTGATGTGCTGCTCCAGTTGGCGCGGGTTGGTACCGATTGGATTGAGGATAATCAGGAGATCATTCGTAAACGCATTGCTGGCGAGTTGCCCGCGTGGATGCCGCGCATTGTTGACCAGAAGATCTATGAGCGTCTGCTTGATGGTGTGCGTAAACTGCTTGCGGAGTTGAGTGAAAATCCTGATCATCCCCTCTATGCCCAGTTTACCCAAACGCTTGAACGCTGGATCGTCAATCTGCAATATGATCCCGAGGTGCGTAACCGTGGCGAAGCGCTGAAAGAGGAGTTGTTGAACCATCCGATTCTGCGCGATATGGCGGGTAATCTGTGGCAAGACATGAAGACGGGGCTGCTCCAGCAGAGTAGTACACCCAATTCGCCCCTGCGCATCTCGATTGCACGCGGTTTGGCCCACCTCGGTGATGTACTCGAAAGTGATCCCGATTGGCGCGAACGGGTTGATGGCTGGACCGAAGACCTCACCCGCTATATCGTGGGGCGCTATGGCCGCGTTGCTGGCGATTTTGTGACCCAGACGATACGCGATTGGGAGACGGCTGAGGTGACACGCAAGATTGAACTTCAGTTTGGACGTGATCTTCAGTTTATTCGGATCAATGGTACGGTTGTTGCGGGCTTGGTGGGGTTGTTGATTCATATTATTTCAATGTTTTTTTGAGGAGTTTCTATGCATCCAGAGGATTTTCGGCGTGCGGCCCATGAATTGGTAGATTGGATTGCTGCCTACCGTGAGCGTACCCCTTCGCTGCCGGTCTGGTCACGGGTGGAGCCGGGTAGTGTGCGGGCACAATTGCCCGCTGAACCGCCGGAGCAGCCAGAGCCCTTTGCCGCCATTGTGGCTGATCTTGAGCGCATCATGATGCCCGCCCTCTCCCATTGGCAGCATCCGCGCTTCTTTGGCTATTTTCCGGCCAATGCGAACTTGGCATCGGTGTTGGGTGAGTTGGCGAGTGCTGGCCTGGGGCAGTTGGGCCTCAATTGGCAGGCTAGTCCGGCTTTGACCGAACTGGAAGAGCAGATGTGCCTCTGGATGCGCCACTTGCTTGGCCTCTCCGCCAATTGGCACGGCGTCATCCAGGATACGGCGAGTAGCGCCACGCTGGTGGCGCTGATCTGTGCCCGTGAACGGCTGACCAGCTATGCTGCCAGCCGTGGCGGCCTTCAGGCTGAAGAGTTACCCCTTACGGTCTACTGCTCCGGCCAGAGCCACAGTTCTGTGGAGAAGGCTGCACTCTTGGCGGGCTTTGGACGGGCCAATCTGCGCCCAATTGAGACCGATGAAACCTATGCCCTACGCCCCGACCTGCTTGCTGAGGCTCTAGCCAACGATCTCGCCAAGGGCTACCGCCCCTGTGCCGTGGTTGCGACCATCGGCACCACGGTGAGTACGGCGCTAGACCCATTGGCAGAGATTGCGGCTCTGTGCCGCCAGCATGGCCTCTGGCTCCATGTTGATGCGGCTATGGCCGGCTCGGCCATGATTCTGCCCGAATGTCGTTGGATGTGGGAAGGCATCGAGCAGGCTGATAGCCTGGTGCTCAATCCGCACAAGTGGCTCGGCGTGGTTTTTGACTGCTCACTCTACTATGTGCGCGATCCGCAACACCTTGTGCGGGTTATGTCTACCAATCCGAGCTATCTCCAGACCAGCGCCGATGGCACGGTGACCAACTATCGTGATTGGGGTATTCCTCTGGGGCGGCGCATGCGTGCGCTGAAGCTCTGGTTTATGTTGCGGCTAGAGGGGGCAGAAGCGCTCCGCACACGCTTACGGCGCGACCTCGCCCTTGCCCAGTGGCTGGCTGCACAGGTGGATGCCACCCCCAACTGGGTACGGCTCAACCCGGTGCATCTGCAGACCGTCTGTATCCGCCATGAACCCCCTGGTTTGGAGGGCGAGGAACTGGATCGGCACACGCTCGCATGGATCGGACAGATCAACAACTCAGGTGTTGCGCTGCTCACCCCAGCGGTGCTTGATGGGCGCTGGATGTGTCGGGTGAGCCTCGGTGCCGAAACGACCAGCCAAGAGGATGTGGCCCACCTGTGGGCCACCTTGCGCCAAATTGAGGCTTGACAAACACTCCTTCACACGCTAATTATGTCGAAGGTTCAACAATTTGTTGCGACGCTCCTTCGTTAGGCGCGGCGCGCTCACGAACACAGGTCATTGCTCCGAACCGTCGAGAGACGCTAAGGGGTAGACGGCAATCCTCGGCTTAAGGGGTTTGCTAACATGACTGCGAAACTTCGCTACGTTGTGGGCGGGCTTAAGCTCAACCAGGGGGGAGGCGTGCGAGTTTCATGCTCAATTGCGCCCCTCTGGCTTGTGCCGAGGGGCGTTTTGGATTGGGAAGAAGGGACGGTAATGGACGACGATCAATCGGGTCATAGGCGCACTGCTGCGCTGACAATCTGCGTGTCGCGAGCCCTTACCGGCAGCACCCGCGCCAGCCCATAGGTGCTGGACACGAGACCCCAACGGCAACCTGACCGCTACCTATAGCCAGGTGCAGCAGCGGACACGCCCCCACTTCCTGCGCGATGATGCGCCGCAGCAGGCATTGAAGCCCCGAACCATCACTGATCGCCCGTTGGCCCACGTGGGCATGCTTGCCAAGCTTATGTCGGTTGTTACTTGCTTTATGCGGCCTCGCCGCCTGGAAACGGAGTAGTGCAATGTGGACAGTAACCAACCCCCCGTTCGCCCGTCGCTCGCCCGAAGAGATCAAGAGCATTGCCAACAATATGGCCATGATTGAGCTTGCGAACGCCTTGAGTGCGCTCGATCCGCGGGCGCGCGTAGCAATCTTCCGCTTGCTTGAGAAGTCGAAGGCGCTTGACCGAGACGGGCCTTTTTGTCCGCGCTACCGCACCGGAGATGGATGCGGCCCGCATGCTCAAGTTTAGCGGCTTACCTGCCATTCCAGTCGTAGATAGCGAAGAGCGTCTGGTTGGGGCGGTGACCTTTGATGATGCGCTTGATCTGATCGAGCGCGACACCTCCGAGACGATGTACCAGAAGGCTGGTGTGGGCGATGTTACGCGCAACCGCGATGAGATCTACAGCAAACGGCTCACGCAGGGGCCGATTTGGTACCCCGTGCGGGTACGGATCGTCTTCTTGTTCGTGACGCTGATGGGCGGCTTGGCCGTGGGTGGTCTGATCGATAGCTTTGAGGAGGTGTTGGCGGCAGTGCTGGCGGCGGCGGTCTTTATTCCGCTCGTGATGGATATGGGAGGCAACGTTGGCACGCAGTCTACGACCATCTTTGCCCGTGGCCTAGCCCTAGGCCATATCAACCTTCAACGCTTTCGCCAGCACCTCACGCGTGAAGTCTCGATTGGGCTCGTTGGGCAGGAAGCATGGCTTTAAGACCAACGTGAAGAGGTACCGAGGATTGAACCACAGAGGCACCGAGGACACAGAGGTTGGAACGAAGGGAGTGCCAACCATGCTACATTCCTTCCTCTCTGTGTTCTCTGTGCCTCTGTGGTTCAATTCTCTGCATCTCTACCTCTCACCGCCCAAGCACCATGCTCACCTCAGCGTGCCCGGCGCGCTGGCTTCGGGCGCAGATGGTGAGCGATCCGCCCTGGGGGGCGTGTAGTGTCCATTCGAGGCGACGTAGGTTGTCGGTGGGGTAGTTGGCTCCCCAGAGGGCGCGTTTGTTGGCGCGACCTTCGAGTTGGCCAAGCTCTTGGCGTAGCTCGCCGGTGACGAGGCTGGCCTCGTTGGGCAGGGTGAGTTGCACTTCAATCGGGCGCACCACCTTGGCCGCTTGGGCCCGTTTGCTGCCGTAGGTGGGGAGGTAGCCACTGTTGGCAATCAGTACCCGGACACGGTAGAGATCGCCGCCGAGTGCGGTCACTTCCGGTTCGCGCACTTCGAGACGCGGGGTCATGAGCGCGTGGGCGATGACAAACTCGGTGTTGGGTTCCAGTGTTTTCAACAAGAACTTTTCGGGTGGATTGCCAAAGGTGCGCCGTTCGATCCAGCCTCCGATCTCGACTGGGCCGAGTTGCGGGTGTTCAAAGGGCCGCCAGTTCACAAAACCTTTGCCCTCCAAATGTTCATCGTTCCAGCGCAACAGCTTCAGGTCGTCCTCTTCGGGATGCTCGCGCAACCAAGCGATAAAATCGCGCTCCTTGATGCCCGCCTCGCCAATCATATCCCAGAGTTCAACGGTCCAGGCAAAGATCCCAAGTTGATGGTAGGCCCAATCGTCGAAGGCACCACTCATGATCTCGCGGGGGTGGTAGCGAAAGCCGTGGTAGACGGAGAGGTGGGGGTAGCCGGTGAGTTGCTTGCCGCGCTCGCCAATCTCCTTGTAGGTCCAGAGGTCTTCAATCGCCATCTGGTCATCGGCTTTATCGGCATACGGGCGCAACAGCACGCCAGAGAAGGTGTGGTAGGCGATAGCACAGCTCACATTGAGGTGGCTAGTGAGAAACGCAATGACGGCGCGCACCTCTGGCTCGGAGCCGGGGTAGGGGCCGGCCCCACGCTGTTCGCCTTCGGGCTGCCAGACGTAGGGGTAGTTGCGGTTAAAATCGAGACCCTGTGCGGGGGGGGCAATTTTGACCTGCTGGCCATCATAGTTGCGGATCAGCCCCTCTTTGTAGACGCGGTAATAGGTGCCGCCCACCTCATCAGGGCCACGGCGGCGCATCAGGCGCGGATCATGCTCGCTCACCTTCCAGCCGCCATCGGGATCAGGCACGCGCATCTCCACGATCAGGCCATCACCATCAATATCAGCGGGATAGAGGCCATCGCGCTCGTCGGTATAGGGGTAGCGCCGCGTTCCAGAGCGCACATAGACCGGCGACGTGAGTGCCTGTTCCATGCCATCAGGATTGAGGCAGGGCACAATATACAAGGCCCGCTGATCGAGCAACTGGGTGGCACGGGGATCATGGCCATAGCGTTGCAGAATGGTCTGAATGGCATGCAACGCCCCCATACAGCCAGTCACTTCTGTCGCATGGAGATTAGCATCGAGCCAAAAGGCGGGCTTGGTCGTATCGGCACCAGTGGCCTGATTGGTCAGGGTAGCGCACCAGATAGGACGACCCTCGTGGCTCTGGCCAAGGGACTGGAGCGTACAGAGTTGCGGATAGGCAGCGGCAAAGGCGTGCAGCGCCGCCTCAACCTCGTGGGGGCGCAGGTAGCTGGTAAAGTCGAGCATGGTAATCCTAATGATACAGATCGGTGGGGGATCGGGTGCAGCGAAGCCGCGCCCGAAGAACGTTGTTCGTTCGTGTTGGCGGCTGCGCCGCCAACACGAACGAACAACGTAGGTTTGGAGCAAGCTAAGAAACCCTATTATAAACCTGAAAACTCTTGCAGATCAATCGGCCCAAAGCTGCCGCGCCAGAAATCGCGCCATGCCAAGCGCATGCCTAACCGCCCGCTGCGGGTCCGCCACTTGGGGCGAAGCGTAAGGCTGGCATAGGTACGCAGGTCTTGCAGAATGAGCGCATGCAACCAGGTGCGCCAGGGTGCGCCGGTGGCGCGCAAAAAGAGCAGGCGGTTGCGCGTCATGTAGTAGGCCAGATACTCTTTATCGAAGCGTGCATTGAGCGGGATTTTATGCCAGACGCGCGCTTGGGGCACGAAGCGGATGTGCAACCCAGCGCGGGCGACGCGCACACACCATTCACTCTCTTCAAAATACATAAAGAAGCGCTCATCCAGCAGCCCCACCCGTTCGAGGGCGTTACGGCGCATCAGCAGAGCACAGCCGGTCACAAAATCCACCGTGCGGGACCGCGCATACTGCCCCGTGTCCTCCTCCTCGCCCGCCATGCTGCAGATGCCACGCAGCCAATCAATCTGCCCGCCTGCCGACCAGATGCGCGTCGGGGCATCGTAGTAGTAGATCATTGGCCCCAACGCCCCCACCTGTGGATCGGACTCAGCGGCGTCCACGAGCAGGCTCAGGAAATCGGGGGCCACTTCGGTATCGTTGTTGAGCAGCAGCGCATAGGCATAGTCCTGGGCCAAGGCATAACGCAGGCCCACATTGTTACCCGCTGCAAAGCCCAGATTCGCGCCATGTTCGATTACCTGCACCTCTGGAAAGGCAGCCCGCACCTTGGCCGGTGTGTCGTCTTGTGAGGCATTATCGAGAACAATCACATCGGCCTGGGGGTAGTCGAGTTGGCGCAATGAAGCAAGGCATGCCAGCGTATCGCTGCTGCCGTTATAGCAGAGAACCAGAATGGCTACGCGAGGTCGATTCATGGTGGTGGTGTTTTTTCTTAAGCCTCTCGGCGAGAGTGCGGGATCGGTGGCTGAGCCTGTCGAAGCCACCGCGAGGCAGCCTACGAACCCAAGGATTCTGCTCCCCAACGGACTACGCCCCACGTAGGCGGCGCAATTCGGCCCGCAACGCTTCGAGTTCAGCCTCGGCCTCGGCTCGCGCTTGTGCTTCGTAGGTAGCGCGTGTTTCAGCGGTAGCGGCGCGTGTTTCAGCGGTAGCGGCGCGTGTTTCAGCGGTGGCGGCGCGCACTTCGGCAGCATCGGCGCGCATGATGGCCGCTTCGGCTGCTTGGACAACCGCAAGGTAGTCGCCCAACTCGTTGCCCTGTTGGTCAAAACAGACGACATGATCGTCGCGCACGCCCAGCCAGAGTTGGGCAACGTCAAGCCAGAGCCGCCCATTGGCATCACACGCCTGCATGTGGTAGCGATCACCAACGAGGGTATAGCCGATGAGACGGAGTTGGCGCGGTTTTTTGCGTGGTATGGCATCCACAATTACATACTGGGCAACCCCGACGAGCGCGTAGTGTTCCACTTTGATCGCAAGATCATTGTTGCGTGTATCTGGTGAGGTGATCTCAATGATCAAGGCTGGACGATGCCCCTCCGCAGTGACATCAAAGGTACTCCAGTCTTGGCGCGTCGTTGGCCCAGGAATGACCATCACATCAGGGCCGTGGGCGCGGAGTTCGGCATGATCCCAAGCGACCCGTACATCGCTGAGCACAATGGCTGACCCATGTGGCTCCAGGTGGGCGCGGAGGACTTGGGTCAGGTACATGCGGTCGGTTTCGTGGCGGTCACTATGCACGATGAAGTCTCCCACTTCGGGGTGCAAGACATCCTCAAGGGTTAAGGGCACACGTTCCAACTCCGCGTCATCGGGCGCACCAGGCCGTCGCACGTAGCGCCAACCGTAGCGCCAAGGATCATGCTCGCTCGTGGCTGCTATTGGTTGCAGTTGGGTGTCGTATGTACTCATATGTTCTACTATACACGTCTTCGGGTGAGTTGTCAAGCCGCCGGGAGGCGGGATGGGCGGCGTCGCGCTGGCTTCGACAAGCTCAGCCACCGCGACGCTGGCTTCGACAAGCTCAGCCACCGCGACGCTGGCTTCGACAAGCTCAGCCGCCGCGACGCTGGCTGAGCCTGTCGAAGCCACGTTGCACGACCTGTTCATACAGGCCCATGAGTTGCCGCATTTCCTGATCCACACTGACTGCTGGGCGAATACCGGCTTGCAGGTGGTTCAGCAGGGCGGGATCGTTGCGTAAGCGCTCGATCTGCCGTGCGAGGTCACCCGCATCGCCGGGGCGGAAGTGGAGCCCGTCTACCTCGTTGTGTACCAGTTCGGCCATGCCGCCCAGGGCTGATGTGATCACTGGGCGGCCACTGGCATGGGCTTCGAGGATGACGAGGGGGCTATTTTCGTACCAGATCGAGGGTACCACAACCACATCGGCTGCCCCCAAGACTGTTGCGGCCTGATCGCTACTAAAGGGGCCGGCTAGGGTGATGCGCGGATCGTTACGTATCTGGGCTTTGAGTTGCCGCACATAGGCAGGGAAGCTGGTGAGCCCGCCATGGAGGGCGAGGCTGAGGGGCCGTCCGCTTTGGGGCAGGCGCTGCAGAGCCTCAATCAGGACATGGACACCTTTATGGGGCGCAATCTGGCCGATATAGGCCAAGCGCAGGGTTGGACTAGTGAAGGGTGGCGCGGCGTTACTCAGCCCTTGTGCATCCATACCCAGGCGCACCACCCGCAGCCGTTCTGGGTCAATGAGGCCCGCAAAGCGCCCGGCCAAGAAGCGCGAAGGGGCGATAGCCATCTGGGCCAAGCGCAACGTCTGCTGTACATAGGCGCGCCGCGCCGCCTGCTGCCCCGCCTCAGGGCGACTCGCCAGCGCCATCCAGGCCCAACCCGCCGCCCCGTGGCTCCAACGGTCGGGCAGGCGGTGGCGGCGTTGCTCGAGGCGCAAGCACCAGGCACAGCCCGCCGGATTTTCGGGAATGGCGTGGCACACCTCGTCATCGCCGCGCAGTAGCGTAATGCGCGGGCAAAGAAACCAGTAGTCGTGCAGAGTCACCATGCTGGGCAGCGCATGCGCGTGGGCCACCTCCAGCACCCCTGCGCCAATCAGGTAGCCACTGTGCAGGTGCAACAGATCGGGGCGCTCGCTGCACAGATGCTCTGCCAACCATGCGGCTACCATCGGATTCTTATAGGGCCATTCGGGATGTGCGCCGCGCAAGCCCAAGTGCAAGCGCCAGACCGGAATGCCTTGGTAGACTTCATACTCGGCCCGTACCCCCGCCGCCTGATCATCAGCAAGCGTCTCTATGCAAACCACCTGCACTGTATGGCCATGAGCCACCAGCCACAGCGCCAAGCGATAGGTGTATAACTCCGCGCCAGCACTATAGCTCGGCGGGAAATGATGAATAGCTAGGAGAATATTCATGTCTTAGGAAGTTAGGAAAGATAGAAAGTAGAAAGTAGGTGATTGTGGTGCTACACGCCTCTCTGTGTTCTCTGTGTCTCTGTGGTGAAATCCTCTGGACCTCTCAACCTCACTGCCCACGCAGCGCACGCACAAAGGCGACTTCATCCGGCCCAACGACGCGCAGCAGCAACAAGATCGCTCCATAGAGTCCGCCGCCCAAGGCGATGCTCAACAAAACTGGCCAATCGCGCACCAGCCAGACCAGCAGAGTCATAGCGCTCAATGCAACCAAGGTGCGTAGCATCGCCCCCCAGCGCAATTGGCCCAACATATCGCGGAGCATCCAGAGGTATTGTACCAACAGAACGAACTCGGTGACGACCGTAATAATTGCTGCGGCCCAAACTCCATAGATTGGAATAAAGAGCAAGTTAGCTACAATATTCACACTACTACTCATGATTACCGCCCGGGCGACCCGCGCCTCGCGCCCAGAGATGACCACCACATAGCCCAAGAATTCGGTTAGGAACATGAGTGGCAGCACCCAGATCAAGATCGCCAGCAGTGGGGCGGTGGGGCCATACTCGGCACCAAAGAGTAGTGCCACCAATGGCTCGGCCAGCAGGAAGCCGCCTACGGCAATCGGGAGCGCCACAATCAGCAGGTAGCGCAAGAGCCGTTCATAGACCAGCGGGAGGCTGGAGGGATCGCGCACCGCTTGGCGCGAGAGCGAGGGGTAGAGGGCGGTATTGAGGACGTTGGAGAGGGTGACGAGGGCGAAGATCAGGTTATAGGCAGCATTATAATGGCCTGTGGGCACATCGCCACTATAGATATTGAGTAGCACCGTATCGAAGCGATAGGAAAGCCCCAGGGTCAGCCCAATCACCCCAAAGGGAAAGGCCGCACGCAACAAGGGGAACCAGCGGCTTGGCGTGATATAGCTAGGCCGCACCCCCAGGGCTAACACCGCCCGCACCACCAGCAGGGTCATGACGGCCACGCCGATCATGGTGGCAATGATCAGCCCATAGTAGCCAAAGCCGAGCCAGAGCGCAATTGCCCCCACGATCACAAAGACCAACTGGTTTACCACGCGCAAGCCAGAGGTCAGATCGAGCCGCTCATAGCCTGAGAGCAACGCCTCGCTGCTCCCGTGGATGGCATAGATCAACACAGTGAGCGAATTGAGCGCAATCGCGCCGATCATCAAGGTGGGCCGTCCGGTCAGCACGGCGGCGCTGATCACCATAATGCCCGAAAGCAGCCCCAGGATCAGGCGTAGGGCCAACAGATCAGCAAAGAGGGCCCGGATCTGCTCCGGACCCTCTGGCTTATCGCGTAGCCGCGCGACTTCACGCACCGTATACGGTGCCAAGCCGAGATCAGCAATAAAGAGAAAAACCGTCCCGAAGCCAATCACCGCAGCGTACTGACCAAAATCATTTGCTCCTAAATTACGGATAATCAAGACCGTAAAGGCAAATGAAAGAATCTTAATCGCAATCTGTGCAGCCAGGCCAAAGGCTGAATTGCGTAAGATCGTCCGGGAGAGTTGTTGCATAGTTACTCTATGGTACCACAGCCCCAACCATGCGGTATTGGCTCGTTGTATGCAACTTCAGCGTGTTATGATAGATCTGCTCCAATGTGTCCATAACCGACTCGTGGCTACGGAAAGGCAAGGCTTGAGCTTGCAAGCGGGGAAGGAGTTCGGGTTCATCAAGCAGACGTTGCAGGTTGCGGGCCAAATCAGCCGCATTATCAACCTCAAAAAGCAACCCGTTGCGCTCATGTTCAATCAATTCGGCAATACCACCCAGATTTGAGCCAACCACGGGCACGCCAACTGCTTGCGCTTCAAGGATACTATTGGGGCTATTTTCGACCCAACGGGAAGGAATGACTACCACATCAAGTTGAGCCAACACATTCCACACCTCATTGCCCGCATAGGTGCCGTGCCATGTGGCATCAGCGAGATCACCCAGAGTCTGCTCCAGATTGATGCCATAGTGCTGATGGCCCGCCGCAGAGCCATAGAGTGACAGTTGACGTGGGCGCGGGCCGGTGAGCATTTTCCACGCCTCCAAGAGCAGATCAACGCCCTTATGCGGTTTTACTTGGCCAATATAGCCGACGCGCAACGCTGAGGCTGCCTTGCGGATCACACACTGCTGCAACTCGACCCCCTGGCGGCAGACGCTGATCTTGGCCTTATTGATGCCATGGCGCACATAGAAGTCGGCCAAGAAGTGTGAGGGGGCCAGCATGCGATCCACCTTGGCCAACGCCGCAAGCAAACGCTCTGCCCGCTGCGCTTGGGCGGGCAGACCAAACATCCGCCCCAGCGAACTCTCAGGCTGGAGCATAGACCATGCGTAGTTGGTTACTTTAGGCACAATGCGCGCCGGAATGCGAAAACGCCGCTGCTGCTCCGCATAACAACGGGCACACTGCGCCGGATCGGGGCCAGCGCAGCGCTCGCCCGTTGGAGTCAACAGATTGATCTGATGGCACAACCACCAGTAGTCGGTCAGATCAACAATCGTCCGTATACCGCGCTCGGTGGCCGCTTCGAGCGCACTTGCACCCCAGAGATAGCCACTAAAGAGGTGCATCAACTCTGGTTTCATGGTATCAATAAAATCACCAGCCAAGAGCGCCAATTCAGGATGATCATAACTCCAGCGAAACGGATCATGATTCGCCCCACCATTAAAGGCGATTTCGCGTACTGGTACGCCCTCGTGAATGCGATCATGGAAGCGCAGATCGTCATGCGGCGCATTATCGGTAGCAATCGCCAAGACTGCAACCTCGTGGCCCCGCTCGCGCATTGCCCGCGCCGTGCGCTCGGCTCTGCGTTCCGCCCCGCCTTGATGCCCTGGTGGGTAGCCATGTACTGTGATAAGGATGTTCATGATATGTTTAGATTAAGAATAGTTTTAGGCTACATGACACGTTAGGCGCTTCCAGCGCATCCTGATGCCTCAAACCTATTCCCGATCTCCTCGTTTTTGTATGCTTCCCTATTGCTCCCCCACTCGACGCTGTTGCCATGCAGCCAACTCACGCTCAACATCACGCCCCCAATGGATGCCACGGTCGGCAATCGCACGCTCAACCACCGCATAGCTCCCAAAGTAGCGTTCAATTACCGCTTCGGCCAGGGTTGTATCAAATGCTTTGCATGAAAAGACATCAATGAACGCCTCACCTAAACAGGGGTAGGTATGGATTGCTACATGCGATTCGTAGAGAATGATGACCCCTGAGCAGCCCTGCAATTCGGGCGGCCCCTCTTCGCGTGCCATCAGCGGCCCGGCCAAGACGCGCATGCCCAAGGTGTGAACCACATCAACGAGGAACTGTTCGACATGCTGTTCATTGTTCAAGGCATCACGGTTCGCAATCTCGGCCACACGTAGCATCAGGTGGACACCATAGACATCATGGCTCATCGTCTCTCTCCTTTTTCATTCAGCTTCATCTACCAAATGGCGCAACACCAACTCGATGTTCATAAGCGGAGCGATCTTGCCAATCGTCCAGAGTTGGTCGCCTGCGAGGTGTTGCGTCCAGAGCGAGCGCACCATGCTGGGTTCAAAGAGACCGCGTGCAAGGGTGCGCTGATCGAAGAGGATGCTCTCAGCCCAAGGACGTAGCGAGCTGCGCAGATACTCCTCATAGTCGGCGTAGAGACGCGGGGATGGGGGAAAGAGACGCTGGTAACGCCGATTGATCCATGCAGCCCCACGGCGTAGCAGGCCGTCGCCCTCGCGCAACCATGGGTTGCTATGGGGCAAGCGGTCGTCCTTTTCGTAGGGCACCAACGCCAACTGGGGGCTGCGACGGGTGAGGATGGCCCGCCGCAGGTTCTTCTGGTTGCGGATGGCGTCGGGTAGGCTGTACATGAATTCAACGAAGTTATAATCAAAATAGGGGCAGCGAACTTCAAGCGCCGAACGTTGGGTAATAATCTGGTTCTGTAGGCTGCGACGAATCAGGTTCAGCAGTATAAAGTAGTCGCTGCGATGTTCGGGGCGGTAGTGGCTAGTACGGGCCAGTTCGCTGCACAATGATTCAAAAGCCCGCCCACGTAGCCGCTCGCGCCCAGCCCCCGTGAGCAACGCCAACGCTTCGCCCTCCTGCATGCCCGGCCAGGTCACCTGCTGACAAAAAGCCTCAAACATGCGGGTGGCTAAACTGGCCTCATCGGGCGGATAGCGGTAGAAGCGGTCGCCCGCATAATCCTCCAGTACCGCAAAGCCCCCCATGGTTGTACCACCATCCCAACCACTCAGGTTGACATCAAACTCCTGAGCCACGTGGGGCAGCATGCTGATACCATGGGCGTGCATCCAGCTATGCATACCCTCGGTGAGCGCGAGGTGCAGTTGGTGGTATTGGAGTACCCAATGGCCATCGTGCAGCGGGAACCAGCGGTGGGGCACTGCGGCAATCTGCGCCAATTTGCTGGCATAGCGTACATCGCGGCTGTTGGGGGCCCCAAAGGTGCAGGTGGGCAACGTGCCGCGCCCCTGGCAAAAGGCGAGAATGATGCGTCCATCTAACCCTCCGCTTAGAAAAATGCCCGGGCGCAAGGGGGGGCGCAACATCTGATCAATGGCCTGCTGAAAGCGCCAACTGGCCTCCTCCACCGCTTCATCAAAACTGATTGTGGGCAGACTACCAATGCGATCCCAATCCCAGTAGCGCCGCAACGCGAACTGATCGCTGGCCGGTTGGTAGCTTGCGATGGTTGCTGGTGGCAGTAGATGGACATCCTCGATCCATGTCTTCTCGCCAAGCAGTTGTTGGAAGCGCAAAAATTCCGCTAGGGCCGTCTCGTTCACCCGGCGCGGCACCTCTGGCACAGCCAACACGCCCTTTATTTCGGGTGCAAAGACCAGACGCCCAGCCACATGGGCGTAGTAGTGGGGGTAGAGGCCATAGCGATCATTGATCAGCCAGAGTGTAGCGTTGTTTTCATCCCATACACTACATGTAAAAGCACCATTGAGCTGGGCAATGCCCTCAACACCGGCATAGCGAAACATAGCGAGCGCCAGGGCCGCATCATCAGCGCCAAATTCCAGCAAGCCCTCGGCTTCCAACATGCGCCGCTGCTCATGCTGGAAATAGAACTCACCCACCAGCCAGAGCCACATGCGCCCATCGGCGCTACGGGCTGGCTGGGCCTGCTGGTTGAGCTTGCCGAGATGTACGCGCCCCAACGCTACCGTTGGTTGCACTACGGCATGCTCCACCTGTTGTTGTGCGCCATGGCGCATGCGTTGGCCTATGGTTGCAATGATGGTCTGGAGCGTAGGCACTGTCTGGTTGCTTAGGTAACCGAAGATGCCACTCATTATTTCCTAAATTTCGCTATGCCCTGACGCAGTTGCTGCTGATCAATCAGGCGCAAGGCAAGTGCCAACACGCCATAGACGAACACGCCTGTGAACATGGCCACAAAAAGATTAAAGCCGCTCATCAGAAGTACGGCGAGCCCCATGATGGCCGAGGCAACGACGATGCGGAACATGCGCGAGGCGATGCGGGTAAACTGCATGCGCCCGCCTAAAAGCCAAAGAAACAGGATGGCACTTACGCCATCGGTAAAGACGGTTATGGCTGCTGCCGCCATGATACCATACATGGGAATAAAAATTAGGTTAAGAATAATGTTGAGTGTCGTGCTTACAAGGTAAATTGCGGCTGCCGGCCACTCCAAACCCACGGCGACTGCCGTACTGCCACAAAAAGCCGTAAAGAGCAGCAACGGAATATCCCATGCAATCAGCATCAGCACCGGGCCACTTGGCCCAAAGGACTCGCCGAAGAGCAGGATTGCAATTGGTGTGCCTAAGATGCTCAAGCCCACCGCTGCAGGTAGGCCAAAGAAGAGCAACCACGTAACCGTTTCGCTCGTCCAAACCCGCACCCGCTCCGGGTCGGTGATGTGTTCACGGGCCAACGAGGGGGTCATGGTGAGCAGCAGACCATCGGCAATTGCCACCAGCTTAAAGATTAGTCCGTAGGCCGCACTGTACCACCCCACCTCACTGCTGCTGCGTAGCGCACTCAGGATCACCGTATCGGCGTGGAAATTGAAGGTCAGGGCCAGCGATGTGAGGCCGAAGGGCACCCCCGCTTTCAGCAAGAGCGGCCATTCACGTACCTGCAACTTCACCTGCAACGGCCCGATCCCCAAGCGCCGAATTGATTGGAGGGTCATCAGGATTTGCAGCGGTAGCACCAAGTAACCTACCCAGAGCAACCCCAAAAAGCCGCTGCCCAGCAGCAAGACGGTGAGCCCAGCACCGATGCCGAGCAACTGCGAGCGTACCTGCAATGAAGCTACCGCATCAAAGCGTTCGGAGGCGTTCAAGATCGAGATAAGCGGCATTAAGAAGGCCGCCAGCACAAAGATTCCGGTATAGATCAAGACCCCTGTGATCAGGATCGGCTCGTAGCCGAAGAGGAGCGCAACCGGCGGCAAGACCAAGAGCGCCGCGAGGGCCAGCAGCAGACGTAAGGCAATCAGGTTGCCCAACAGATCCCTGATTGTGCCCTCGCCCCGCGCCAAGCTCCGCTCCACATACTGGGTCATGCCTAGTTCAAAGAAAACCCCAAACATGCCCACAAAAGCCAGCACGGTCGCGTATTGTCCATAGCCATGCTCACCCAGCAGACGAATGACCACAATGAGGTAAAAGAAATTGGCGAGCTTAAGAATCCAACCGGCCACGGTCATGAAGATCGTATTCCGCAGAATGATCTCAGCCAGATCGCGTTTTTTGGTTTGCATAGTGGCTTCTTTTTTGTTTAGGGCTACCGCCTGCTTGTTAATCCGCCGTGTGGCGGGAACATACGAGGGAACCTGGTTCCCTCGCGCACCCTCACAGCAGAGCATGCGAGGGAACCTGGTTCCCTCGCGCACCCTCACAGCGGAACATACGAGGGAACCTGGTTCCCTCGCGCACCCTCACAGCAGAGCATGCGAGGGAACCTGGTTCCCTCGCGCACCCTCACAGCAGAGCATGCGAGGGAACCTGGTTCCCTCGCGCACCCTCACAGCGGAGCATGCGAGGGAACCTGGTTCCCTCGCACATCCTAAATCCTATTGGCGGCTTTGCCGCCAATAGGTACACCTTGTATGCTATCATGCATATTATGCATCCTAACAAGCTCAAAGCATGGTTAGCTCAACTACCCTATAGCAACCCCTCCGAGCGGCAACAAGCCTTGTTGGTGCAATCGCTCCTCTTAGCGTTGCTACTCATTGCCTTCTTTGGCGCTTTTGTAGCTCTGTTGGCCCCAATTGCCCTCGCCGATGCCCTCATCGTGATCGCACTGGTCTGGCTGACCATCCCGGTTGCCCTTGTTGGCATCTGGCTGCTGCATCAGGGACGCTTTGCGCGGGCCGCGCTGCTCACCTGTGTTGGCCTGATTTTTACCCTCAGCCTGCTGTTGATTACGACTGGTGTGCGCGACGGAGGGGCGCTCCTCTTTGGCTTTGCCCTCCCTATTCTGCTCGCTGGTCTGCTGGCCGACCGTTTTACCATGGTGTTGAGCATCCTGCTCAGTAGCGCCGGGATTGTGCTGGCTTTTCTGCTGGAGCGTTTGCACGTCCCGTTGGTTGGCATTGCCGCACCCCAGGGCGAAAACATGGGCGGCATCTTGGGCGGCTTTCTGGTGATTGCCCTGATTCTGGGCTTCTTTGTCTTGCGCTTTGGCCAGGTGTTGCGTACCTCACTTGCTGAGAGCCAGCAGCGCGCTGTGGAGTTGGAGCAGAACCAAGCAGAATTGGAGCAGCGTGTCGTTGAGCGCACAAGCGCATTGCAACACGCTCTGGCTGACATGCAAGCCCAAGCGGCGACCCAAGCGCGTTTGCTTGAGGAGAATCTGGCCCAGCGTACGATCATTCAACAACTTAGTGTGCCACTACTGCCGGTTGATCGCAAGACCCTTGTGGTGCCGCTGGTGGGTCTCCTTGATGCTGAACGCATCCAAATCTTGCAGCAGCGCGTCCTCCAAGGCATCGAACATTCCCAAGCGCGGCGCGTTCTACTTGATGTGAGTGGCATACCACTGCTGGATCAACAGGTAGCCCAGGGGCTGCTTGCCTTGGTGCAACAAGTATCCCTGCTTGGCGCCCATGCCAGCTTAGTCGGTGTGCGCCCTGAGGTGGCTGAAGCAATGGTTGCGCTCAACATCGATCTGTCAAACATCCGTAGTTATGCCGACCTAGAGGCAGCCTTGCATGCAGCATGATCTCTGTCTGGTTATTGGTGGTAGCGGCTTCGTTGGCCAGCACCTCGTTCAGCAACTTTTGGCAGCGGGCTACACCGTGCGCGTCTTTGATCGTCAGCCGCTCTATGCTCTGCCCGTTGAGTTCATACTAGGCGATCTGCGCGATCGGAGCGCAGTGCAGCGCGCCTGCGCCGGGGTAGGCACAGTCTTCCACAGCGCCTCAATGGTAGACTGGCGCGCTGGCAACCGTGAGGTGCTCTACGCGATCAATGTGCAGGGCACGCGCCATGTGATTGACGCATGCTGCGCCCAACCCGGCACACGCCTGATCTATACCAGTTCGATTGATGTAGTCTTTGATGGGAGCCCGATCCGCGCAGGCGATGAGCGCCTGCCCTATGCCCGACGCCACCTCGACGACTACGGCCAGACCAAGATGCTTGCCGAGCAGGCCGTCTTAGCGGCACATGGCCAGAACGGGCTCACAACCTGCGCCCTGCGTCTTGCAGGCGTCTACGGGCCGGGCGATGTCTACCGGCTACCTACGATTGTCGCTATGGCCCGTCAAGGACGCATGCTACGGATAGGCGACGGGCGGGCACGCTTCAACCATGTCTATGTCGAGAACGCCGCGCACGCCCACCTGTGCGCTGCCGAACGCCTTGGCACTGGTTCGCCCCTAGCGGGAAAACCCTACTTCATCATCGATCACCCGGCACACAACTTCTTCGACTTTGTGGAATCCTTCCCACGGGCAATGGGCCTGCCCACAGCGCAACGGGCGATCCCTTTTCCTATTGCCTACATCCTTGCCATCCTGATGGAGGGTTGGGCCCAACTCAGACGCAGTCGCGCCATCGCCCTCACGCGCTACATCGTCACCTCCACATGCCGCGACTTCTACTTCAACGGCAGCAACGCCGCCCGCGATCTCGCCTACACACCACCAATCAGCGAACGCGAAGCCTTTCAGCGCACACTGGCCTGGTTGCAGGCAGACACCAGCGGATAGGCGAGGAGCTTCACTCATGCAAACACCACATGCTCACGCAGGAAGCGTTCAATTGCTTGGTAGTAGGCCACAATGGTTTCGCTGCGCCGCCAGCCGTGGCCTTCGCCGGGGAAGAGGTGGTAGTGGTGCGGTACGCCGTGACGCCGCAAGGCACCCACAAGCGCTTCGGCTTGATCAGGTGGCACGACCTTGTCTTCGGCACCCTGGAAGATGGCCAGCGGAGTTCTGATGCGTTCGCTGTGAAAGATGGGTGAACGCTCGCGGTAACGGGCTGCCGCCTCAGGCAAGGGGCCCAGTAGCGCATCGAGGTAGTGGGCTTCAAACTTGTGGGTATCGGCCACCAGGCTGAAGAGGTTGACCACGCCGTAGCGGCAAATACCGGCACAGAAGAGTTCCGGGTGCTGCGCGAGGGTTTCAAGTACCGTATAGCCCCCGGAGCTCCCGCCCATCAGCACCATGCGGTCGGGATCGGCGATGCCTGCATCGCCCAAATAGCGTGCCCCACTGGCCGCATCTTCCACATCCAGCACGCCCCACGCCTCACGCAGCGCCTGAGCATAGGCCCGTCCGTAGCCACTGCTGCCACGGTGGTTTACCTCAAGCACCACGTAGCCCCGCGTTGCAAAGAATTGCACCTCATTGCTGTAGGCCGCCGTCGCTTGCCCAGTCGGGCCGCCATGGATCAAGATGACCGCAGGGGGACGGGGGCCCACGCCGTTGGGCGTATAGCCCGGTGGCAGCGAGAGTAGCCCGTAGACCGTCGCCTCGCCCACCGACCATTCGACCGGATGGGCCACAGCCAATGCTGTAGCGGGCAAGAGTTCACTGGCGCTCCGTCGGATACTGCGCGTCCCACTGGTATCGGTCACAATCACCTGGGGCGGCACCACCGACGAGGAGGCAAGGGAGGCAAAGGCGGTGGTGGTGGGGGCTGCCGCCAACTGGTTGAACCAGCGATAGCCTGTGTCGGCACTCAAGACCTGCAACGGGCCATCGGACAACGGTTGCAGGCACAACTGGCGCAGACCGCCCCAATTGCGTAAAAAGGCCAACGCCTTGCCATCATAGCTCCACGCCAGGGTACGCATACCATAGACCCACGCAGGCTCACCATGCTCGGCGGCCCCGGTAGTCAACTGATGCTGCTTACCCGTATTCAGATCAAGCAAATAGATCTGCCACCAGCCATCTTGGTCAGAGACAAAGGCCAAATGGTGGCCATCAGGGGCAAAACAGGGCTGAAAGATGCTCGTTGTAGGCCCACCAGCCACCACCCGCGCATTGCGGAGCACCGGCAGCCTACCAACAAAATCAAGATCAGCGAGATAGAGCAGGCTGCCATCCCAAGGCATATTGGGATGATCCCAAGCCACAAAGGCCACTTTTGTCCCACTAGGGTGCCAGCAGGGCCACATATAGAACGTGTGGCCCTGTGCCAAGCGTTGGGGCCAATGCTTCCCGGCGCTATCCACCACCGCAATGCAATCCTGATCCTCATAGGCATGGACAAAGAGCAGATGGCGGCCATCGGGCGCAAGGGCGGGATCAGCCGCAGCCCCAAAGGCGGGCGTCAGCGCCCGAGGCATACCACCGGCCACCTGCTGCACAAAGAGCCGCCCGCTGTTGCCCTCAGCAAAGACCACCAGCCCACTGCCGACGGTAAAATCGCCACCGCCATAGCCAATCCGACCACGCACCGTCAAATCACCAGGCGTCAACTCATAGGGCGCATCAGGCGTCGCCAAATCCATCGCCCAGAGCGTGCCACGCCCATCACGCGCCTCGCGCCAGACCAACGTCTGGCCCGCACTATCCCACTGTACATCGGTCAAACGCAACCCGGCAGCCATCTGGCGAGGGGTCAACGCACTTGGCCAGAGGCCAAACGGGTAGGTAACTGTCATAACCTCTTCCTAATGCCACCAAGCATAATGCGCCCACGACTGTGCGGGATAGACATGCTCTGGGCGGCGCGGATTGATCCGCACCGGCACCACCGAACCAACCGTCATGCGGCTCAGGCTCTCATCATCAACCAACCAGGCAACCTGAGCCTCATAAGGACGGCCATTGGGCGGATGCACCCAGAGGATCATCGTCAACTCTGCGGAACGCAGCAAGCCCGGACGACCAAAGGCGCTCTGGTGCAGAATACGCAAGATCTCGGCATGGGCCGTCACGGCTGCGGCCAAATCCTCCGCCATCGTACCACGGGCCAGTTGGGCATGGCGATCACGGCTAACCAAGACACGATAGACTGGAACGAACAAGATCAAGGTTAAGATCGGCACCGCATAGATAATCACCAACTCACTCGGAACTGGCGTAATCCGACCATCAGCAGCAGCCACACAGCGGAACTGCAAGCCACGCAAGCGCGTCTCTGGCTCTAGCACTCCCGCGCACAAAAACGGTTGCGCCACCCGCCCAAGGGCAGGCACCAAGACCAAACCAAGCGTACCCAACATGAAGGCCAGCACGAGGCTGAAGATGCAGCGCTTCACGATGGCCATAACTCACCTCTTCTTCGTTGAATGAGGAGTTATACCGCAATATTCCTCATACCCTATCGTAGCAATGCCTTTGCTTTTCCACAAGGGTACAGATCTGCACGTTTGGTTGTTGTCTCTGAACTGAGGTGGAGTAGCCAAAACGAGACCGGATCATCAAGAACGCGAAAGCCCTGTGAGACGCCATGTTCGGCAATCTACAATCTACAATCTACAATCTACAGTGGAGTAGCCAAAACGAGACCGGATCATCAAGAACGCGAAAGCCCTGTGAGACGCCATGTTCGGCAATCTACAATCTACAATCTACAATCTACAATCTACAATCGCTACACCCGCTCCAGCGCCTGGGCCAAGTCGGCGATCAGGTCTTCTGGGTGTTCGACGCCAATCGAGATGCGTACCATAGCCGGGCTAATCCCCAACTCAATCCGCTCCTCCGGGTCTACGTCGGCGTGGGTCATCGAGGCGGGATGTTCAGCGAGCGACTCAGTGCCGCCGAGGCTCACTGCGAGGTGAAAGAGCCGCAGGGCGTTGAGCATGCGGAAGGCTTCCGCCTCGCCACCGTGCAACTCAAAGGAGATCATGCCGCCCGCTGCACTGCACTGGCGCTGATAGATCGCATACTCTGGATCGTCGGTAGCCAAATGGCCCAAGTAATGAACATGAGCAACCTTGGGATGCTCGGCGAGAAACTTGGCCACATGGCCCGCACTCTTCATCTGGGCGGTCATGCGCAACTTGAGCGTTTCGAGGCTCCGCAACAGCAGCCAGCCGGTGTGTGGGCCCGCCATCGTGCCAAGAATGGTGCGGAAGACTTTGATATGATCAAGCAGTTCACGGCGACCCAGACAGACGCCCGCGATCAGGTCGCTATGTCCACCAATATACTTGGTGGCCGAATAGAGCACCAAATCAGCCCCATGGCGCAACGGTTGCTGCCAGAGTGGCCCCAAGAAGGTATTGTCCACCGCAGTCAACACGCGCCGATCTTCACGACTAAGGCGTGCGGCCAACGCTGCGTAGGCCGCAATATCCACCAGCGCATTGGTCGGATTGGCCGGAGTCTCGATCAGAATGAAGGCCAGTTTATCGGCCAGCCCCATCTGTTGCAGACGCGTTTCCACCTCAGTTGGCGGCGTCCCTGCCCGAAAACCGATCACCCGCACACCAAATTCAGGCAAAATATGCTTGAGAAAAAAATCGGTACCACCATAGACCGGCTCACTATGCAGCACCACATCACCAGGACGCACAAAAGTCAGCAGGGTCGTACTGATCGCCGCCATCCCACTGGCAAAGACCGCCGCCGCCTCAGCTTCGTCCCACAGCGTAAGGCGATCCTCCAGCACCTCAAGGTCAGGATTATTCAAACGGCTATAGATCAAGCCCATCGGCTCATTAGGGCCGCGGCGGCGCAGGCCATAGGCCAACTCAAAGAAGGCTTTACCCTCCTCAGCGGTACGAAAGACAAACGTGGAGGTCTGGAAGATCGGACACTTAATCGCCCCCTCAGAGAGTTCCGGCTTGTAGCCATAGCTCATCATCAAACTCTCCGGGTGGAGCGGGCGTCCCTCTAGGTAGCCATCAGGCTTACGTTCGGCCATGGTCGCCTCCTTGAGACACATTTCAAACGAGTGCAATTACCCTTGAACATGCCGCATAATCGAAAACGCGAAAGCCCATTGATGCGCTATGTTCAGCAATCTGCAATCTACAATCTACAATCGTAAATGGTATGAAGCACCATTGTCTCACTCCCACCTCATGGTGCCTGTAGGCGTAGCCGACTCTGGTTAAGGTTTAACAACAGGAGTGGAAAGACTTCGCTACGAGAGGCGAGATCAAGATATAGGGGGGAGCAACTACAATCTACAAAGCCAGCGCGAAATCGAAGCCACCTGATCATACTCATTCAGGTTTGCAGCATTGGAAAGCAACCCAACCTGCAATTGTGCCCAAATCTCACCAGCCATTTTGCGCTCAATTGCAGCACCTACAAAAAAGGTGTGAGGCTTTAGATTAACGTCCTTAAAGCCAGTTCTAATGCGGTCAAGCGCTGTTCGTGCTGTTTTCCAATGCTCATCAGCACCAGCGGGATCAATCCCCCCTTTGAGTTCACCGAGCGCCAGATAGGTGTCAGGGTGGCGATATTCTGTCATCATGATCTGAGCTGGGTTATCGTTAAAGAGACATAAGTCTACATTATTACGAATAAATGGAATGGTAAGATTATAGATCAGTGTTCGTTGTCCTTGCGAATGTGACCATGCCAATCCACGGGCAGAAAATTCCACATCAACATCATCTTGAGTCTTGTCATACCACCGTTTTGAGCGATGTTCAAGCCATCGATAGGATAAACCACTAATATTGAGCGATGCAATAAGCGCACGCGTGAGCTTGCGTTGGGCTAGTACGCCACCAACATTACGCATTGAACCGCCTAATGTATCACCACGTATTAGCAGGAAGCGATAGATCAATTCCTCGATAAATTTATCTCCTGCAGGTTCTAAAAAATTCTTAATCAAACCTTGCACAGCTTCCAGCTTATCTTCAGGTTGGAGGTGATTCAGTGCTTTATCTGACAAACCAGCGGCAGTAAGCAATCCTGCTTGAATATCTGGAATACGCAATAAATCTGTGGGTGTGGTTGCCTTAGAAGCTGCTACATATAATGCTTTGGCTTCTTGCACATATGGTGTTGCTTTTCTGTTCTTCTCTAGTGCCAGTGCAACAAACCCGGCTCGACGTGCGGCATATGAAGTAACTAATTGTTCTTCTGAGCGTAAATGTTCAAGATAAGGTTGATTGTTCATCCTTTTTTCCTCCAAACATAGACACATTTTCGCAATGCATCACGACCATGCTCACCCATTTGTTGACTACTGTTGCCTTTACCAGTAGGTAACAATAAAATTTTCTCAACCGCAAAACCTACATGACGAGCAATATCTGAAAGAATAAGATCAACCGATACACTCGCTCCTGCATAGCGTACATTATCATTCACCATGAAGAGTAGCGCATTTGGTTTGAGTACTCGACTACATTCAGCAATAATGCAAGCCATTTCAAAAAAATACCCCTTCACCATGCGCGGTATACCATTATTATTTAATTTTTTCTGGCTCTTCTGAGCTTGAAGGTAGGCAATAATCTCCTGTAGCAAATGCTGTTGATTGGCTGCATAAAGAACATCATGCCATGCGCCATTCATCTTCAACAGATCTTTTTCACGATTCTCCACGGTACAACTCAACATTGCTTGGCGTAACTCAACGAGATTGGTTTCATTTACGCCAAGAATAGCCAATTCTAAAGCATACGTTCTCGTGTAATCATAACGATTGCAATAGGGTGGTGAGGTAATAATTGCATCATACTGCTGTGCTTTCAATTGAGGCATCATGTCAAGACATGAACCATGTAGTAATTTTATTGCCCCAGATGAGGTTTTCTCAGTAAAAAAACCTTGTTGCAATGTTGTTGGATGTAAATCTTCAATAATTTCACGCAATTTCGCAGAGATTGCATCATCAAAAGACGGTATGTTTCCTTTGTTAAAGGGTTTACTTCCAATCTTTCTACCTGATCGGTAATCCCAACGGAGGTATTGTCCATCTTTGCGGGTAAAACTCACCGCTTCTAGGATACACAATAAGGCAAAAAAGAGAACATCTCTTACTCTATTTGACTCTTGTTGCAGCGCATAAAGAAATTTTTCAATCGCTTCTTGGGTTGCTTCTGGATATGCTCCCTTTGTAATACGTAATTCTGCAAGAGATATTCGTTTGCTCTCAGTGTTCCAAGGGCAATGCTCAACCCAATAATTGATTCGGGCTATTTCATCTGTAGAAAAACCTTGATCCAGAGTCTGTTTCGTTGAGATGATAGTTTGACCAATTGGCAATAACTCGATACCATCAGCATCAATACCTAATGCACTTGCTGCGAATAGAGCCGTTCCACTTCCGGCAAAAGGATCAAGAACTTTTCCTTTTATGTTATAGGTGTTAAGAAGAAATTCTACTAGTGCTGCGGAAAATGCTTCTTTATATTTGTACCAACGATATATCGGACGATTCTTGTTAGCTTGAAAACTAACAAGCGATCTTGTCAGTGCTGGGTTAGTTATGAACTCCGCAGAAAATTGTTCTGCTAAAGCTCGATCTAGTGTTTCGATGTATGCAATTGCATCTTCTGTAACCATGAATTCCAATCCTGTGTTATACCAAACCCTTGAACATACCGCATGATCAAGAACGCGAAAGCTCATTGAGACGCCAGGTTCGGCAATCTACAATCTACAATCTGCAATGGTATACTATCATATCATAAATCACTCTTGACACTCCCGCATCCTAGCACCATCACCGCCAATAGTAACCAAAAGGTATATGCGAGATCAGGCCAGAAGTAGAATTGATCCACCAGCCCATGGGCGAGGCTGGCGCTGATGGCGGCAATGATGCCTACGACGATGGGGTCGCGGCGCTGCCGCCAGGCGTGTTGGTAGCTGTTGCCGATCAGCCATGCGCAGGCGATCAGGCCCAGTGGCCCCATGCGTAGCGCGATGTCGAGCAGTAGGTTGTGAGGGTGGGCGGTGTTGATTTCGTTGGTGTCGCGCAGTTCAGCGGCGATGTAGTTGGGGTAGTGTTGCCCAAATTGGTCGAGCCCCAGGCCCAATGGGTGGTCACGCAACATCGCCAGCGCCGAGGCCCAGGTCTGAAGCCGAATGGCGCCCGTTGCGCCAAAGGGGTTCAAACGCTCGATGCCCAAGGCTATGCTGAGACCGATGCCGAGCACCAGGAGCCCTGCGAGGCCGCCCCCGGCCCACCAGAGGCGGCGCTTGCGCCAAAGTTGCCTCGGTAGCAAGCCCAGCGCAACGATGCCGAGTGCAACCACAGCCCCCAGGTAGGCCCCCCGCGAGAATGAGGCCAGCAGCGCCCCAAGACAGACGAGGGTCGCAAGGAGGTAGAGCCAGGCAATTGGTTTTGCCCCGCGCCACCAGGCGGCGTAGGCCACAACGGCGGCGAGGGGCCAATAGCGCCCCATAGCCAAGCCCAGGTTGTTGGGATGACCATAGAGCCCACTCACACGCTGCACCCCCTCTACCAGAAAGCGATCAGCGCCAAAGCCCGCTTTGGTGCCAAAGATGGGCACAAGGTTGAAACCCGCAAGTTGCAGCAGCGCAATCAAGGCTGAGATGACGCCCCCTACCAGCCAGGCTTGCAGCAATACGCGCCAGTAGTTGCCCCCGCGTTGTTGGGTGTGCCAACCCGCTAACCCTGCCGCTAACCCCACAAAGAGCAGCGGCTGGATCACCATCCAGCGTAGCTCGCGCAACGCCGGGCCGCGTGCTTCGGCAATCAGCACGCCCCAGAGCGCTGCAAGGACAAAGAGGGTGGTTGGGAGCAACCATGAGCTCCAGATGATGCCCGGCACGGGCGGCCTTGGGTTTGCAGGCGGCGTCACGCTGGCTTCGACAGGCTCAGCCCCCGCGACGCTGGCTTCGACAGGCTCAGCCCCCGCGACGCTGGCTGAGCCTGTCGAAGCCAAGCGGCGCGGCCCAGAACTTCTTCGCGCTAACAACCCCATCCCCCCCCCCAAGCGCAGCAGTGCCGCAATGAGTACAACCAGCAGCAGCATTTCATGCAGCGGCAGGCTGATGCCGCTATCGCGGAGGGCGAAGCGGCTGTCGAAGATCTCTTTGGGGATGAAGTAGAAGGGGAGCGTCAGGGGCACCCAGAGTAGCGCCAGATCAGGCCGTACCAAAGCCAGCAAGCCAAAGAGCCCCAGTCCAGCCAGGGTGATCGGCAGGAGCGAGGAGCCGACATAGGTGACCAAGACTGCGCCGCAGAGCCCCAGCATGATCAGGCTCTCTGGTTGGATCAGGCGGGCAAGGGGATGGCGTTGCTGCCGCAGGCGCGCTTGCAGCCCTGCAAGCCACCGCAGGCCACGAGCCAACATGTGCATCATGTGGCTGAAGCTGGCCGCGCCACTGACGGCAAGGGCAAGGAGCAACCCGAGTGGCCCGTAGTCCCACAGCCAGCCCCAGGGCCGCACCCGTTCGACCAGGAGCAGGCTTGGGGCTGGAGTGCCAACCAGATCGAGCGTGTGGATGCCGAGGGGCAAGTGGGGCGTGGCAACCGCACGTTGCCCCTGATACAAAAGCGCTTCCAAGCCTCCCGGCTGCCCATTCAGAACCCCCTGAAACTGGCCTTCTTCTGGATCAAGCCCTCCCAACAGCACCAGGCGCGTCCCGCTGAAACGAATGCGCCAGCCGCCTTCAGGCAATGGCTCCACCGCTGGATGCTGCCAGAGGTGGCTACCCACCCCCAGCACCGCCGGTGCAGCACTAAAGGCTTGCAGCGCCTCATAGGCGGGCATAAGCTCCCAATCGCGGCTGACCAGCGCAAAATAGGGCGTCGGATCATCGGGATGCGGCTCGGCATAGCCGCCGTAGCGCAGCATCCAGACATTCATGACCCCCATCCAGGGCCATTGGTCGCGCGCCCGTTCCAACTGACCCACCAGATAGGCCGCCTTGGTTGCCTCATCCACCGGCTCGCCCCAGGTCAAACGGCGTTCTGGCGGCAACTCCGGCGGGGCGCTATTCCAACCAAACTCGGTGACCCAGACAGGTGTGGTATGATCACCGTGGGCCTCCATGACTTCGCGCAGCAGCACCACCCGGCTAACATCGTTGCGCGTGTCAATTGGGCGACGCCAGTGCCAATTGTGGCGGCCCCGCAGAAAGACATAGCGATTCTTGTCGGGCGACTGGCCGAGACCGTAGGCTTGGGCGGCCATCACATCAAAATAGGCTGCGCCGCCCGCCCGGTAGACCCGATCCAGATAGGCCAATTCGGTCATTGGCGCACTCGGATCAAGCCCATCGGTGGGGGCCAAGCCGGGAAAGATGATCACCACATTGGGATTCGCCTCGCGCGCGGCGGTTGCGCCAACGCGCAGCAACTCCACAAAATCTTCAGGGCGGGGGGTTTGCCAATTCCACTCATTCTTGAGGTTCGGCTCATTCCAGAGCTGAAAATAGCGCACCACCGGGCTACCGGGCGCATCATTGACCCCATCGCCGTTGTAGCGTTCAACCACCGCCCGCACAAAGTTGGCATAATCGGCAAAATCATCAGGCGGACCAGTCGAATGACCGTCGCGCTCCAGGCCAGCAATAAACTCCGGCCTACTCGCAAAATACTCACGCGCCCAGAGGGGAGGCCGTTCAAGCCGCCAGATCAATTCAATCCCAAATTCTTCGGCAAGGCTTGCCAAGCGATCATACTTCGCCCAAGCCGAAACCGCACCAACCGCCTCAAGGTTACGGCGATCCTCAAAATCGCCACGCGCATGAATTTCGAGATCATCCCATGGCACCTGCATACGCGCAAAGCGCGCCCCCATCGCTGCTGCCAATTCAAATGAACGGCGCACCGCTTCAGGATCAGGCTCCATGTGGATATTAAAAAAATTGACCCCCACAACCGGGCCGCTGCCCCCCACAATCGGCTCCAGTGCTGGCGTAAAGGTCATGCCCCGGTTGGCACTATTATCAAACCAGACAACCAGAGCAAAGCTGAAGAGCAGCAAAAAGGGCAGGGGAACGAGGAGATGTTGCATACGACGCATCGCCGCACTATAACGGATGACGGCTAGGACTGCAACGTTTATCCCGAATAGAACGTCATATAGGATAGAAAGGAGGCGGTTATGCGCTGTTCATCGTGTGGGACACAGCTACCCGAAGATGCCCTATTTTGCATTGAATGTGGGGCTGACATGGGGCGTCAGGCCAATACCGGGGCGACCGTAGCCCTACCGCGTGCTGTCGATCAGCCGCAGATTGCGTGTAACGCATGTGGGGCCGCGAACCCAAGCTTTGCGCTCTTCTGCGTGCGTTGTGGCCAACGCATGGATAGTGGGCCTGCTGTGCAAACCGCACCACCACGGGCGCGACCTGAGCTGCAACAACCCCAAAGCCTGAGCTATTCCCCGCCACCGCCGCCTCGTTCCGCGCCCAAAGCCCAAGGGCGCAACTGGCCCATGCCGGTCGCGGCCCTCTTTTTGATCGGCCTAGCCATCCTCATTTTTTCAGGCAAAATCTTTCCCCATATTCTGTTTCTCATCGGGATCAGCACCTTCATCTCGGAAGCCAACTATGGACGCATTGCAAATGCCTTCCAAAGCGTTATCTGGCTCTGTGGGATCGGACTGATCTTCCTCGTGTTGCCAAGATTACTCGTGCCCGGCTTTATCATCTTGATCGGGCTGAGTCTCTTGTGGACATTCATTGCCCGCACGATGCGGATTCCGTAACGTACTCATTATGTCCATGGGGCTACGCCCTATACGCATTACACTAAACCCCCAGCGGGGGTTTGGGAGAGGCTTCGCCTCCCTCAAAAAAACTCTTTTTGTTCCGTGTTGGCGGCTTTGCCGCCAACACGGAACAAAAAACGGGGGTTGGGGCTACGCCCCAACCCCCCGCCGCGAGGCGGCTACGCCGCCAGAACCGAACCAAAAAGGCAGTACAATAGCCCATTATGCAAACTATTCCTCTTATTCAGATTGGGCTTGGCGGCGTAGGCCGCGAGCTGGTTCGCCAGGTGTTGGCAACAGAGGCGAGTGTGGCCCGGCGCTACGGTCTGCGCCTCGCCTATATGGCGCTCGCCGATAGCGGCGGGGTGCTCGCTTCAGGTTCAATGTTGAGCCGCAGTACCTTGGATGCGGCCCTGGCTGCGAAGGAGGCGGGTCACTCGGTGGCAGCCATGACCGGCCCTGGTAAGGCGATGCGCTGGGGGGCTTTGGCCCTGCGGCAGCGTGCGATCTTTGTAGACCTCACGGCTGCCGATGGCCATGAGGTGCCGTTGGCGGCCCGCGTTGCCACTGGCGACCGGGTCGTGTTGGCCAATAAGCGCCCGTTGAGCGCCGAGTTGGCCAGTTTCCGTAGCCTTACCGCCAATGGTATGACCCGCTATGAGTCAACCGTAGGCGCAGGGCTGCCGGTGATCAGTACACTCCAGAATCTGCTCGATAGCGGCGATACGATTGTGCGGATTGAGGCAGCCATGAGTGGAACACTGGGCTACCTCTGTAGTGAACTCGAAGCGGGTAAGCCGCTCTCGGTGGCCCTACGCAAGGCCCATGCGCTGGGCTACACCGAACCAGACCCGCGTGATGACCTGAGTGGGGCCGATGTGGCCCGTAAAGCCCTCATCCTTGCGCGTAGCTGTGGGCTTGCGTGGGAACCCGATGCGGTCGTGGCTCAACCATGGTTCCCGCCCGCATTGGCCCAAGTCAGCCGCGATGAATTCTTAGCTCGCGCCGAGGAGCTTGATGCGCCCTTTGCCGAGCGTGTGGCCGAAGCACGGGCCAGTGGTGGGGCACTGCGCTATGTAGCATCCTTAGGCAGCTCTGGTGCCAGTGTTAGCCTCCGCATCCTCCCACCTGAACACCCATTGGCCGGGCTGCGTGGCCCCGACAACTTCTTCAGTTTCACCACCGCCCGCTACTCCGAATACCCCCTGATTGTCCGCGGCCCCGGCGCTGGCGTCGCGGTTACTGCCGCTGGTGTGCTGAGTGATCTGATTGCTACGGCACGAGAATTGGAGTGCTGAATAGCGCAGAAGTAACCCTGTGTAGGGTTACTTCTGCGCTATTGCTTATGTTCGTTCGTGTTGGCGGCGAAGCCGCCAACACGAACGAAATAGGGATTAACTCACTTGAAACTCCATTTGCTACAATCAAGCCATGTTAATGCCAAAACGAATCGCCATCGCCTGCCAAGGTGGTGGTAGCCACACTGCATTCACCGCTGGGGTTCTCAAAACCCTCATACGCCACGCTGATCAAGGGCATTACCAAATCTGTGCGTTGAGCGGCACCTCTGGAGGAGCAATCTGCGCGGCTTTGGCCTGGTACGGCCTGATCCGGCAGCAGCGCGGTCAGATGAGCCGCGCTGAGGCAATCGATCTGCTTGATGCCTTCTGGCACGATAATGCCGCCCAGTCGCTTTGGGAACAGCTCTGGAACCATTGGAGCATCAATCTGATCCGCATGCATGCCCAAGGTCGTTTGCCGGAGCTGAAGTCGAGCCCCTATATGCCCCAGGTTGAATTGGCCACCACGCTGCTCCAGCGCTTTGCGCCGCGCCAGGAGTTTTTCGACCTGCGTCTGTTGCTCGAGAAGTACCTCAAGCTTGATGAGCTTGAACAGCCCATCGCTGAACCGCGCCTGCTCGTTGGGGCCGTTGCGGTGCTTGCAGGCACCTTCAAAGCCTTTGACTCCAAAGCAGCCGAGATTAGTATTGACGCCATCCTCGCCTCAACCACCCTGCCGACGCTCTTCAAGGCGATCCGCATTGGCGACGATGTCTACTGGGATGGGCTCTTCTCGCAGAATCCGCCCGTGCGCGAGTTGGTGATCAACATTGATGTTGCCAAAAAGCCCGATGAAATCTGGGTCGTGCGGATCAATCGCCAACGCCTTGATGAAGAACCAACCAGCGTCGAGGAGATCGAAGATCGGCGCAATGCTCTCGCTGGTAATCTCTCGTTGAACCATGAACTGGATGTGATCAGAACCGTCTCGAAGTGGCTGCGCGAAGGCAAATTCGTGAGCAACCAAGCCAAACCAGTGGACATCCGCTGGATCGAGATGAGTGAAGATCTTGATCTGCGCTTGGGTTATGTCACCAAGCTCAACCGCGATCCAACTTTCATTACCGCACTCATCGCCGATGGCGAAGCTCAGGCTGAACGCTTCTTGGCCGAGTGGCAAGCCTCGGTGTAGAGGGAAACAATGCTTGACATCATTGGCATCATTGGAATCATCATCGCCCTTGGCCTCTTGATTGTCTTGGCCTACCGGGGGCTGAGTATCCTGATCATTGCCCCCGTGACCGCCCTGATTGCCGTGCTCTTTGCGGGTGATGTGCCGATCATGGCGACCTACACGCAGATCTTTATGCCCGCAGCGGGCAATTTTATCATTCAATTCTTTCCGCTCTTCCTGCTTGGAGCCCTCTTTGGCAAGCTGATGGAGGATAGCGGTTCGGCCCAAGCTATGGCCCGTGGCATCGTCGCGCGCTTGGGGGCTCAGCAGGCGATGTTGGCTGTGGTTCTGGCTTGTGGTGTGCTGACCTATGGCGGCGTTTCGCTCTTTGTGGTTGCCTTTGCGGTCTATCCGATTGCGGTGCAGCTCTTCCGCGAAGCCAATATTCCCAAACGGCTCATTCCGGCGACCATTGCGCTTGGGGCCTTTACGTTTACCATGACCGCACTGCCCGGCACGCCCGCCATTCAGAACGCTATCCCGATGCCCTTCTTTGGCACAACGCCGTTTGCCGCGCCGGGCCTCGGGCTGATCAGCGGGCTGATCATGTTTGGCCTGGGTCAACTCTGGCTCACCCGCCGTGCAGCCCAAGCCCGCGCTGCGGGCGAAGGCTATGGACAAGCACCCGAACAACCCTTCGAGCGCAGCGCCGAGTTGCGTGAACACGCCCTTGGCGATGGTTTTGATATTGCGGAGATGGACGAGAAGAAGCAGGAACCAAAGGTCGCCCCACCCTCCTTCGCCGTCGCCATCGCGCCCCTCGTGCTGGTGATTGGCCTCAACTTTGCACTCGTCAGCTTCGTGATCCCCAATTGGGACACCAGTTACCTCGAGCAACCTGAGTTTGGCGGGGTCAGCCTTGCGGCGGTGCGCGGCATCTGGGCGATTGTGATTGCCCTCACCGCTTCGATTATTGCGCTGATTGCGTTGAACTACAAGCGCATCGAAAAACTCAGCACAACCCTCGATAAAGGGGCTGATGCTTCGGTGCTGCCCATCTTCAACACCGCCAGCCAAGTCGGCTTCGGTGCGGTCATTGCGGCACTCCCCGGCTTCCTGATTATCCGCGATGCGGTGATGGCCCTGGGCGGCGACAATCCGCTGGTTGCGTTGGCGGTCTCTGTTGGGCTGCTTTCGGGTATCACTGGCTCGGCCTCAGGCGGCATGAGCATTGTCTTGCAGACCCTTGGCGATACCTTTGTGAGCCAAGCGGAAGCGTCGGGCATTGCGCTTGACCTGATGCATCGGGTGACGGTGGTGGCCGCAGGGGGCATCGATTCGCTGCCCCATAGTGGTGCTGTGATTACCCTGTTGGCCATTTGTGGCCTGACCCACCGCGAGTCCTACCTCGACATTCTGATGGTTGCCGTGATTATCCCGGTGGCAGCACTGATTGCGCTGATCACCCTTGGTACGATGTTTGGCGCGTTTTGACGCTCCGTAGCGCTTCAAGTAGAATATGTTCGTATGAACAAAGCCTCAAACATAGCGGCTGCAAGCAACAGCAACGCCGCACAGGAACTCGTGCGTGCCATGCGCCCACGGCAGTGGGTCAAGAATGTCTTTGTCTTCGCCGCGATTGCCTTCTCCGAAGATCGCCTCTGGCAATTTTGGGGGCCTGCTGGCCCAGCGCCGATCCTCCGTATGATCGGCGCATTCATTGCCTTCTGCCTTGCGGCCAGTGCCATCTACCTTGTCAATGATCTCGTAGACATTGAGAAGGATCGTGCCCACCCCAAGAAGCGCCACCGTCCCTTTGCTTCAGGCCGTCTCAGTCCCAGCGTTGGCATCATTGCGGCTGGCATCCTGATTGCCTGTGCGATGCCGCTGGCCTTTGCGCTCGATCCGAGCATGGCCTTCTTAGGGGTTCTCGTCACCTATGTGCTTGTCCAAGGTTTCTTGTACACCTACTGGCTCAAGAATGTCGTAATCTTCGATATTCTTGTCCTTGCCACAGGTTTTGTCTTGCGCGCCGTTGGTGGCGCTGCGGTACTTGCGATCCACATCACCCCTTGGCTACTGCTCTGTATGTTGCTGTTGGCCCTCTTCTTGGGCATCGGCAAGCGCCGCCACGAACTCACCCTGCTCGAACAGGGGGCGGGTGAACATCGCCTCATCCTGCAAGAATACTCCGTACCCATGCTCGATCAGATGATGTCCATCGTGACCGCGAGCATCATCATGGCCTACAGCATCACCGCCTTCCTCGCCCCGGTCGCACCGCAGGAACCCTACCCCATGCTGATGGTCACCATTCCCTTCGTCATCTACGCTATCTTCCGCTACCTCTATCTCATCTATCAGCGGGGCGAGGGTGGTGCCCCCGATGAACTTATCCTCAAAGATTGGCCGCTCGCTACGAGTGTGCTTGTCTGGGGGCTGACGGTGCTAGGGGTGTTGCTCTTTTTTCCAAACTAATGTACACCTTTATCAAATTCGGCGGTTCGGTCATCACCGACAAACGCGGCCAAGAGGCCCCCGATCTGCCGCTGATTACCCAATTGGCCCACGAGTTGGCCCAAGCGCGCCAAGTGCGCCCCGATCTGGCGCTGATTCTGGGCCACGGCAGTGGCTCCTTTGGCCACCACTATGCGGCACGCTACGGTATTCATCGCGGCCTTGCGCCGGGGAGTGACTATCAGGGCTTTGCCCAGACCGCTGCGGCGGCGTTGCGCCTCAATCGGATTGTGGTGGATGCACTGCTGGCTGCGGGGCTGCCTGCGCTGGCGCTGCAACCTTCGGCCAGCATTCAAGCCCGCGCCGGCCAGATTGTCACCTGGGCTACCGACAATCTAGCTCAGGCACTAGAACACCAACTGATTCCCGTTGTCCACGGCGATGTCGCCTTCGACAGCGCCCAAGGCAGTTGCATTATTTCGACGGAAGTGCTACTGGCCCACCTTGCCCACCACACCTCCTTACGCCCCCAGCGCATCATCCTCGTAGGCGAAGCGGGCATCTTCAGCGCCGATCCGCGCCGCGATCCCCAGGCCCAACGCATCCCCCTGATCACTACCGCCAACCTCGCAAGCGTCCTCAACGCCACAGGTGCATCCCATGCCGTAGATGTGACTGGCGGCATGCGAAGCAAACTCGAACTCATGTGGCAACTAGTTCAAGCCATTCCCAACCTAGAGGTGCATCTGATCGGCCCTGCCCCTGGGCAACTCCAGGCTGCGCTGCTTGGTACAGCGCAGGATGTGGGGACAATCATACGAGAACGGTAAACCATGCGCCCCGACGAATTCATTACGCGCCGCCGCGACAACTGGGAACGGCTTGAGCAGTTGCTGAAACAGGCAGGGGCTGGGTTGGCACGTCTCTCGGCTGAGGAGTTGCGCGAAATGGGGCGGCTCTACCGCCAAGCTGCGGCTGATCTTGCGCTGGCGCGGCGGGATTTGCCGAACCATGCGGTGGTACCTTTTCTCAATGGCCTGGTGGCGCGGGGGCATGGCGCAATCTACCGCGAGAGCGGGCCAAGCGGAGCGGTGCGCGTGCGTACCTTCTTCACCCATGGGCTACCGCGCGCCTTCCGCGAAACCTGGGGCTCTACCCTTGCCGCCTTCTTGGTCTTTCTGATCCCCGCCATAATTGGCTATCTTGCCACATGGCGTGATCCCGACATTGCGGGCAGTTTCATCCCCGGAGTTGAGCGAATTGTAGCCGAAGTCGCCGCCGGAACCGAATGGTGGCTCCGCATCAATGAAGAAGGACGGAGCGTTGCCTCAGCCGAGATCATGACCAACAATATCGGGGTCGCCTTCCGCGCCTTTGCTGGTGGCGTAACCATGGGCCTCTACACGCTCTACATTTTAGCCTTCAACGGCCTCTTTCTCGGCATCATTGCCGGAGCAGCCCACCATTTCGATTTTGCCGATAACCTCTGGGGTTTTGTTGCTGCTCATGGTGCCATTGAACTCAGCGTCATCTTCATTGCAGGTGGGGCAGGACTGCAACTCAGTTGGGCAATCCTACGCCCCGGCCTACTCACCCGTCGCGCCGCGCTCGTCGTCGCAGCCCGACGAGCCCTGCTACTCATTCTCGGCTGCGTCCCGCTACTCATCCTCGCGGGCCTAATCGAAGCCTTTATCTCACCTTCAGCCCTGCCGTTAGCGGTCAAATACGCCGTCGCACTCATAACCGGCGCAGCGCTCTGGTTCTATTTGCTCGCCGTGGGCCGTGAATGACCCTTAAACACAATACTTTTCAAATACGACGGGTTTCCTGACGCAAAGGCGCAAGGGCGCAGAGTTTTTTGCATATGAGCGCCAAACCTTTGCGGCTTTGCGCCTTTGCGCGAGCTTATTTGAAAGGTATTGCCGCAATAGCGCAAAAGGAGCGCTGTAAGACAAAAGGGGGTATCATCGGTGTGTAATCCATAACCCCTTGGAAGAGGAACCGATGAAAACCCCCAAAGAAGTATACCCGACTACGCGCACCATCTATCACCCCGAAGTCGCTTCCTGCATCGTCTGTGGAGGACCGCTGACCTTGATGAACACGTTGCTTTGGAATAAGACCGTACAGACCTTGAGCGGGGCGCGATCGGTTGCCAGCCGTCCCGCGTGCTGTGCCGACCCCGCGTGTGCCGGTGCCACGATGCGCCTGCGTTCCGCTGAAGGACAACAGGTGGCGCTCCCCTATCATACCTATGGCTATGATGTCCTGACACGAATCGGTTGGTTGCGCCAGACGCGCCGCGCCACCTATGAGGAAATCCACGCCGAGCTGCGTACCCACGTCCAGCTTTCGTATTCGCAGGTGCGCTCCCTCTACCGCGATTCCTTTCTCCCGTTGCTGGCATGCCATGAGCGTCAGCAGACGGACCGGGTCGCGGCTATCGTCACCCAGTATGGCGGCCTCGTGCTGGCCCTCGATGGGATGGCACCCGAAGGGGGGGAGCCACAACTGTGGGTGCTGCACGAACTGCTCTCGGGGGTCGTGCTGCGCAGTGGCTGGATGAGCCGTCAGGATCAATCGGAGCCTGCCCTGGACGAGACGATCGCGGCGGTCGCTCCCGAGGAAGCCCCCACCCTGCCCGACCCCTCCCCGACCGACCCGACCGCTCCGCCCTATGCGGGGGAAACACCCGTGGTGGCGGCGGCGGACGAGCCGACCGCCCCACCCGTCCAGGAGGTGGTGCAGCCCCGTCCTCATGCAGCACACGCGCCGCATGACCCCATTGCCCAGCAGGTCACGACCATGATCAGCCACGTCCTGTGCCGCGTGCGCTATCTGCTCACGTGGAAAGGGCGTCCCCCACTGCGTCTGGCCGGGATCGAGGTCGTGGCCGAACTGGAGGAACTCATCACGCGGGGCACCCGTTGGCTGACTCATCGCCACGATCCCTGCTTGGCAGCCCTCGTGTGTGGGCTGCAGCATGCGGTGACCGCCGTGGAATCGACCGTCGCTACGCTCCGACGGGAAGCCGAGTGGATCGCGGACATCTGCGACATCCTGGCTCCGGTTGAGGGGACAGCACGCACGGGAGCGGAGGTGGCGCAGCACCTGCAGACCTATCTCAACCACCTCGACCCGACCGAAAGCGATCCCCATGCGCTGGCCTTTCAACAGCATCTGCGGAAGGTCAGTGCGAGCTACTGGTCTGGCTTGTTTCACTGTTATGACGACCCGAACATCCCCCAGACGAACAATGGTTTGGAAAGCCGCTTTCGTGACACACAACGTCGCATCCTCCGCACCACCGGACAAAAAGGGCGAACGCGGCGCATCCTGCATCGGATTGGCGCATGGGAACTGCTGAACCTGCTCCCAACGGAAGAAGAGACCCTGAATGCCATGCGCCAGATTGCCCCATCCGACCTCGCTGACGAGCGGCAGCGGCTGTACCAGCACCTCGAACGCTTTCGTCTGCATACCCGTACTCCCCGACAGACCAAGACGCAACTCGACCGTCTCGAACAGGAGTGGCTGGCGCTCCCGCCGAACACTACAGCGTGACTTTTGCGCTATTGCGTATTGCCCTTAAACATGCCGCATCATCAAGAACGCGAACGCCCATTGGGACGGCATGTTTGGCAATCTGCAATGGGTGGCGTTTTAGCACAAATGTATTGACATGCTCGTACTGGCATGGTACCATCTACCTGATTCGCATGAGACGGTGCCTCAGAGCCAATATCGTAACGGTACCGAGATGAGTTCACAGCGCCAGGTTGTACCGCCCCGTGGCAGCGACCTTGTGACGAAGTCTGTGCTACGCGAAGCGATCGAGATGCTTCCGCGCTTGCCCGAGACCGAGTCGCTTGATGAGATCTCAGCCTTTTTGAAAAATAACCTCCATTTTAGCGCCTTGCAGACCCGTGAGCGCTACGCGGCCTACATCAATCGGCGCATGTTTCCCGCAGGCTATGCGGATCAGGCCATGCGCCGATTTGCTACGGCGTTTGCCGGTCAGCAGGAGCTGCGCGACGTAGCTTTCTACCGTTTCTGTTGCGTTGAGCCGCTGGTCGGTCGGATGGTGCGTGAACTACTTGTGCCCGCAATCAGCGCCGGATTCGTTGATCGGCGGGCGATCCGCGACTATCTGAGCGAGCGCTACCCAGAATCACGCAGCATTGCTGATGCGAGCCAGGCCGTTGTCGAAACCCTCGTCAGCGGCGGGATCGCCCGCGCTGATCGCAATCGACTGAACTTCGGCTATCGTGAGGTGCTGCTACCCTCGTTTGCCTTCATTTTGCATAGCGAGTTCACCGAGCCATCCATGTATCCGCTGCGCGATCTAGAGCGCCATCCCGTGCTTCAGACGATGCTCTGGAAGCCCGACCGGGTGATGCCCGCGTTGTATGAACTGCGCAACCAGGGCTTGATCGCCCGTATCTCAGAAATCGACAGTGTACGCCAGTTTACGTTGCGTTATACCCTCGCTTCCCTGGTCAGGGAAGTGATTGCCATGGGGGTGCGCCAGTGACGATCGCTGAGGTTGTTGATGCGCTGCGCAGCAAACTCACTGTCGCCAGTGGCCGCCACCTCTATGCCATCCTCGGCCCATATCCCGCGCTAGATGCATGTGTCAAGCGCTTGAGCCGCGCCAAGCTGCCCAACGGTCGTGCGTTTCCTGCCCCTCTCTCGGTGAATCGTGGCATTCTTGATGCCATCCCCGATGATGATTTTAAGCGTCTGACCCGCGACGAGGTGATCTACCCTGAGCCGACGGCTGCCCATATCCGACAGGCATTCGAGTCATTTCTGCGCAGCCAGCTTCAGGGGCGTGGCCTGGTGATTCTGCGCGATCTCGAACTGCTCTTTGCCTATGGCATTGAACTGAATATGCTGCGCGTACTCGCCGCCAACAATGACCATATTCTGCTGCTCTTGCCCGGACGCCGCAAACGCGGTCAGATCTTGCTCTTTCCCGAGAATGATCAGGGGCCGTGTACCCTGCCCACTACCTTGATTGCCGCGAACCATCTGTGGGAACTGTGAGGCTGCAGGAGTCGCTTGATCTGTAAGGAAAGCAGAAATTGTTACGTATCCGCAGCCTGTCATGCTGAATAGTACATGTTCGCAGGCATCGTAGTGCCGACTTATGGTCTTCCAGTAAATAATCCGCTAACCAGACCTCGCAAATCTGGCATATCTATCAGGTCTAGCCCGTGCCGCGACACCGGATTAATTTCTGGAACACCATTAGTCGGCTGAGGTCTTTGGCAGCGATGGGAAGCCGACTAAAGTCGGCACTACCTACGGCACAAACAGGAATGTTCCTACGAACCTTCGCTCAGGGTGACAAAGCAACGGGGTAATCAACAACATCCGCTTCCCTAAAAGGTAAATGCGTATGCCGCAGGAAGATCTGCTGACCTATCGTAAACCGCTGGCTGAGATCTGCCAGGTGCCTGAGCGGATCATCTCGGTCTACTCGCTTGAGAAACATGTCTGGGCCAACGGGAACAACCAGACGCAGCGTGCCACCCGTAGACCAGAGCTACAGACAGCCGCTGCAAGCGAGCAGATCAAGCTCGAGAGCGGGCGCAGCCTCTCGATCTACCCGGCTGAACTGCTTGCTGACCGCTTCATTGCTCAAGATCTTGATCGTTTCGGGCGCGACTTTCGCAAATTCCTCAAAGATCCGACCTATTTCACCCAGGATGAGATTGATCGCCACGATTTCAGCGAGCTTGTCGCCCAGATCCAGGACAACCGTTCGCCGGAATATAAACGGAGCATCGGAAACAAACTCTGGCGCTTCTACACCGACTATCTTGGTGTCCAGCCGCAGATTCCGGCTGAGACAGAAGCCATCCTGAAAAACTTGGTCGAGAGCATCTTGGCCGAGGGCTACAGCGGCATGCTGCTTGTCCTTGACGAAGTCTCGCTGTTTATGAAAGATCGTAAAGAAGACCAGCGCGTTGATGATGAGAAGACCCTGGTTGTGCTCTCGAACCGCCTTGCCAAAGTGCATAACATCCCCATTTGGACGGTGTGCGCCGCGCAACAGGCGATTGAAAGCAAGATATGGTTGAGACTGATCAGGATCGCGATTTTGTCGTTGTTGTGGCAGCACGCCCGGCATCGCCCACGACTGTGGAACAGCTACTGCGTCAGCGAAATGACCAGCGTGTACTCGTCTGGGTGCCCGAAGAGCTGACGAACGAGGAGCGCGGACGGCTGCTGGACTTTACGGCTTATCGAAAATTAGTCTCATCCTGGCAGGGCAAAGACACCGAAGATGCAGTCACGGTGATCAACTGGATCGCCAACACCCTGCAGACCGAGATCGGCAAGATCGTCAGGATTATTGATAGTAGCTATGGGCGAGGGCGGGTCGCCTCACTCCAGCAGGCCAATCTTGATTTCCATGTTGCTGGTGAGAAGTTAGCGCCGATGCTTGAGCCCCTGGTTGATCGGGTCTTGACGAGTTGTTATGAGTCGCGTTTGATCACCTTTGACCCGCCTTTTTTCTTCCGCAACGAAGAAGCCGTCAAGGTGATTAATGGCATTGTCAAGACTGGCGAGATCCCCCGCAGTGCCAAGCCAAACCAGAATATCAGCGCGGCTCAGAACTTCGGCTTCGGACTGAATATCATCCGGCGTGGTGCCGAACGAACCCTGGATGCCTCCGATAACCCGTTCGTCCATGCCATCTGGCAGTTCATCGATAATCACCTGGTTGATGAACGCCAGCCAATGAACATCGAGACGATCTACAAGAACTTCCGTGGGCTGAACGGGCCTGCCGGAAAGCACTACGGCCTTACCCGGCGCATTATCCAGATCTACCTAGTCTGTCTCACCCGCCAGGGCCGGATTCGACTCGCTGTTGGCCCACGATCCGGGCTTTCTTTCAGTACCATTGACTATAGCAACCTAGCAGAGATCGACTTTTCAGCGCGGGTGCTGGACTCACTGACCGAGATCCAGAAGGTCACCCGGCCAGAAAACTGGGAAGTTCTCCAACCCTATGCCGAAAAGCTGCTCGGTCAATCCCTTGCTGCCGTCCAGGACGACGCGGCGATTGCCTCGTACCGGGCTCGCTTGCGCGAATTGTTCGCGAGCGGATCCGCCGAGTCGCGCCGGGTTGCCGACACTGCCGAGCGACTATTCGCCACACTCGGTGTCGCGCCGATCTACGTAAGCGACGCGCAGCAAATCGCTGCGCTCTACCAGACCGACCTCGCCGACGGCAACGATATCGACCGGGTGCTGCACGCACTCTGTGAGATCTTTGGCTATCAGGCTTTTACCAATGGTCGTGCCGAGCGTAGTGAGGTTGATGACTTGGGCAACCGGCTCCGTGACTACCAGAACCTGCAGCGCTTCCTGGTCTATGAGACAGAGCTTCGCACCGCAGATCGCTACGTGAAGCATGATCTTTCTGGTGATCGTGGTGCCCTCCGCGACATTGTTATGCAGCAGCGAGCGGTCGCCGACAAGTTGAAGAACCTCCAGCCGCTCATCGACGAAGAAGTGCGTCTGCGCACCGAACTGATTGGGAGTACACCACTCCAGCCCGGCGAGCGCGGCACCATCCGTGCGCTGATCACCAGCTATACCGAGAGCTATCTGGCGCTACACGATGATGTACTGAACAAAATTGATGATGAGTGCAGAGCCATCCTTGCGCTTGTCGAGGGTGCCGAAATGCGTATGCTACGGGCTTTGGAAGATGTCAACGCACTGCAGCCGGCGATCTCCGGCCAGCTCAATGAGTACTTGCGCGCCCTGACAAACGAACTCTTCACCTGCCCTGCGGCATCGCACGACTCGGTGCGCCGTCAGTTGGCGACCGAACCCGTCCATGTGTGCGGACTGACCTTCGCCAATGCGGTGGAACACCTGGGCAACGCAAGAGCGAAGCGTGAGTTCGCGCAGCAGCGTTGGGACGAAGCAATCGATCTCAAGCTTGCTGTGTTCTTCAACACTGCAGTTCGCGAGCGTCTAGAACAGGGGCGTGGTGACCCGCTGATCGAAGGCATGTTAGGAAGCACGACCACAGCCGAGCTTCGTGCTTTTCTCGTGCAGGTCGTCAGCGACACCCCTGATTTCGCTGATCGGATCAACCGTTACCTGAAACGCATCGTCGTCAAGCCAGTTCGGCTTGCGGACTTCAAACCCACAATGAGTACCGTCGAAAGCGGCCAGATCGCGGCCCTAGCGCACGAATTCCAGCAGTTCCTAGAAGACCAGTTGCGTTCGGTCGAGGGTGACAGCGATACACTGCCTGTACTACAGATTGAATAGCGTTGTGCGGCTGACGCCGCGAGTCCGGGAGGGTGGCGCGGCTGACGCCGCCAGTCCGGAACGAAGGACTCGCGGCGTGAGCCGCGCCGAACACAACGAAGGACTCGCGGCGTGAGCCGCGCCGAACACAACGAAG
>NZ_NQWI01000302.1 GCF_002532535.1 Candidatus Viridilinea mediisalina
ACACAACGAAGGACTCGCGGCGTGAGCCGCGCCGAACACAACGAAGGACTCGCGGCGTGAGCCGCGCCGAACACAACTTTGAGCAACATATGCAACGCCATACGCCGCCACATCTTTACATCGACAATACCTGGTATATGCTTACGGCTACAACTCTTGCGCATGCGCCATTCTTGGCAAACCCTGAGTTCAAGGTGATCATGCGTGAAACGCTACAGCGACTCGTCTTACGATTTGGCATCCGCCTGAAAGCATGGGTGATCCTTGACGACCATTACCATCTATTGCTAAAAAGTCATCTTGGGCGTGATGTAGGTCGTTTTGTCGGCCAACTGCATGCCAATACATCACGCCATATTAACCAACATGACGCCTTGCCCGGTAGACAAATTTGGCACAACTACTGGGATACTTGCGTGCGGACTGAAGCCGGGCTGTGGACGCGGTTTAACTATATTCATCTGAACCCTGTCAAGCATGGGTATGTACAGCGACCTGAAGACTGGAAATTTTCAAGTTATCATTACTATGCACAAAAGGAAGGTACATCATGGCTTTCTGATTGTCTGGTGCGGTATCCAATAGCTGAATACCTGAGTGGTGATGAACCTGAAGATCAGGTGCGGCGCGGCTGACGCCGCGAGTCCGGGAGGGGGCGGTGCGGCTGACGCCGCGAGTCCGGGAGGGGGCGGCGCGGCTGACGCCGCGAGTCCGGAAGGGGGGGGGCGGGCGGTGCGGCTGACGCGGCTGACGCCGCGAGTCCGGGAGGGGGCGGCGCGGCTGACGCCGCGAGTCCGGAAGGGGGGGGGGGCGGGGGGTGCGGCTGACGCGG
>NZ_NQWI01000303.1 GCF_002532535.1 Candidatus Viridilinea mediisalina
CGTTGGAGTGCCGGCTTTAGCCGGCTAAAGCCGGCACTCCAGCGTGTGCCCCCCGGCTTTTCAGACAGCTTCTTAGAGGTTTCCTATGTCTGATGTCTTCATCCACCCCAGTGCCTACGTTGATCAACCCTGCACCATTGGTGCAGGTACCAAGATTTGGCACTTCTGCCATGTTATGCCCCATGCTACCATTGGGGCACACTGCGTCTTAGGGCAGAATGTGATGGTGGCAAGTGGGGTGACGCTGGGGAACAATGTGAAGGTACAGAACAATGTCAGCCTCTATACCGGCGTTGAACTAGAGGACGATGTCTTCTGCGGGCCGTCGTGTGTCTTCACCAATGTGATCAACCCGCGCTCGCAGATTGTGCGCCATAGCCAATACCAACGCACCCTTGTGCGCCGTGGCGCGACGATTGGAGCCAATGCCACGATTGTCTGCGGGGCAACAATTGGGCGCTATGCCTTCATTGGGGCTGGCGCAGTCGTGCGCGGCGATGTGCCCGACTACGCCTTGATGCTGGGGGTTCCTGCCATCCAACGGGGCTGGATGAGTCGCCATGGTCAGCGCTTGCCACCCCCAGCGGCCACTGGCATCATGTGCTGCCCCGAAAGTGGGTGGCGCTATCACACAGAAACCCCCGGCGTGCTGCGCTGCCTCGATTGGCCCGAAGAGCAAGCCTTGCATCAGGGCTGATATGCTGATAGCCGAAAAGCAGTATTCATGTGCTTAGGGAAGGTTTCAGAGAAAGGTTTTCAGCTTTAGACATGGTTCATAGTTACTTTACAGTTTGGTCTCCGATGGAGTGCCGACTTTAGTCGGCTGGGGTC
>NZ_NQWI01000158.1 GCF_002532535.1 Candidatus Viridilinea mediisalina
AGAACAGAAGAACAGAAGAACAGAAGAACAGAAGAACAGAAGAACAGAAGAACAGAAGAACAGAAGAACAGAAGAACAGAAGAACTAAGGAACAAAATTCCACCCAAGCATTTGTTCACTTGTTCATCTGTTCACCTGTTCATCTGTTCACCTGTTCATCTGTTCACCTGTTCATCTGTTCACCTGTTCATCTGTTCACCTGTTCATCTGTTCACCTGTTCTTCTGTTCTTCTGTTCACCTGTTCACCTGTTCACCTGTTCATCTGTTCACCTGTTCATCTGTTCACCTGTTCCTCCGTTCCTCTGTTCTCTGTTCTCTGTTCTCTGTTCTCTGTTCCTCTGTTCCTCAAGGAAACCATGTTCAAGAACCGAATGTTCCTCGCGATTGCAAGTGGCCACTTTGCGGTGGATGTGCTGAATAGCACCGGAGCGGTGCTGCTGGCCGTGTTGAAAGAGCCACTTGGTTTGAGCTATGCCCAGATTGGGACAGCGATTACTGCTTATTTGTTGCTTGGATCGCTTTCGCAGCCGCTGTTTGGTTGGATTTCGGATCGCTTTCCGGGGCGCAGTATGCTCTTAGCGGCGCTTGGGGTGGCATGGATGGCCTTCTTTTTCACCCTGGTTGCGCTCGCGCCCACATGGACACTCCTCTTTCCTGTGTTTATGCTTGCCTCATTGGGCAGCGGCCTCTTCCATCCGGTGGGGACAGCAGCGGCAGCGGCAGCCATGCCAGAGCGAGCCGCGAGTGCAACATCGGTCTTCTTCTTTGCGGGGCAGGTTGGGCTTGCGAGTGGCCCCTTCTTGGCTGGGGCGCTGGCCGGATTATTTGGGGCGCCAGGACTCTTGCCGTTGGTCGCTATGGCAATTGTGCCCACGATCATGCTGTTGGTGGCGGCCCGCCATGAACGTAGCCGCGAGGTGCGCCCGCGTAAGACCGTGCCTGCTCGTAGCGCCCCCAACTGGAGCCTGATCGGTGCAAGTATCATCGTTGCTTTTATTGTGCTCGTGGCCCTACGCTCATCGGTGCAAGCGGTCTATCAAGCCTACCTCCCGCAACTCTTCCAAGGGCGCGGCTGGGATCCGGCGCTCTTCGGGTTATTGGCGGGCATCTTTATGGCCGCTGGGGCGGTGGGCCAGATGATCAATGGAGCTATGGCCGACCGTTATGGTATGCGTGTGGCGGTGGTGTGGCCACTGCTCCTGAGCATTCCCGCCGGACTACTCTGCCTGCTGACGCCATCCGTGGGCATCGCCTTCATCGCCTGTGCCCTAGCCGGGCTCTTGGTTGGGGGCCAACACAGCGTACTTGTGGTGCATGCCCAACGGCTACTGCCGGTCAAACAGGGCTTTGCTGCTGGACTCATCCTTGGGTTCACCTTTGCCAGCGGTGCGATTGGCACATGGCTAGCGGGCCAAATGGCCGACAACGTTGGCATGCAGAGTGTGATGGTTTGGGCAACCCTCCTGAGTCTGCCTGCCGCACTCTTGGCCCTAAGCCTGCCGGGGCGCAAGCGCCCCACCCCCGCCCCAGCGGTTGCTCCCGCGCCAGTGGGCGATTAATGCTATTTATGATTGTAGATTGTAGATTGCAGATTGTCGAACAGGGGGAGGCGAAGCCTCATGCAAGGAACGCTCTTGCTTTCGTGTTGGCGGCTTTGCCGCCAACACGAAAGCAAGAGCGGGTTTGGGGCGCAGCCCCAGACGCATGAGGTTAGCCTCCGGCGGGATGGTAGGGCGGCAGCCCTGCCATCCGCCCTAAGACCTATTGACGCCTTTCGACAACGCGGTATAATGAACAGACATTAAGGGGATGCTTGGTATCGACAGGGAGTGAAGGTCGTAGATTGCAAGCCGTGCCGCCCAGTCACGTTAAAGGGGCAAACGCCAAAATAACTGGCAACAACAACAACATGGGCCGCATGGCCCTCGCTGCCTAATAACAGGTAGCCGCCCCCATTGGTTCGCTCGATGATCAATGGCTCGGCGTCAACAAGTCGAGTGCTCCCTCGGTGACCACCTGCTGGCCAAGGGAAAAGACAAGCGGGTTTGCCCAAAAGTCGCTTTGCTCATTGAGCGGCTGCGGGCGAGCTACAATCAATGGGCTAAGCTTGTAGTATGTCTACGGTTTAGCTTTCTGGACGGGGGTTCGACTCCCCCCATCTCCACCAGTTCGAGGATGCGTGAGGCGAGGAGGCGAGGAGGCGAAGCCCGCGCCTCCGCGCCTCACGCCTCTTTTGTGCCTATGAGTTTACCAACGATCCAAGAGCTCCAACGCCTCGCCTATCAGGGGGTGCGCTTGGAGATCACCGGAGGACGCACGACGTGGGAAGCGGCGCCCGGGGCGCTGCACAATGGCGTGGTTGATGACATTAGGCAGAACCTTACGCGCCATAATCCTGCAACGGCGGCCTGCGGTTGTTATCACATTGCCGCTACGTACATTGAGTTTGCCCCCGGGTTGCTGCGACGGCCTGATATTGCCGTGTTTTGCGTGAAGCCGCCCCGCCCTGATGGTGCGATTACTGGCATCATCCCTGGTGCGGTGATCGAGGTGCTCAGCCAAGGCTATGAGCAGAAAGACCGCGATGCCGTGGCGCTCTGCGCATGGTCATCACCATTCCGACCACCGTCCTGTTCACCTGGTTCTTCAACCGCACGCAGGGCAACCTCTGGCTCGTCGTCCTGCTGCACACCGCCGTCAACAACAGCGCCGGGTTCTGGCTGCCGGTCACGGTGGGCGTGTATGGTGCGATGGCCATCATGACGGTGACGCTGATCATCACGGACCGCATGTGGCGCCTGCGGCCCTCCGATGGCGTGACGACGACGGCAGAGGGGCAAACTGCGGCATTACATACATGATCGTGAAAGTGGGAACACCATGAGCCAAGACAACGGCCACAGCGGATCGGCGGGCGCAGGTGATGAACCAGCGGCTCACCTGCGCAACACCAGTCTCGGGATCGGAATCGGAATCGGCATGAGCTTTGGCGCCGGGATCGGCATGGTCGTCGGGCTCCTGTTCGGCGCTATGCTGAGCGGGATGATCATTGGCGCTGGCCTTGGCCTCCTCGTCGGCGTGATCCTAGAGGGACTGCGTCAACAGCGCACCAACCGGAAGCTGCCACCGCGCAGCGACTGATGAGCGAAAGCGACCCTATGAAACTCCCACGCATTGTCGAACGCCACCCCTACTGGTTCGTGGCGATCCTGGAACTGATCGTCATTGCCGTGTACCTGATGGCCGGCACTATCGCGCATCTCGCGCAGCTCTCCAACCAGGCCATCACTGGGATTGCCAACACGACCCTGAGCGTGCTGGTCATCGGCGCCCTCAGTGCGCTCGGATGGTGGCGTGCGGTCGGCTTCAGGCGACCTGCACACCCACGCGACCTGCTCTTTTTTCTGCCGCTCTTGCTCCCCGTCCTGCTCAACCTTGGCGTCGGGCTGAACGTACCGGGTCCGTTGCTCGTGACCCAGTTGCTGGCCCTCGCGTTCCTGATTGGTTTCGCCGAAGAGGCCATCTTTCGCGGGCTGATGCTCAACGCGCTCAAGCCACGCGGCCTCTGGCAGGCAGCCATCATCACCGCGCTCCTGTTTGGCCTGTCGCATGCACTCAATCTGCTTTCCGGCAAGAGTGGGGTCGAGATCCTGATTCAGATCGCGTATGCCCTGGCGGTTGGCTTTGCCTTTGCCGCAGTGGTGCTCAAGAAAGGCTTGCTCTGGCCGTTGGTCATCGTCCATGCGCTCATCAACTTCACGAGTTTTATCGGCAAGGATACCCTGCCAGCGTTCTGGAACACCGTTGCTGGCGGAGCGCTCACGTTCCTGTTCATGGCGTATGGGCTGTACCTCATGTGGCAGCAACGCGATCAGCAGATGCTACGCGCAGGAGAGCCGATAGCCAGGTCACTCAATTGAACCAGCAGTCATTGAAGAGGATTACGATGGGGAAGAAAATTCTTTGGCTCACCCTCGGGCTGGCGGCCAGCATTGCCGCCGCGCTCGCCTATGGATCGTATCGCTGGCAAGCGGAAACGAACGCCATGCAGGCCCGGCTTGAGGCGGGACGCCTGCCAATGCGGCCAACACACTATCACGCGAGTGAGCTGAACGGCCTGCCGGCACCAGTGCAGCGCTACTTTCGTTCCGCCCTGACTGACGGGCAGCCGATGGTCACGGCTGTTGCCCTGGAGCACACTGGCACCTTCAACATGAGCTTGACGGAACAGCAGTGGAAGCCGTTCACCTCGACCCAGCGCGCGATCACGCAGCGGCCGGGCTTCGACTGGGAGGCGCGTATCGCCATGATGCCGGGCCTACCGGCGCGCGTACACGACGTTTAGGCTCAGGCGGGGCAGCAGCGGTGCGAGCCAACATACGCATACAGGTCTGGTAATCTTCCTCAACTGCGACCTGCTGCTCTTCGGAGAGTTGGTCGAGGTCGAGGCCACCGCGCTCGTAGAGCAAGCGTCCGTATTCGTAGAGGCCGTTGCGTTTGCACTGGCGGATCCAGCCAACTAGGTCGGCGTTGCCGGGACGCTCACGCTCAGGGATGGCGATACCCTGCTGCAGGTAGCTCACATAGCGCCGGATGCGTCGGTTGGTGCCAGCGGCGCGGGCCTGGGCCTTGAGTTGCTCTTCTTCTTCCGAGATCGGCGGGCGGTAGGTGCCGGCGTCGGTCTTGTAGAAGTAGTCGAGCAGCCAGTCGGCTAGGGCGCGGCGCGGTTTCTCTTTCACGCTATAGACATAGTGTTCGAAGATGTCGCTGTAGTGAACACCCTGGACGGTGGGCTCGGTGGCGAGTTTACGCTCGACGAAGCTGCGGACATGCTTGGATGCAGTAGCCTCGCGGGCCGCTTCAGCAGCATCCTCAACAGCCAGCGCCGTTTCTTTGAGGTACCAGCGTGAGGAAGGCGAAAGGTGAAAGGCGAAAGGTCAGCGTCACTTTCGCCTTTGCCCTTTGCCCTTTGCCCCTTGACCTTCTTCCGGCTCGGCGACCTGGGCCAGCAACTCGTCGAAGTTGTGGGCCTTCATCTCTCCAGCTTGCACCATGCGACTAACCACCTCGTCGTAGATGCGGTCTTTGCTACTGCCGGGGTGGTCGGTCAGGTAGGCGCGGATGATCGCCCGTACCTTCTCGCTAAAGCTAGCGCTATCCTCGTCGCCGCTGATCAGCAGCGCCTGCGTCGCCTCGCCGGGACGCGGCTTGCGGAAGTTGATGACGAGGTCGCGCTTGTTGACTTTGTCGGCGGTGAGCTGATTGTAAGATTTTTGCGAGGTTGAGATGAAAAGAGCTGAGTCCGATTTGTCTACAACAAAACCTGCCTCAGCCATAATGTCCTGCACAAGCTGCCAGGTGCCTTCAGAGGTGTCGTGATAGCAGAGGGAAAGCCAGCGGCCCGGCTTGAGTACGCGGTAGCACTCAGCCATCGCCTGACGCATCATGGCTGCCCAGTCATCCTCCGTCTTTCCGCGCACACTGTTGACAATGATCTCATCATCGTGCCAATGCGTGTCGAAATTCAGCCAAGCCTCCCAGACGAAGTTTAGCTCACCGTACTGTACCTTCTCAGCATAGGGCGGGTCGGTAAAGATGTAGTCAACCGAGTTAGCCGACATATCCAGCCGACGAGAGTCAGCAGTAGATATAACATTGGATGTGCTTAACAAGTGAATCGAAACATAACCTTTTATTAGAGACAAAATTTTGCCTCGATACCAACTAAATACTTCTATCTCTCTGCCTATCTGCGGCACGTAATACGTGCCAGTGAGAAGCATGTTGGGAAATCCCGAATCAGGACTATAGCGCTGCATTCTACTGAGCGCAAGTGAAACTGCTGTAAACGCAAACATTAGGGCATCGCGCACAGGTGTTTCTTTTTTTGTAAATATGGCATTTCTTATTGCTGCAAGTGCCCACAGGTTCCGTTTGGTATAAAGCTCGGCGACAGTGCGGAAGTTGCTCGTTCCCTGGCGCCACTTATCTCCCCAAGGTATAGTATCGTCCTCGATATTCATCATGCGATGCTGTGGTATCCAATATGGAATCTCCTTTGCCTCAATATCCCTAAGCTTTGCAAGATCAAACCGCTGAAAATAATCACGCTTGTGCTCATCAGCATCATTGCAATGAGGTATACCCTGCTTGTCACTTGTCACTCACCACTCGTAACTGGTATTAGGCGTGCTGATTTGGATTCTCGGTGGGCAGGCCCTCGGCGCGGGCCGCGGCGAGCAGGTCATCATCGGCGGCGACGAAGGTCAGGGCGGGCAGATGCGCTGCGCGATACTGATCTTGTATGCTCAAGGCCGTAGCCAACTGCACAGCATCATAGCCGCGCAGCCGATGGCGTTGGGTCAGAGCAACCGCTCGGTTAAGAGTCGCCGGTGTCAATCGGACATTGCGATATTCGTCATCACAATGACGCAACAGGAGATCGACCGCGATATTCCGAGCTTCCAGCGAGATACCGCCAGATGCACGTTGGCGAGCCGCAATGGCGGCGGACGCCTCGACCCGTGTGATCTCGCAGATGATAATCGTGTTGCCAGCAGCAGACCCAGTCAGGCGAATGATCCACGCGCTCCCAACCTCTACAAGATACCGCTTGACCAGCGCACTCGTATCGAGAAAATAGGTGCTCATAGCTTCGGGCCACGTTGCTCAATGACGATCTCGCTGAGCGTTGGACCATCACCCTGCGCCAGCGCGGCCTGCACTTCTTCTAATGTCGCGGTCGAGCGCGCCGCACGCTCCTTCTCCTCAGGCGATAGCTCCGTGAGTAAACCAGCCGCACGCAGCACGGCGGTCGCACGATCCCGCTCACTGAGGTACACGTCGGCAAGTTGTTCGGTGAGTAGCTTCTCTGCCACCGCCTCGACTGCTACGCCGTGTTGCCCGGCCGCCACCAGCAAACGTTGGTAGGTGTCAGGCGATAGATCGAGCGTAATTGTCGTCATAGTTCCTCCTTGATTGGTCTTGATTTTACCATACTGGTGAAAAGGGCAAAGCCGTAACCACCGCTCCTCTTGCCCCTTTCGTCTTCCTAGCGCATGCCCTTCGGCGTCAGCCCCAGGATGTTGCCAAGGTTGCCGACGCGGCGCACAATCTTTTCACTGTTCAGCCGGATAACAAACTCGCGGGCCGCAGCCTGGCGCACCGTGCGCCGACCGTCGCGGTAGCTCACGGTGACGCTGAGGAGTCGCCGGAGCGCGCCGGTACGGCGTTCCTCGGGCAAGGCGCACTCAACATCTGGTTTGAACCGAAAGATCGCCTCTGTGCCGCCCGGTGGAATAAAGAGTACCTGGGCGGACAGGGAGACCATACGCTCAGCGGCCTCCAAATCGGCCTGTGACCCCGCGCTGATCTGCGCTTCGATGTCAACGCGCACATCGTCGCTGCCACTCTGGACATTGTAGCGCATTGGCAAGCGAAAGATCACCTCCTCGCCCTCCAGCACCTCAGCCGGGCCGTCAAGCGATCCGAGCGCGATGCTCCCTTCGCTACGCGCTCTGACCTTCAGCACCACCATCGGAATCGTGAGTTCCTGGATCGAGATGCCACCGTGGGTGAAGGCATCGGGGTCGAAGCGCGAGTTGGGCCGCGAAAGAGCAAACCCGGTCTTGGGGAAGATGATAGACGCAAAGTGCTTGGTCACGTTGGTTCGACTACGGCGGTCGAAGCGGGTCTCACTGCTCGGCATCTGCAGCGCACTCACTGGGAACTCCCAGACATGCTCACGCACCCGGCGTGGCGCACTGGCGGCAGCAAGGCTCTCGCGCAGGCGGGCGGTAAGATATTTGCAGTCGCTCGGCTCATTGAGCCAGGCCGCATCGATCCAGATACTGTTGCGCGCGACGCGCCCAAAGCCATGATCGGCGGTGATGAAGACCTTCGTCTCAGGGGCCAGGCCACGCATAATCGCCATGACCTCGTTGTCAATAATGTTCTTCAGCAACTGCTGGTAGATGAAGGCCAGTGGTCGCCCAGGGACGGTACGGCCATCAGGCAGGGTCTTCATCTGGATCTTGTGCAACTCCTTATCGCAGAGTTCAAAGATATAGACTTCGAGTTGCCCGGCGCGATAGCGCACCGTCGTCTCGCCCGTGCCTGAGCCTTGGGGCTGTAGCACCTCGACCGGGCCGGTGTAGCCAAACTCGCGGTTCAAAGCATGCTTGAGCAGATCGTTGAAACAGACGGTACTTCCAATTCCGTGATGGGCCGTCATCAACCAGCTTACGATAGCCCCGTTTGACCACCCAACGCCCCACGGCAACCAACCACAGGTACACCAAGACGAGGGGAACCAATAATCGCGCAAACCGTTCTCGGTCTTTCAGCCCACGTTTATCCAGGTGAAAGCCCCTACTCTGCCAATCACGAAAGACCGTCTCAATCCACATCCGACGCTTGCCACGCAGGTATGTTTGCTGCGTGGCCGGCAAGTTTGTCATCACGGCACGCACCAACACCTTTCCGTCGGTGTCTTTATCCCACCATGCAAGCACGTTGACGGGCCCCTGACGTGCCTCCGTCAGGTACACATTGGTCATGGACACGACTCCCGTCTTTCCCTCCATCCGCGATACCAGCGATTGTTGCTCACCCGTTGCGGATTCCGCCACCAACGTCGCACCGACCACCCCCAACATCACATCGTGTTGTTGGGCTCGCAGCCACGTAAAAAGCTCCTGACTGCGAAATTCACTGTCTCCGTGGACACTGACCCGCACGCCCTCCGGCAACAACGCGAAGGCCTGTTGTAGCGCCGCACCGCCCCCTCCCGGACTCGCGGCGTCAGCCGCACCGCCCCCTTCCGGACTCGCGGCGTCAGCCGCGCCAGCCGCACCGCCCGCCCCCCCCCTCCCGGACTCGCGGCGTCAGCCGCGTCAGCCGCACCGCCCGCCCCCCCTTCCGGACTCGCGGCGTTAGCCGTACCGCCCCCTCCCGGACTCGCGGCGTCAGCCGCGTCAGCCGCACCGCCCGCCCCCCCCCCCTTCCGGACTCGCGGCGTCAGCCGCGCCGCCCCCTCCCGGAC
>NZ_NQWI01000011.1 GCF_002532535.1 Candidatus Viridilinea mediisalina
AAGTAGGAAGTAGGAAGTAGGAAGTAGGAAGTAGGAAGTAGGAAGTAGGAAGTAGGAAGTAGGAAGTAGGAAGTAGGCTTTTGTCCTATTTCCTATTTCCTACCATCTATTTCCTATTTCCTACCATCTATTTCCTATTTCCTACCATCTATTTCCTATTTCCTACCATCTATTTCCTATTTCCTACCATCTATTTCCTATTTCCTACCATCTATTTCCTATTTCCTACCATCTATTTCCTACCATCTATTTCCTACCATCTATTTCCTATTTCCTACCATCTATTTCCTACCATCAGCGTACCCGCACTGTGCCCAACTCTTGGGTGTGGTTGCTTGGGCTTACGCTGCCCGTGAAGGTTTGGACTTGGCCCTGGACGACGGCGCGCACGGTGAAGGGTACGGTATCGGATCTGCCACAACCGCTGTAGTAGTTGACGCTGATGGTGTAGCTGCCGCGTGGGGCGCTGCCGCTGGGCCAGAAGATGTTCTCGGGTCGCCCAACGACCATGTTGGCGCATGCGTTGTCACGATCCAGGGTGCCCCCACTGGCACTCCTGGGATTGCCGTAGAAGATAGTCTCGCCACTTGGATCGGTCACGTAGAGATCAAGGTCTATCGGCGCACTCCACGAAAGCGTAATCTGGATGTCGCCCGTCCCAACCGAGGTGTCTTGCACCCCAAAGCAGGGCGGACGGCCCGCAGTGAAGTTGGCGAGGTCGAGGTTGGCCTCTGCGTAGCGATATTCCACGCGGTTGCGGGGGCTGATGTTCACCGCCCCAATTGGTCGCCAGTAGCTCGCAAAACGCGGCACATACATGGTAGAGCGGTTGACCTCCGAGAAGTGCCAGACTTCGATCAGATCGTAGCTCCCAGTGGGCAACCACCAGTCGCGCTCACGGGTGCGGTAGGCCCGGTCGCTCATGGGATGCACATAATCACTGACGGTCATGGTCCAATCGGTAGGTGGCGACCAGCGCCACTGTTGAGAGGGATCGGCGAGGTTGTAGCTGCGAATACAGACGCCATAGGTGACCGAGTAGGGCAGGTTGCCATCGGGCGGCGGGTAGATGCCGCTCTCGTAGCGGTGCTGGTTGGTTACGCGCAGGATGCCGCCGTTGTTGTTGCGCCAGTTGCGCGCATCGCTTCCGGCAGCGCCAAAGAGCCCCCAGGGCGAGAAGTGGGTGGTTGCCACCGAGGCGACGCGGTTTTCGATGTCAACCGCAGCGGGCACCATCTGCCAGGTGTTGCTCATCTCATCGAAGAAGGTTACGCCCAACACCGTTTCGGGATCAACATCACTGGGAATCGGCAGGTTGAGCATAATCGGCGTGTTGAAGGTGAAACCTTCGGGGCCAAGTTGGTAGACCGCACCAAGGGGCGTGAAGCCCTCTGGGAGGCTCACCCGCCGGTCAGGAACCTCCTGCATACTAAAGATCATCTCGCCGGGGTCGCCACTCTCTTGGGGCGGCACAGCGCCCGGCGGAATCATCAGATTCCCACCGGAGGCGGTGGTCACGAGGCCACCCATGTTGCTATTGACGCTCACCGCTTCCCGCCCACTCACATCGTTGCCGCTGGCCATCCCAAGTTCATCAAGGACATCCATAATATCGTCGTAGTAGAAGATGCCCAAGCCCACCAATGGGATCACGGTGATGATCATGAAGACGACGGCGACGATGAGGCAGGTGGCGCAGCATGGTTGCTTTTTTGCTTGGGGCGCGGCCTGCACATAGATCTGCTGTGGGGCGGGCTGGGGCTGCTGGGGCGCATAGCCATGCGGTGGCCCGTAGAGCCGTGGTTGCGGAGGGGGCTGCTGGGGCGGCGGCAGTGGGGCCTGGGGCTGCTGGTAGGGCGGCGGCGGTGGGGCGTGCTGTGGTGGCGGCAATGCAGCTTGGGGCTGCTGGTAGGGCGGTGGGGCGGCCCCCGCAGCCAGCAGCGTGCGATCATCGCTGCCATCGCCACTGCCCTGAAAGACAAACTCGTAGCTACCAAGCCCGATCCGATCACCGGAACGAATGGGCACACGTCCGCTTAGGCGCTGCCCATTCACAAAGGTGCCATTGGCGCTATTCAGGTCTTCAATTGTCCATTGGCCTCCGGTCAGCACCAAGCGGGCATGCTGGCGTGACACTTGGCTATGATTGATCTGAACCTGCGTGCCTTGTTGACGCCCAAGCACCAACTGGTTGCCACTGCCATGAAAGGTTTGACCACGCAGTTCACTGGTTTGCCCAGTGAGAGTGATTGAGGGTTGGGGTGAAGATGGGATGTTCATACCGCTGTGCGACCACTATAACTGGATGCTCAAGATCAACTTACCGAGCCGCAGTTCATCGCCATTGGCGAGCGGGATAGGCTGGCGAGGGGCGAGGCGAGCGCCGTTGCGGAAGGTGCCATTGGTGCTGTCGAGGTCTTCGATGCAGACTTGACCACTCTGGACGAAGAGGCGGGCGTGGCGTCGTCCCACGCCGTTGGTTACGGCATCATAGGGCCCTAAGTCAACCTCGGGGAAGAAGTTGCTCACCGGATCGGCGCGCCCAATGACGGCTTCGTTGTGGGCTGGCAGGGCTAGGCGGTTGCCATTGGAGCGCACGATCAGGCTGGCTGGTGCGAGGGTGAGGCGCGGTGGCGGCGGCGGCGGCATTGGGGCGGCTGGTTGGGGCGGCGGCATGGGCGCGGCGGGGCGCGGCGGGGGCGTTGGAGCCACTGCCGGGCGGGGTGCTGCCGGCGCAATCGGCTGGGGGGGTGGGTAGTGCGCTTGGGCGGGCACGCCCCCAAAGGGCAGACTCGGCGCGGGTGCCGACGGTACGGCTTGGGGGGAACCAAGCAACGCCGCCCCGCAATTATCACAAAAAGCCTCCCCCGGAATCACCGTCATGCCGCATTGCGGGCAGCTATTGGGCCCAGCAACAATCGTAGGGCCACTCTGGGCACTACTAGGCGCAGCGGGTGCTGGAGGTGGTATAGGAATGGCTGGGGCTGTGGCTTGGCCCTGCGCCGGAACCGGCACCAGCAGCGCACCGCACTGATCACAGAAACGCGCTGACGAGGGGTTCTCCACCCCACACTGGGGACAGAATGGCACGGCTGGTAAGCCCTTTCTTTATCTACGTTTGATGTTGTAGTGGGGTTGAGGGCGGCTGCGCCGCCCCCAAAGATCCTTTTCTGTTGCGTGTTGGCGGCGCAGCCGCCAACACGCAACAGAAAAGTGGGTTGTGGCCCTGAGTGTAGTCTATCTCCATAGATTATACATCACATCTCAAGTTGGGTCTGCCCTCGCCCCAATGGATACCAAAACGAGACAATAAAGCCTACTACAATATGCTCAATGTTTAAGAGCAAAAAGAGGGCCGAGAGGGTGAGCGCCTGTTCTGTACTATACCCATAGGGCATAATGATTGCAATCAGTACCGCGTCGCGCACCCCAACCCCAGCGATGGAGATGGGCAGCACTTGCAGCACCGCGATCAGCGCCGAGGCCCCAATGACCACATAGAGTGGTACGAGATCGAGGCCGAGGGCCAAGAAGAGCAGCCAGAGGCGCACAAAGGTAAAACCGGCTGAAACGAGCGATGCGAGGATCACGGCACTGAGCAGGCTCGAACTGAGGGTCAAGCTGCTCAGTTGGCTATTCCAGCGGTTGAGCGTCGCGGTGAGCTTGGGGGCTATTCGTGCCAGCAACACCGTCAGGGTCCATTGGCGTGGCCCACGGGCGAGCAGTACCGTGGTAAGGATGGCGAGGCCGATGCCCATGAGTACCACCAGCGCGGTTTGTAGCTCGCGGCTGGGCAGTAGTTGGCCTAGTGCAAAGATGCCCAAGGTGCCCAGCGCAGCCATGATCAGCAGGTCAAAGAGCCGATCCAGCACCACACTGAGCATTGCAGGGGGTAAGGGGTTGCCACGTTCGTGCAGATAGACCGCCTTGAGCAGATCGCCCGCCTGCCCCGGCGTCGTCGCCCCATAGAAGAGGCCCACCGTATAGAGCGCATTGGCCGTCGGTAGGTCAAGGCTGATGCCCATCTCGCGCATAAGCCGCACCCAGCGCCACGACTTGATCAGCACAAAGGGCGGCATCAGCAGCAACGAGAGGATTACTGGCCAAAGCGTGGTCTCGCGCAGCGTCAACCAGAGCTTGCCCAGATCGGCATTGATCAAGAAGATGATCAGCAAAATAGGCCCCAATAAGCGTAATAACAGCGGGAGGTGTTTTTTCATTTGGATGCCCATTGAGAGAAATTTTGTATCTCTACTCTCAATCGTCGCGGCGCTGAAAGCGCAACGCCGCAATCTGTTCAGCCAACAGCCCAAACATAAAGATAATGATACTGCCAACAAAGAGCAAGAGTGCTGAGTTGGGGATATAGAGGCCGCGTGTGGGTTCAAGTAGGAAGATGTTGAGCAGCCACGAGGTCATGCCGAGTATGAACATGCCAAGGGCTACCGGGAAGTAGACGCGCAGCGGGGCAAAGAGTGAGATCATGCGTAGAATGATCAGGCCGAAGCGTACCCCATTCTTGAACAACTTCTGGCCACTCTGGCCGCCGCCGCGCCGTTGGCCTTCGATACTCACAAAGCCAACGCCGTAGCCGCCCTTGAGTAGCGCCAACGTGCTGGTGGTGGGGTAGGAGTAGCGGTTGGGGAGCAGATGAATAAACTCCAGCATAACCGAACGGCGCATCGCCCGGTAGCCACTGGTCAGATCGCGCACCTCCGTCTCAACCAGGTAGCTCCCCAGCGTATCAAGGGCGCGGTTGCCAAGCCGTCGGGCCAGGTTGTCGCCCTGGGTGGCGCGGGTGCGTGCTCCAACCACCATATCATAGCCATTGGCGATGCCAGCAAGGATTTGTGGAATATAACGCGGATCCATCTGGCCATCCGCATCCATGAGTAGCACAACTTCGCCGGTAGCACGCCGAATGCCGGTTTTCACCGCAGCCCCATTGCCCCGATTGGCCGGATGGCGTTCCACCCGCGCCCCCGCCGCCGCCGCCGCTGCTCCGGTCGCATCACTTGACGCATCATCAACCACAAGAATCTCGGCTTCGGGCAGCATCTCGCGCACCCGCGCAACCACCGCCGCAATCCCATGGGCCTCATTGTAGGCCGGAATCACCACAGTGGTGCTGAAGGGATACGCAGTAGTTTGTTGTTCACGTTCAATAATCTCTGTGCCTCTCTGGTGCAAAGCTTTGTGCCTCTCTGTGTTTACGTTTAGGGATGCCCTGGATGGCCCTCACCCCCCCCGCCTCACTCCACCGCCACATGGCTCACTTTGATACTCAAGGCGCGCGCATCAATACTTGCGGCATCGCGGCGAAAGGGGATGAAGGTGGGGGCCGCGAGGCTCAATTCAAGCCGTTCTGTGCCTACGAGTTCATGTGGAACGGCTATGCGGTAGAGCCGCCAGCCCCCTTCTTGTACCATAATGGTCGTTACTGTGCTGCCCATGCTCACTCTGAGTGGCGTGGGGCCAGGGCCGGGGCCGGCCATGCGTAGCCGCACACTTGCCCCTTCGGGCAAGGCTGTTGGCAAGGGCAGACTGATGCGCCCCTGCGCTTGCAACCAACGAAAACTTGGGGGTGGGTCGCCCCCTTCGGCAAAGAGCCGTTCGCCAAACGAGAAGCCCTCAATGTAGCCAAAGTCGAGCCCATTGCCTAAGCTGAGGGTCTGCACGGGTGGATTGGGCAGCCAAGCTAGGGTCAGGCGCTGCACATCCTCGGCGGCCAACACCTCGGCCTCTTCAAAATAGTTGGCCGCTAGATCGTGCAAACCTTGGGCGCGTGCAATTGCACCACGAACCAACTCGCTACGATAGGTGTGGCGGGTACCCACCGCTTCCCAGGCACGATCATATTCGCCCAGTTTCAGATAGATCAACGCCAACTCGCTGCGCCCGTCCACGAAGAGTGGTGCCACTTCACGCATGCGCTGGTAGGCTGCAATGGCCTCTGCGTAGTCGCCCGCAGCCACGGCCCGCAGCGCCGCAGATCGTTCGACTTCGCGCTGCCAGCCGCGCGCAATGATCTGCGGGTAGTCGCGGTAGCTCACAATCAGCATGATCAACGTAAGGCACAGTGCAATCCCGCTGAAGCCCCAGGGCGAACGGAAGTAGCGCCGCGCCGCTCGTGTCGCCGCCCCCCAATCACGGCGGCGTAGCGCCAGCCAGTTGAGTACTCTAGCGCTGCTGGCTGAAGCATAGAGCGCCATAAAGAACCAGACCGGCAAGAGGTAGCGTGGCTCTACATGGATGAGCATCACCGTCAGGCACGAATAAGCTATCCAGCCCAGGGCAATCAGGCGAAAGCCGCCCTCGTGTGGGTAGCGGGTCAGCGCAAAGACGCTCGTGAGGGTGAAGCCAAGCCAGATCAGATCGCTCAAAACCCCCAGCAGCAGGATTTCGCGCAACGGACGGCCAAAGAAACTCACTTTGACAAAGAAATCTTCGACAAACTGCAACTTCCAGATGTGGGTAAAATGGGGCCACACATTGCGCGTCAAGCGCCACGGCTCTTCACTGAGGATGCGCTGTGTATCAGCGCGCACAAACAGGTGGCGCTCCACCTGATCCATCCCGGCCAGCACACTCTTGCCCCCATCAATGCGCTCATCCTGCAACGAGAGCCAGAGGTTGACCGGGCCGGTATTGTCAATCAGAATCATCTGGCCGTAGAGCGCATAGTTGCGTAACGTCCACGGGCCAACAAACGCGACGATTGGCAACAGGAAGAGCAGCGCAGCAATGCTGCTTTGGCGTAGCCACACGGGCAGCGCCGTGCGTAGGGGGCGCAACGGCGTGGGATGGGTCTCCCACAGAATAAAGAGCATGCCAAAGACCGCTGCGTAGAGGGCGGGGGAGCGGGCCAGCGCGGCGGCACCGAGGGCGCTACCAGCAGCCACGAGCCAGCGCCAGGTACGTTGATCGCGCCAGCGCACCAGTGCCCAACAGCTCAGTACCAGCAGCGTAAAAAAGAGCGGTTCGCTGAGCAACTGCATCGGCAATTCAACCAAAGGCAGCCATACGGTCAAGAAGGCCGCAAAGATCAAGCCAGCTTTATGCTCAAAGAGGCGGCGCGCCAGATCATAGCCCACCGGAATGAGTAGCAGCGACAGAACCACCTGCACCCCACGGATCAGCGTAATCCCCAGTTCAGGATTGTCGAACCAGAGCCCAAGTTGCAACATGGCGGCAAAGAAGAAGACATGGCCGGGCGGACGAATCAGCCACGAGTTGTCCACATAGGCTCCGGTAGTGACCATCCGCAAGGCCCGTTGGTAGTAGTCGCCATCATCGGAGCCGGAGAAGCGCGGATCGAGGCCGCTGACACTGATAAACCAGAGGCGCAAGATCAGGCCCAGCAACATCAGGGCCGCAAGGTAAAATTGGGTGGTTTTATTGGTCAACAAGCTCATGCTCTGTGCTCTCTGTGCCTCTGTGGTGAAAATCTCTCTATCCCTCTCTACACCTCCGCTACAAGCGATACAGCGCATAGCGGCCACTCGTAGCGACGCGGGCAGCCTCAGGATCGGGCAGGGGCGGCGTGCCCCGCGCCTCGTCCCAGAGCAGGTAGGTTGCGCCGTGTTGACGTACCGCCGCAAGGTCTGCGGGCGTCAACGTGTGCCCATCCATAACCCCTGCGGGCCAAGCAACCACTTGGTGGGCAATTGCCGAGAAGTTGGCCAAGGGCACCCGTGCTGGTAGATAGGCTGCCAACGTTGCGTGGGGCGCAACGGCGTGTACCATCGCTACCGCTGCAACCTCATCGGGCGGCTGGTTCTGGAGAACTACCGCTGCACCTGTATGAAAACCGTTCCATAGTACCACAAGCAGCGCCACGCCTATGCCTGTGAGCATGCGCTCGGCCCCGCTGGGCAGGATGCGCCAGATCAGCCAGGCACCAGCGACAGCGTAGATGGCACTGAGCGGCAGAAAGAAGCGCGGCAGGATGAAACCGCTGCTCACCGCAGCTACATAGAGTGCTACCAGGCTTACGAGCGCCACAAGGCTCGTTGTGGGTGGCCCAGTGAGCCCCTTTTCTGTTGTATCGTCAGGAGCACCAGAATCCATTGGGACGCCATGTGTTCCAATCTGCAATCTGCAATCTGCAATCTGCAATCTGCAATCTGCAATCTGCAATGGTATCAGCCCCAGCCAAGCCAACATGCCTGCGAGAGCCAGCCAGTTGGCCGGAAAGCCGAGCATGCGCAACTGGATTGCGCGTCCAAATTCACTCGTATCTTCAGCCCCACTGCCCACAAAGGCCACGAGGTTGCGGCCCCAATTCTGGATAAAGCGGGCCGGATCGCGCAGCACCACCTCACCCAAGCCAATGGTGTCGGGCACTTCATCCCAACGACTCCAGTCGGTATTGCCATAGACTGCCAGCCAGATGTTTTTGGCCTGTTGGCTATAGAGCGGCTGCCCGGTCTGTATGAGATTGACGCTGAGTTGGGGCATTATGGCGAGTACGAAGGCAAGCGTGTAGGCTGCTAGGCTCTTGCGCCCCCGTTGCGTCCCCCAGAGCAGCAGTAAGCCCCAGGGCAGCAGCAGCAACCCAGGGTGGCGCATGAGGAATGCGAGGCCGCCGCACAACCCGGCGCCGCCGGCCAGCAACCAAGCGCGGCGGCTGCCCAGTGGCGCGTGCAGTGCCGCCACGAGCGCAGCTACACACCAGATCATAGCGGCGGCAAAAGGCATATCGCTACCCACATAGAGCCCATATTGGGCCACAAAGCCACTGAGCGCCAACATGAGTAGCGCCAACAACGCAGGACCACGCGGCAAAAGGCTCCGCGCCAACCAGTAGCTCCCCGCCAGAAAGAGAGCCCCGCTCAAGGCCGCCAGCAGCCGCCCAGCCAAAAAGGGATTATCGGCCAGCCAAGGGCGCACCAGCCAGAGCAGCAGCGGGTAGCCCAGATTGTAGAAGCCGTCGGCACTGAAGATCAGCGGCAACGTGTCGCGCGCCGCAAAGGCCCGAAAATCATTCTCCACCCCAGGGCGCGAAAGCGTCACATGGGCCTGCGCCTTCACCATGATCAGCAGGCTCCAGAGCCCAATCAGCAACCCGGCGGCTGGCGCTCCCACCAGCCAGCGCTGGTGCGCCACAAGCGGCGGCCCACTCCGCACCAGCAGCCATGCCCCCAAGCCCCCCACCACCCAGAGCGGCAGGCTGCGCAATGGGTAGGGGTAGAAGGGCCATGCCATGCGGTAACCGATGAACCAGACGAGGCCGTAGAGTAGGAGCAGGGCGAGCGGGGATAGCTGATAGCTGATAGCCGATAGCCGATAGCCGATAGCTGATAGCCGATAGCCGCCCTCTGCATGGGCGGACAGAGTATTTGCGCTTGAAGCCACGGATGAGTCTTTGGGATGCCTTTGATGGCCCTCACCCCCTACCCCCTTCGACAGGCTCTGGTTCGACAGGCTCACCAACCGGGCATCGCCTCTCCCACGTTGTGGGAGAGGGGCGAAGGCACCACTGTTTTGTTGCGTTGCGTTGCGTTCTCTTGCGGCAATAGATGTATTTTCTGTCCGCCCATGAGCCCCGCTTCTCGCTACCCCAAGCATAAACCCCACCAGCGCCCCAAGCAGCAATTGGGACGGGTAGGGCCAGAGTGGGCCAGGGCCAACGCTGTAGGTTACATGATCGAGCAGAATCCCCACCTCGCGCCCGTCGGGTAGCGTGCTGGTGGTGCTACGCACCTCAATGAAGAAGTCGCTCGCCTTGAGCCATCCGCCTGCAACGGTGAGCCGTATGGTTGTCCATTGGTCGTCGAGTTGCTGGCGGGCCAACTCCTGCTGGCCATTGAGCAGCAGAGTCACTTCGGTAGGGATTGTCGCACTGGGGCCACGCATGCGTAGCTCCACTGTGCCGGGCAGCCCGGCCTGAGGGAAGAGCAACGCTGAAGAGGTGCGGCTCCAGCGGGCCACGCCGTAGGGGCTCGCTGGCAATTCGGCCTCGTGGAAACCTTGAACATAGGCAGCATCCCAGTGGCCCACATTGACACGATGGCGCACGGGAACCTGGCTGAGCAGCGCGATCAGCAGGGCAGCGCAAACAGCCCAGAAGAGCGGCACAAGGTACTGGTTGAGATTCATCCCGCCACTACTCGCGGATGGGCAGTTCACCAGCGGGCACGGTGACGAGTGCTTCGCTGATCCAGCCGGTACCATCGGCGCTCTCGATACGCGATTGATCACTATGCTGCGCACCGAGGCGGATCAGGTACCAATCGTTGCCGGGGGTGCGGGCCAAAAAGACAATTTCGTCGCCAGTAGCCACGAGGCCAACAGGTTGATTATCGGTGCTAGGGAAGGGGCGAATGTTGGCCCCTTGCAGCACCGTGCCGGTAAAGGTGGCCAGTTCGGCAGCTTCACCAGCAGGTTGTGGTTCAGGTTCTGCTGCTGGCTCAGATGCTGTGGTGGGATCAACCACAACTGCTGGGGCCATCGTGGGCACAGGCGCAACCGTTGGTTCAGGCGCAACCGTAGGGAGAGTCAAGGCTGGCAGTTGGGTCTGGCCGGGAATAACGCGCCCAAAGCGATCCAACTCATCACGCAGGGTACTCACCACACTAAAGGCCAACGCAAGCGAAAGGATCATCATCACCGCAACCACGGCGGTCTTGATCAACTCAATGCTCTGGCCCCAGACACTACGCTGCCCCAATTGACTGAGGGCACTCTGGGCGGCATCGGCGACCGACTCGCCCCAACTGGTACGGCCTTGGTCATTTTGAGCCACGCGGCGCAACTCCAGGAGGGCACGCACATCGCCAATCTGGGCGAGGGCCCGGACGGCACTCCAGCGCACATTGCTATTGGGATGCTTCAGCGTCTGAATGAGAGCGCCAGTTGCGCCACCATCACCAATGCGCCCAGCGGCTTCAGCGGCGCGGTAGCTACTGAGCCAAGCCTGCTTGGCATTGAGGACGTTACAAAGGGCAGGAACAGCGGCTGGCCCAATCGCAACCAATTCATCAACCGCATTGGCGTGCAAAGGATGTTCACTATTGCCCAACGCCTCAACGAGGGCTGCAAGCTGCTCACGCGGCACTCGTGGATCGTGGCTTGGCGTCTGCCTGGTCACATCCATACGTCGCGTAAAACGTTGCAGCGCAGCGGTAGGCTTCGATTCGGACTCGGAGGGATTCTGTCGTTCTGTGGTCATGGATTATTAGGGAAGGTTTAAGAAATGCGCTTGTAGCTTTACAATTTTGCGAGGATGCGTGAGGCGAAGAGGCGAGGATTTCGCGTCCTCGCGTTCTCGCGTCCTCGCGTCCTCGCAAACTGTAACGTAGCTACGAATCATGTCTTATGGTAATACACGGCGCTGAAAGCGCTCAATGAGGGCCGCCATAAGCATGGCAGCAGCCTCAGCTTTAGGACGACGCTCCAAGGGCTGCGTCCCAGTATGATCAATCAGGGTCAGCGCAATCTCAGGCTGGCCAATACTGGCCACCGCATCATTGGCTACAATGAGATCGAGCCCCTTGCGTTCCAGTTTACATTGAGCATGCGCGATGAGATCGTTGGTTTCGGCGGCAAACCCAACCTTAAAGAGATCACGGCGGGTTGCCAACCCTGCAATAATATCAGGATTAGTTACCAACTCGAGGGTCATGCCCTGGGTGTCGGGCTGCTTTTTAATCTTTGTTTCCGTTGCTGTCGCAGGGCGAAAATCGGCCACGGCGGCATTCATAATCAGGATGTCGGCTTGCCTACAGGCTTGGGTAACCGCAGCCTGCATCTGGAGGGTTGTTTCAACCGGCACAAAGGCAACGGCAGCGGGCGGAGTAAGGGCGGTGGGGCCACTGATCAAGGTAACCTGAGCGCCACAGTCGCGTGCTTGGGCGGCCAGGGCATAGCCCATCTGGCCCGAAGAGCGATTGCCGAGGTAGCGCACGGGATCAATCGGCTCACGGGTACCACCAGCACTGACCACCACATGGCGGCCACGCAGCGGGCCACTGGTACGACCGAGCAGAGCGCGGAGTTCGCCTTCTAGCGTAAAGGGTTCAGGCAGCCGCCCTTTGCCCGCCACATGTTCGGCCATGCGCCCCTCACCCGGTTCAAGGATGGTATAGCCCCGCTCACGCAGGGTGGCAAGGTTGGACTGGGTGGCGGGATGGGCATACATGAGCGGATTCATTGCGGGCGCAAGCAGCACCGGAGCGCGGGTTGCGAGCAGCGTTGTCGTCAAAAGATCATCACTCATGCCAGCGGCAATGCGGGCAATCGTATTGGCCGTTGCAGGTGCAACAATCAAGGCATCGGCTTGGTCACCGAGGCTAATGTGGCCCACCACACCATCCTCAGGCAACGCCCAGAGGTTGGTCAACACCGGACGCCCAGTGAGCGCCTGAAACGTTGCTGGCCCCACAAAGCGGGCCCCTGCCTCAGTGAGAACAACATCAACCAACGCTCCAGCCAGCGTCAGATCGCGGGCGAGTTGGGCTACCTTATATGCGGCAATACTCCCACACACACCCAGCACCAGCCGCTTGCCGCTCAGAAGATCCATTGGTTACCCTTGCATTGCATAACTCGGCTATTGTAGCATCAGGGCATAGCGTGCGTCAAAACCGCAAGGTGTAACTTTGCGGTTACAATGGATGAGGTTGGGGCCAAGCCCCAACAACACCTTCTTTTTTTTCTTGGGTTGTGGCAGCGAAGCTGCCACAACCCAAGAAAAAAAGGATTAGCACGAATTTACGCTAACACTCTATTTCCTAGTTTTCTACTTCCTATTTCCTAGTCAAGGAGTACATCCATGGAGTTCACCATCTTGGGCCAAATTGCCCAACGCGCCCGCCTCGAATTCGCGCCCGGTGAGGGCGTCTGGCTCAGTAAGGGTTCATTGATGGCCTATTCCTCGGCGGTGCAGTGGCGTCCCCGCGTGCCGGGCGGGTTTGGTGGTGCGGTGCGGCGCTCGTTTGCCGGTGAGGGCGTGACGCTTACCTATGCCGAGACGGATGCCGCAGGCCAGTTTGCGCTGATCGCCTCCAATGCGCCAGGCCATATCATTGAGTGGGATCTCGCCCAAGGGCCGGTAGTGGCAACTCGTGGTTCCTTTCTTGCAGCATGGGGCGAAGATGTAGACATTACGGTCATTGTAGCCCGCCGTGCCGGTGCGGCCTTCTTTGGTGGTGCGGGGCTTTTCCTGCAGCGTGTCTCCGGCAAGGGTACCGTGCTACTGCACGGCAGTGGCGATTTTGATCGCCGCGTCTTGACCCAAGATGAATCGATCCTGGTGAGTACCGGCAATCTCGCCGCCTTTGGTGATAGTGTGGATTACGATATTCAGACAGTGGGCAGCCTTGGGCGCGCCTTCTTTGGCGGCGAAGGCGTCTTTATGACCCGGCTCAGCGGCCCTGGAACAGTCTTGCTGCAAAGCCTCAAGCGCGGCGTGGCCAATGCGGCGGCAAATGCGATGTAATGCCATAGCTCTCGTTGATTCCGTATGACAACCCCAACTCACATCCAAGCCCAAACCCAAAACCAAACTACAGGCGTCTCACTTTTAGCGATCATTGCGCTCTATACTGCAACCATGGCGGTGTACGCCGACATGTACATCACCCAACCGATTCTGCCGGTACTCTCAGCCGAGTTTGGCGTCGCCCCGGCCACCGCTGGGCTCAGTGTCTCGGCGGTCGTCTTGATGATTGCGCTCGCTTCACTAGCAAGTGGGCCGCTCAGTGATATGCTTGGCCGTAAGCCGGTGATGGTCTGGAGTTGTGGCCTCTTGGCGCTCCCCACGCTGCTCTGCGCCCTTGCGCCCAACTTTACCCTGCTGCTCTTCTTTCGGGCCCTGCAGGGCATCTGCATCCCCGGCCTCACGGCGGTCGCAGTGGCCTATATGGGCGACTACTTCCCTTCAGCCAGGCTGGGGGCGTTGGTGGGCGGCTGGATCGGGGCTACTGTTGCGGGCGGCCTGACCGGACGGGTACTCAGTGGTTTGCTGACCGATCACTTTGGTTGGCGGATCGCCTTCGTCTGCTTCGCCAGCATCACGCTGGCATGTGCGCTCTTGATGGCCGTCACCCTGCCCCGTGACCACTCGCGTGCGACAACGGGCTGGCGCGTCGCCTACCGGGGCATGTTCGCCCACCTGCGCGACCGGCGGCTGGTGGGGGTCTTCCTGATTGGCGGAACGCTCTTCTTTGGCTTTCTCGGCACCTTTACCTACCTGCCCTACTACCTCTCGCAGGCTCCCTTCGCACTCAACCCATCAGCCATCGCGCTCGTCTACCTTGTCTACCTCGCAGGCGTGATCGTCTCACCAATTGTAGGTCGGCTCTCGACCCGCATCTCGCGGCGCAAACTGATGATCATTGGCCCGCTGGTGGGCATGGTAGGCATGCTCGGCACCCTAGTTCCCAACTTGAGCATCATCATCATCAGCCTACTCATCCTGTGTACCGGCATGTTCATTGCCCAAGGCGTCGCTCCGGCCTACGCCAACGCCACTGCCAGCAACGCCAAAGGGGGCGCGGGGGCACTCTACCTGATGAGCTACTACGTCGGAGGCTCCTTAGGCGCCGTACTCCCCGGCGTCGCATGGCAAGCCTTCGGCTGGCTGGGGGTCACCGCAACCGCCCTGGTGGCGCTGGTCGCCGCCTGGCTGGCGGCATGGCTCTTGTGTGCTGAAGAGGAGCAGGCGGTAGGTTGAAGGCATTGTTAGGGCTGGTTCATGGCGGCTTTACCGTTGAGGCTGCTCCTACGCCCTCAGGGTTTAAGGGCAATACCTTTCAAATAAGCCCTTTGCCCCCCTCCCCAACCCTCCCCCCTGCGGGTTCATGGGCGGACAGAACATTTGCTTTGGTAGCGACCGATATGGCTTTGGGATGCCCAGGATGGCCCTCACCCCCTACCCCCTTCGACAAGCTCTGGTTCGACAGGCTCACCAACCGGGCATCGCCTCTCCCACGTTGTGGGAGAGGGGCGCAGGCAACGCAGTTTTGTTGCATTCCTTTGCGTTCTTTTGCGGCAAGGAACATGTCTTCTGGCCGCCCATGCTAGGGGAAGCAGATGTTGTTCATTCCCCCTTGTTTGGTCATCCTGAGAGGTCGTAGGTAGTGCCGACTTTAGTCGGCTGAGGTCTTTGGCAGCGATGGGAAGCCGACTAAAGTCGGCACTACGATGCATGTGAACCATGTACTACTCAGCATGAAAGGCTGCTGGGACACTTGAAGATTTCTGCTTCCCCTAGGTCTCATAGGCCGTTGGTGCCTCAGACCTGCCAGGTGTGCGCCGTTGGGTCTGTGGGGCTACGCATGGTGGCTGCACGGCGCACACCTAGCAGGTCGTTTGTTCGCTTTCCATCCCAGGGCGCAGCAGTGGCCTCTGGCTCGTGAATCTCTGGAGCATCATTGCGTGGCCGCTGCTGCGCCCCTACCGTACCACGTCCTAACGCACGGCCCATAGGCACACGGTGCCATTCTTCTGATGCGGAGGTTCATGGTACGAAGGCTACACTGATTACCATATTTGTGCAGTTCTTTAAGCTAACGTCCGTGCAATGTTAATCCTATCAAGAAAAAACATGGATCACCAGGCATCGTGTCACGAATAACTATGTTTGTCAGAGGTATTTGTTGTAGATTGGGGTTTACTTCAATGGTGATCTTATCGATTACACCATCTCTATCAAAAATTATTGGGCCTTTATAAACGTTAACTGTGTTTCTACTTGTGAGATTTGCTACCGTGCCGGGGTATTCAGCATCCCACTCTCGAATATTCTCGCCTAAAATTAAATTATATACCTGAGATTGATTGTTTTCAAAGATCAATTCTACGGTTCCAACTCTAACTCCATTGAATCCTTCAGTAAAACCTGCATTTGCGAGAATATAAACATATTCTACCCCCGACACGTTGTTGATAGGTATATTAACTTGTTCGTACCAATCTGGAAATTGAATACACTCAGTACCTATCTTAGTACTACCATCACCGAGATCGAACCTAATTTGATGAAAAGACACCTCACCCAATGGAAATACTGGGAAAAGATTATGGATGTGATCATTGGCAAACGAACGTAACGAGATAGGAATATCCCGTGGTTGTGGTATTGGTGTCACGGTAGGTGGTATAGAAGTCGCGGTAGGATTTGGTATTGCAATGGTTGTGGACGTTGGGGGAATTGGGTTGTTAGGCGTTGGCGTGTTGGCAGGTGATGCGGTTGTTGGCACAGCCGTTGCGTCTAGGATCGGAGTTCTAGTTGCCATCACTCCCACCGCTCCACCTTCCGCAACTTGGGTTGGTGGTTCTTCCCCACCCCCAAGCCAGACAAGTAGCCCAATCACCACGAATAGCCCCAATACGCCCGCTGCCACCCCCCAGATGAGATGCGTGCGTGTGGCTGGCGCTGGGGCTATGCGTATGGTGGGGTCTGTGTTTGGCTGGGGCGGCTGGTGGTGCTGGGAGGGCTGGGGGGGTTGCTGGATCGGATGGGGCTGGTGGATCGGCTGGCCCAGGAGCGCCTGTTTGAAGGCGGCAACCGTGGGGTAGCGCTCGTCGGGTTTGAGGCTCATGGCCTGGTTGATGGCATGCGCTAGCTGCGGTGTAAGGTGCGGGTTGAGGTGCTGCGCTGGCACGAGTGGCACGTTCGGGTTCTGGATGCGCTCAAAGGCCGAGACGGGCATGTGGCCTGTGAGCAGGTGGTAGCAGGTTGCCCCTAGGCTGTAGATGTCGCTGCGCTGGTCGGTGTGGCCCGGCGCCAATGGATGCTGCTCTAGCGGCGCGTAGGCCGGGGTTAGGCCCATGCGCGAGTGGTTGGTGGTGCTGCTGCTGCCCTGCTTGAAGAGGCCGAAATCCACCAGTTTGATCCGTCCGCTGGGGGTTAGGCGCACATTGGCCGGCTTGAGGTCACGATGCAGGATCGGTGGCTGTTGGTTGTGGAGATACTCTAGCACTTCGCAGAGTTGCAGCATGAAGCCGAGAACCTGCTGCACAGGCAGCGGCCCACCTTCGGCTTGCAGCACCTCATCGAGGCTCTGGCCAGGGATGAATTCCATCACCAGGTAGCCATTGCCATGCTCAACAAACATTGCCTCGTAGCGCGGCAAATGGGGGTGAGGGTGTTGTTGCAGGGCGTTGAACTCGCCTTGAAAACTGGTCATCCCGCTGGGGCTAAAGCTCTCCTTCAGCGCCACCGACCGACCAGGCTGGTGGGTGTCTTCCGCCTCGTAGACCGCCCCAAAGCCGCCCCAGCCAATGACGCGCTTGATGCGATAGTGGCGTACCAACACCCCAGGATTGTGCAGCCGCAGTGCGGTGTTCAGGCTGCACCCACAGTGGTGGCACTGGCGCGCCGTGTCAACGTTCTCCGCTCCACACCCATCTTTGCAGATCAACATAGATGCCTCGGGCTGCGTTTGGTAGATCAAGGGAAGATTGTACAGTCCTTATTATAACCCACTTGGCATTACACCAAATCCGATAGCCGATAGCCGATAGCCGGACATAGCGTCTCAATGCGCTTGAATGTCATTAGGCATGCGGCATGTTCAGGGAAGTGGATGTTGTTGATTGCCCCGTTGCTTGGCCACCCTGAGCAAAGGTTTGTCGGAACGTTCCTGTTTACGCCGTAGGTAGTGCCGACGTTAGTCGGCTTCCCAGCGCTGCCAAAGACCTCAGCCGACTAACGTCGGCACTACGATGCCTACGAACCATGTACTATTCAGCATGACAAACTGCTGAGATACGTAAGAGGCTGTCTGAAAAGCCTATGGCCTGGCGTTGGAGTGCCGGCTTTAGCCGGCTAAAGCCGGCAACTCCAGCGTGTGCTACGTTGTGTGGAACCCTTTTCAGACAGCTTCTAACAATCTCTGCTTCCCTTACACCCCCCTCGCATGTATTGTCCTACCTTGAACCTGTTCGGCCCGCGTCCAGATCTTCTCTGGTCAGTTGGGCGCTGTAGGTCAATTCGCGGGGCACAATCTCGCGGTAGATTGGGTTGGCAATAGTGAAGAAACGCATAGGCTTGCCTTGCACATCAGCTTCAACGCGCATCAAACAGCGCCGCTACTTCCACCACGAAGCCCTGAAGCAACAATGAGTGGGCCACCTTGCCGCCCAATGCTACCAAGAAGAGGTTCAGAGGATTGAACCACAGAGGCACCGAGGGCACAGAGTTAGGGAGTGCGGACGAGGTAGTTGCTACAAACCTCTCTGTGTTCTCTGTGTCTCTGTGGTTCAATGAGAAGAGGTTTAGAGGATTGAACCACAGAGGCACCGAGGGCACAGAGTTAGGGAGTGCGGATGAGGTAGTTGCTACAAACCTCTCTGTGTTCTCTGTGTCTCTGTGGTTCAATCCTCGGTATCTCTTCAAAAACTCTCTGCTATTACCCCGCCGGTTCGGGCGGCAGGCCGCGTAGCCGCCGGTATTCGGGGATGCGGGCCATGGGGGGGCGCTCGTGGTCGCGGATTTCGCGCAATTCGAGCGAAAAGCCGCCGTCTTCACGCTGGGTAATCAGTTTCATCGTCTGGTTGACTGGCTCCAGTAGGCTGACCCGTTGGCGCTGCTCCATGCGTTGGATGACGACTTGGGTGATGGCGAAGGCCATTTTGGAGAGGGGGACGAGTTCTTGGTTGCGGTGGATGCGTTCCATCAGGTCAACCTGGGCCAGCGCATTGAGCCCATGCCGTTCCAAGAGATCAATGAGCATGCCGGTTTCGACCCCGTAGCCAGTGAAGAAGGGCACCTCTTCGAGGGCGCTACGCCGCCCAGCATATTCGCCCGAAAGCGGTTGGAGCATGCCGGAGAGTTCGGGGTAGAAGAGGTTGAGCAGTGGGCGTGCGTTGAGTTCGGTGACGCGCCCACCACCAGTGGCGGCGATCCGTTCGCCAAATTGGATGGGGCGACGGTAGAAACCTTTGCTGTAGACCAAGCGCCGTTCGCGTAGCAAGGGCCCGACGATGCCATAGACGAAGCGTGGGTGAAAGTTCTTGATGTCGGTGTCGCACCAAGCAATGATGTCGCCCTGCAATACGTAGAGGCTCTTCCAGAGCGCCTCGCCTTTCCCCGCAAAGGCACCGTACTGGCTCAGAATCTCTTGGTGTAGGTAGACCGGCACGCCATGGGCGGCGGCAATCTCGCGGGTGCGGTCGTGCGAGCCGCTGTCAATCAGGACAATCTCGTCGAGCAGGGGTACGTTGGCTACCAGATGCTCTTGCAACTGGCCGATGATCTCGCCAATGGTGGCCTCTTCGTTCAGCGTCGGCAGCGCGAGGCTAATCGTAACCCCCTGTTGCTGTTTATGGGCAAAGAGGCGCTGGAGATCGTCATATTCATGCGAACTGAACGTATTCTCGGCAAACCAACGATCCACCGTCGCCGAAAGGTCGCGGTTCTGCTGCCAGATCTGTTGGGCCAACTCCTCCGACTGGGCCATGCGGTGGCGTACAAGCACAATGGTGCTGTCCGACTGGCGCAGAATGCGGTCGGCCAGGGGGCCAATTGGTGCTTCGGGGTCGCCACGTCGCCCCGTGACGCCCAACACAATCGCTTGGTGGTCGGGGTCTTCGGCGAGGATCGCCTGTTCAGCCGGGATGCTGCGTTCCAGCCAGCGGGTGACGCGGGGCATACTTCGGAGCGATTGGAGACTGGCGCGCACGCTGGCATCATCAGGCATGCGGGGGTTGGTGGCGTAGAGGACGCTAATCGAGGCATCGTGGTGTTCCGCAAGGGCCATGGCGATGTCGCAAGCCAGAGGGGTATGGGGGCCACCGCGCACCGGCAGCAGCACCCGCCGCCAGGTCTGCTCATCGTGCAGACGCAGCACCACCACATCGCAGGGGGGGTGACGGAGCAGATTATCAATCGGCGGGCCAAAGAGCCGTTCGGAAGAGGACTGCTGCGCTGGCCAGCCCAGCAGAATCAGGTTCGCCCCCTGCTCCTCGGCGGATGTGCGAATACCATCGGTCAGATCGTGGGCCACCGTAATCACGGTGCGGATCGGCACCTGGAAGGTACTAAAATCGGCGGCCTGATCGTAATCGGCACGCACCTGACGAGTCTCAAGCATCCCATCGCTCAACGGCTGGTCGTGTGGTACCACCACCACCCCCAGAATGACCACTTGACCATTCTGTTGGCGCGCAATCGCCGCCGCGAGCGGCAACATGAGTTGCACCTTAGCCGCCTCGCGGGCAGGCAGCAGCACAACATAGTCGTTGCTGCTTGGACGTTCATGGGTTTGGATCATATGCATAGTTCCTCTGTAACTTGCTATCGGCTATCGGCTATGAGGGGGGCAATCGTCTGTTGGTAAATGGCTTCCCATGTATACCTGGTGCGTACTGTGCGCCGCAGGTGGTAACGCGGATCGTGTTCCAAGGCTGCCGCAATGCGGGTGGCAATCGTCGTTGGCGCTTCGTCGAGGGCGAAGTAGTGCCCGGCTGGGCCAGCGGTGGCCTGTAGGGGTGGAATATCGCTGCAAAAGATCGGAATACCACTGAGACCAGCCTCAAGGGCGGGAATGCCAAAGCCCTCGTAGCGACTAGGAAAGAGCAAGCCGTCAGCGAGGCGAAAGAGGTCGGCCAGCATTGCATCAGAGACATGGCGCGGCTGACCGTTGGCGTCGGTGAAGTGTTCATAGAGAAAGACCACCCCACCACCAGCGCCGGAGGAGTCTTGTAGGGCCAAGAGTTCAGCGAGGTAGGCTGCATTGGTGGGGTTGTGCGGGCCCGGCGGCCCGGTAACCACCAGTTGGGCGGCGTGGCCCTGTTGCCGCAAGGCACCCACAATGGCAATTGCCAACTCAATGTTCTTACGCCGCGTAATGCGTGCGGGCAGCAACAGCAGCGGGGCGGCCTCCAAAAGCTTCAGGTCTTCAACCAAGCTCAGCGTCTCGGCCTCCAGCTTCAAGAAGGCCGCAAGGTCAACCCCAGGGGTGACCACGCTGATCTGGGCGGGGGCGAGGCCCAGCAGTTCAGCCAGCATGCCACGCCGATCCTGCGACACAACCACATAGTGCGCCCCGGGCCATGGTTGACGGAGCAAATCCCAGGGGTAGCCGGGGTGCAGTTCGGGCGTATAGAGCGGATCGAGCCAAGCGAAATCGTGGCACCATGCCAACATGCGTGGCAACTGGCCCGCTTGGTGCAGCCGTTGTAGTGCGGCGGTGAAGGCGAGGTTCTTGTGTAAGCTTAACACATTATGCACCATCACAGCGGTTACGCCTGCGAGCGCGTGGGCCAACCAGGTACTCAACTCATCTACGAGGGCCGTAAAAGCGGGGCTGACTGTCCCCGCTGCCAACTCGCGGGCCAGCGGTTCAATCCGCTCGCCGCGTGACCCCAGCGCCTCATTGAGCCACAACTCCACTCCAGGCGTAGTACTGGCCCCTTTGCCCGCAATGATCCGCACGCGATGGCCAGCGGCAACCAGCACACGGGCGTGGGCCGCCATCGTAATCTCAACGCCGCCTACATAGGGCGGGCCCGCATAGTGCAGGATGGCAACACAGCTCATCCGATCTCTCCACGACTCATGCGAATAGCCAGATCAATAAAACATGCCGCCGACCAACCGAACATGGGGGCCGCCTTGGGCGGTGGTTCGCCCGTCAGCGGATGGTAGTACTCATAAATATCGGGTTGGCCCATCACCAACTGTAGTGTCGCCTCCGCCAACTGCGCCGCCGTCGTGCCGTAGCCGGTGCGCTGCAACGCCTCGACAAAGATATGATTAATGTTGATCCAGACGGGGCCACGCCACATCTGCTGCGGGTCGTGGTGCGGATCAGAGAGCGCCACCGTTGGCAGGGGATGTTGGGCCCAAAACGAACTGGGGTTACGCAAGTGTGCCACCAATTGCTCACTCATCTGCGGCGGCATACAGCCGGTCCAGAGCGGATAGAGGCTAAAGGGCGTCAAGACCTTGATCGGACGATGTTCGTACTGCGACCAGAAGAGTTGTGCTTCTGGATCATAAAAATGCTCAATGATCCGTCGTCCCAATGCATCAGCCCGATTGCGCCACAACTGCGCCTCACGGGCCCGGCCCAGCAGATTGGCCATACGTGCCAGGGCTTGCATCTGAATACAAAGATAGGTATTCAGGTCTACTGCTTCAACCGGCATGCCCGCATCCCAGAGCGGACTATCATCAAGCCCTGAGGAGAAGGGATGGGAATATTGCACAATCCCATCGGCATCATCATCATTGAGCCCAAACCACCAAGAGTTCCAGCGCACCAGCGGATCATAAATTTCGCGCAAGAGCGCCAGATCGCCCGTCTGGTCATAGACATGCATCGCCACCCAGGCAATAATTGGCGGCTTCGTGACAGCGGCGGCCACCGGCACCTCAAGCTGCGTAATCGTACCCTCATCATAGACCGCATCGGGAATCATGCCATCGGGCAACTGATGGTCAAGCATGAAGCGAATCTGGTCACCCGCCAACTTGCCATCAGTATAGCGCAGCGCCAAAGCATGGAAGTAGTTATCCCACTGCCAGGCACCCACATAGTGGGCCTTACTCGGCGAAACCGTCTCGCGGCGAAAGAGGCCATAGGGCGAGAGAATATTGTTCCCCAGCACCCACCAAGCATAGTAATACTGCGGGCGATAGGGTTCAAGCACCTCCGGGGCGGCAGCAAACCAGCGATGCCAACGCTGCTCTGCGCCACTCAGCGCAGCCCGGAAGGGCAGCACCTCACGGCTCAGTTCAAGCCCAGCCTGAATATGGAGCATAATCGCCGTATCGCTATCACCCTCAGCAGTCAGAATAACATCATAGCCACTCCCATTATGCTCAAACTGATTCAGAATAACCGTCCCATTGGTTGAATAGGCACAATTACGCACCGACTTAAACTCGCCACCAGCCGCATCAGGGCGGGCCAAATCGGGCACTACCGTAAAACTGATGCCACTCGCCACCCCATTGGGCAAGCCAAAACTGAGCGTCTGGGCATTCTGAAAGACACAACGAAACTCCCCGATCTTCGTCTGAAAAACCAGCGCATGGGGATAGGTCGTCACCTCAAAATCAACCGGACGCCCATTGCCGTCCACCAATTGCAGGCGCGGAATAAAGGGCGGGCGACTACGATACGCCGAAAGCCCCGGCGTCAGCGCCGTGAGCCGCTCGGCCAATTTGACATACAGTGTATGTTGAAAACGGCGATCCTGATAGAGCAACAGGCGCGAGCCGCGATCACTAAAAGGGATACGCGCAAGCCTGATCCGATTCTCCAGCAGAAGGAGGTAGGGGGACGAAGGAATGTACACCTAGCGGCTCCTTGCTAAACAGAGCTACCCAAATGGTTCTCACTCGTCCCATTGTAGCATCAATGGAGTTATTGGCTTTGACAGTGTAGGAGTTCGCAATTTTGCAGACCCTCAGATCCTGAACCGCCCCAGAAACGCCCCTTGACGGAGTTTGCCGTAGCCTGACTGGGCAACAATCTTTCGGCCCCGCACCTCACCCCTGAAGCGATCGTCGCCTCAGGGGTTGCTGATTCTTCGGAATAACTTCTGCTTCCCCTCAATCACCCGCAGCCAACTACCGGGCACCTTACGGCCCACCAGCGGCAGCGCCGCCGCCGTGCGCCCAATCGCCGCCTTGAGCGCCGCCAAGCCAGCGCCGGTACAGCTATCAACGTGGTAGAAACCCTCAAGCAACGCACCAAACTGACTACGCAGCGCCTGCTCATCAATATGCGCCTGACGCTCCTTTGGCCCGCCGTGGGTCGCCACAATCAGCAGACGGGGGCGCTCACTGGGGCGCTGCTCATCAAAGGCGCGATGCTTAATCAACTGCGTCCAATAGTACACAAAGCCCTGCTCCGGCCCGGCGCGCGGTTCCCACACCACCAGATAGAGCGCAGGCGCACTAAAGAAGAGTTGGTGGGTTGGGCGATAGATCGCCTGACCGCCAAAGTCCCACGCATTGAGCGTAAGCGGTTGCGGCAACTCTGGCAGCGCAAGCGCAAGCGGCTTAATCTCCAGCCCATGCGTCGTCTCACGCCCATCCACAGATCGAGCCTTCTACTCCCATCCCGGCGTGCCGCCGCGATCCGTTCTTCCGCCTCGTGGTATGGGTCGGTGGGGGTCATAGGGGTGCCTGTGGGGGTGGGGGTAAGGGTAGACAGAACATTGAATCTAGGAGCCACGAACAGGTGATGGGGAAGCCACGTAATGGCCCTCACCCCCTGCCCTTTCAGGTATAGAGTTTTTGAGAAGCTTTGGATGCGGTGTTAAGAGTTTTCTCATGGAACGCGGACAAACGACCTGCTAGGTGTGCGCCGTGCCGTCGCCATGCGTAGCCCCACAGACCCAACGGCGCACACCTGGCAGGTCTAAGATGTCAACGGCCCATGAGACCTAGCAGGTGCGGCGCGGTGGGATCGTTGACGCCCTCATGGTGGCGGCACGCGCCCCACCTGCCAGGTCAGGTACGCTGCTCTTGATCCATTGGAGCGCGTCAAAAACCCTTTACACACCAAGCGGTGCTGCCTTGTCTCAATGGATCGCGTGAGAACGCGGCGGAGCAAAAAAGTCTATACCTGAAAGCACCCCCTGCCCCCTTCGGCAAGCTCAGGGCAAGCCTCTCCCACAACGTGGGAGAGGCTTGCCCTGAGCTTGCCGAAGGGGGCAGGGGGTGAGGGCCATCCTGGGCGGCCCAAAGACTTAGGGAAGCGGATATTGTTACGTATCCCAGCAGCCTGTCATGCTGAATAGTACATGGTTCGTAGGCATCGTAGTGCCGACATTAGTCGGCTGAGGTCTTTGGCAGCGCTGGGAGCCGACGAACGTCGGCACTACCTACGGCGCAAACAGGAATGTTCCTACGAACCTTCGCTCAGGGTGGCAACGTAATGGGGCAATCAACAACATTCCCTACCCTTTCCACGCTACTGCATCCTCCACTGTGAGCCAGCCGCTACCCGGGAAGATCCGCGCTACCTGAGGGGCAAAGAGGGGCGAGTTGGCGAGAACGCTCTGGGGTGAGCCGTCGGCTACGAGCCCGCCGCGCCCTAGCACGAGGACGCGGTCGGCAACTGTGGCGCTGAATTCGACATCGTGGGTGACGAGCAGGATCGCTGCGCCTTGGTTGCGCCATTGGCGCAGCAGGCTGGCCAAGCCCGCTTTGGCCGCATAATCGAGGCCACGGGTCGGCTCGTCGAGCAGCAAGCCGCCCGGTTGGGTCACCGTGATAGCCCCAAGAGCTACGCGCTGACGCTGGCCAACACTGAGGTCGCGGGGGTAGCGTGTGGCAACCTGATCAAGCCCAAGTTGGCTCAGTAGTTCATGTACCTGCTCGCGCTCAGGTTGGCCATGGTTGCGCAGGGTTACGCGCAACTCTTCGGCGACACTATCGGCAAAGAGCAGGCTGTCGGGCTCTTGGGGCAGGCAGGCTAGTTCGCGGCTGATGGCTGCAACACTGCGCCCTTTATTGTTCTGCCCGTTGATCCAGATGTTGCCGCGCCGTGGGTGCAGGAGCCCGACGATGCAGCGCAGCAGGGTGCTTTTGCCGACTCCATTGCGCCCCATGAGTACCACGATTTCGCCCGGCCAGAGATTGAGACTGAGATTGTTGAGGATCATCTTTGTCTCATAGCCCGCTTCCAGATCGGTGATGCGTAGGTAGGGTTCGCCCCGTTGCGGCGGCGCGGCGCTGACGGCTGGCTTGGGGGTTGGCGTGATGCCCAGCGCAAACCGGCGCGCCTCCTTGACACTGAGGGGCAACGGGCTCCAACCATAGGCACGGGCCACCTCCACCACCGGCGGGCAGAGCGAAACATCGGGCAGAATGGTGCGCGGCGGGCCACTGCGCACATGGCCCGCTGCATCGAGCACCACCACCTGATCCACAAAGGGCAGCACCCGTTCAACCCGATGCTCCACCAGCACCACCGTCAGCCCCAGATCACTGTTGAGCCGCACGAGCGCCTGGAGCACATCCTCAGCCGATTGGGGATCGAGTTGGCTGGTTGGTTCGTCGAGGGCCAAAATGGTTGGCCGCAGCGCCAGTGCCGCCGCAATCGCCACGCGCTGCCGTTCGCCCCCTGAGAGCGTCCGCAGTTCACGATCACGCAGCGGGGCCAGATCGAGCAGATCGAGCACCTCCTCAACCCGTAGGCGCATCTCGCTGCGGGGCAGTCCAACATGCTCTAGGGCAAACGCAATCTCATCCTCCACCCGATCAAGCACAAACTGCGCCTCGGGACTCTGGAAGACCATACCAACATGGCGGCTCATCACCCGTGGCCCTGCGCTCAGCGCATCTTCACCGAGAACACGCACACTCCCGGCAATCTCACCGCCACTAAAGTGGGGCACCAGCCCATTGAGGCAGCGCAGCAGCGTAGACTTGCCACTGCCCGACGGCCCCATCATCAGCGTAAAACTCCCTGGTGTAATTGCAAGACTCACGTCGTCCAAACAGGGCGCGGCGTGGTCGGGGTAGCGGTAGGTTAACTGTTCAATCGTGATCATCAACGTACTCCTGAACGGGTAAGCAGTGGCGCCAATAACCCCAACAGCAGCAGGGCCATCAGCGGCTCAAAAGCAGGCACATGCAGCGTCGGATAGGGCGTATAGAAGAGGCTGCCGCTCCCCGACCAGGGCAACAGCAGGGCCGCAAAGGTGAGCGTCGCCCCTGCCAGCACCAGCGCATCATTGCGCCCCCAGGTATAGTGGCGGTAGTGGCTCCGGCGCGAACGGCGCCCAGCAGCCCGCAGGCTCATGAAGGCCAGCAGGCCCCCCGCCACCATGATGCCCGCGCCCAGCAGCGCATAGCCCCAGACAATCCGCAGCAGCAGGCCAGCAAAGAGGCAGGCCAAGCCAGCCACAAGCAGCAGGCGCAAGCGCTTGGGCACCTGGTCGGCAGCAAAACCACGCGCCGCGAGCGCCTCGGCCAACTGGAGCGCCCGTTCAAGACCACCAATCAGCAGCGGCAACAGCAGCGGCAGACTGTCGCGCCATGTGCGAAATTGCAACCCACGCAGTTGTTGCGCCTCACGGATCTGCCGAGCATGGCGCAGCGTTAGGGGCACATAGGTCACCGCAATCGCCACCACAACCGCCAGCGGGTAGAACGCGCGAGGCACCAAGCGCAACAGCGCCCCCACCGGCATTGCGGCCCCAAAGGCCCCAAAAGCCGCAATCAGCGCCCCAATCACCAAGCCATTGGTCATGCCAAAGACCAGCGCCTCCATTGTGAGCGGCCCGCCCAACAGCGGCCAATTGGCGGGCAGGTGGAAGATAACCGTATCGCCGTAGTGTACGGTAAGCAGATTAAAGACCCCACCAATCGCCATCGTAAAGGCAGCAAAAAGAATCGGATCGAGCGGACGCATCTGGCCCAAGGGCCGCTCCACCTCAGCCACAAGCGCCAGCAGCAGCAGCAGCGTCAAGAGGTAGAAGGGATTGCGCGTCAGCGTAATCGCCGTAATTGCCACCACCAACCATGTGACCCACGTCAGCGGATGGAGCAGCAGGGTAGATGATGGATTCATACCAAATTACTCTTGAACATTCCACATCCCCAACAACGCTCCAACTCATTAAGAAGCCATGTGCGGCAATCTACAATCTACAATCTACAATCTACAATCTACAATCTGAAATCGCACGGGAACGAATCACAAAGGCGAAGCGGCGCTCGAAGCGGCGCAGCACACGCAGAATCGGCGCACCAAAGGCGGCCAGCAGCAGCGCATTACCAATTGCTGCCGCGAGATCCCAGGCAAGCGAGGTAGCGAGGTAGAAGGCGGCATAGCGGCGCAGCGTATCAGCTAGACCGATTCCGGCTTGATAGTGCTGATCGAGGGGGCCACTGGCAAAGGGCCAGAACCAGAGGTTCATAATCGCACCATAGCCAAAGCCCCAAAAGGCCCCAAAGAGCAGCAGCACCAGCAGTTCACCACGGCTCCCGGCCCCCCCCAGTAGACGCACCGGCCCCCGGCAGAGGGCGGCACTCAGGCCCACCCAACCCGCCGTAAGCATCTGGTAGGGCAACCAAGCCCCCACCCCCCCCGTAATCAACGCCGAGACAATCAGCGTCATTGCGCCCATCAGGAAGCCAAAGTTCCCGCCAAAGAGGTAGCCAGTCAGAATAATCAGCACAAAAATGGGCGAAAAACCACCAGGCAACGGCAGCGCAATATTGATCAGCCGCAGGATTGCATTCATTGCCACCAACACACCCAAAAGTGCGATCAGCAGCGCATGCTCTGCCGCCCGTTGGGCCTCAAGCAGCAGCGCAATAAAGCTCAAACCCACAATCAGGGTCAGCAGCAGCGGCGCATCATTGGCATGAGCAATCCCACTGCTGCTCGCCACCACACTAGGCAACCAGAAGGGATAGAGGAAAGCCACCACTCCAATGATGGTCGTGAGCATAATAGTGGCAGCACTGAGGAGCCGGTCGTACATGGGGGGGGATTCTAGGCTATATAATATGAGTTGTCTTACGCATACGCACCCAAACAAGTGCCAGGGCGAGAGTGGTGGTAAAGGTCAAAAACCAGCCCAGTTCACGGCGACCCGCCGGAGCGGTTGGCTCTGGCAACGGGATGGGCGTAGGCGTTAGGGTGGCTGTGGGCTCTGGGGTGGCTGTGGGCTCTGGGGTGGCTGTGGGCAGTGGGGTGGCTGTGGGCAGTGGGGTGGCTGTGGGCTCTGGGGTGGGGCTAGGGGCAATCAGAGCAACCTGGGGCGTTGCGGGATCAGCCTGGGCCACGAGTGGCAACCAGAGCAGATGGGGCGCTGCCGAGTCCATGAGCCCACCGGCGATTGCGGGGGTAGCGGTAACCGTTGTGTCCACTGGCGGCAACGGGATCGGCGCGGCTGCGGGGGGGGTAGCGGTAACTGTTGTGTCCACTGGCGGCAATGGGATCGGCGCGGCTGCGGGGGGTGTGGCAGTAACCGTTGGTATTTCAAGCGCTGGTGCTGTTGCCGTAGGCACAACGAGGGTAGGTGCGGCAGGAGCGGGTAGCGGCGTCGCAGTTGGCACGATGGGCGCGGTGGGCGTGAGCGTCGGCAAAGGCGGGCGCGTCGGAGCCACGGGCGGGGTACTGCTCGGCAGCGGAATCACATTGGGCTGTTGGCCTGATGGCGCTGGCTGATCAGTTGTTGCCGCAGGGGTCGCACTTGGCGGCGCGGGCGCAGCATCCTGCGGCGTTGCGGTCGGTTGAGCAGTTGCCGTAGCTTGGGGCGTTGTGGTTGGTTGAGCCGTCGCCGTAGCTTGGGGCGTTGCGGTTGGCGGCGGCGCACACACCTCAGCGAAGGTCAACACCGGCGGCTCGGTCCCCTCACCAACAGAACCAGCGCCCCACGACCACCCCTCCACCATACCGTGGCGCACAACCGATCGCGTAGCCCCCACATTGGCATAGAGCCAGCCGCTCGCTTCAAGCCGATAGTAGGCCCAATAGCGGCAATCGGCCCCCAAGGAGCGGCACTGACAGAGGCAATCGTTGGCCGGGCAGCCTTCGTGTTCAATTTTGCAGATCAGACTGCCCTGACTAGGATCAAAGCGGATCGTCGTGGCCAAGCCAGAAGCCCGCAGCAACTCCTCGCCACTCATCTCACCCGTGGGGCCAAGCTCAACACAGAGGCTACGGCTCGTACCATCGCCAAAGCGCACCACCAGACCCGCCTGGGCAGGAGTGGTTTCAAGTGCCTGCACCACAGGCTGGGCGGCAAGCAGCGCACTCACCCAGACGAGGCCCAACAGCAGGGCAAGCAGCATCATGACGCGCAATTGAGCAAGAGGGAGCATGGGATTGACAACTCTAAAACAGAAAACCGCCCAACATTGTGTTGGGCGGTTGCGTTGATGTTTCCGGTAGCTAGTGCCATGTGCCGGTCACAGACGCTTCTGCCCTCCTCATACAACGCGAAGGAGTGGTCAGAAAAGCCAACGGCGCTCGACCTGACTTAGCACCTAGCAAGGCGCATCACAGTTGCGCGACAGTGTCGGATTCGCACCGACTTCGGCTTTGGCCCAACGGATTGAGCCTAAAGAACCGTTGGCTGATTAGGCTTGCAACGATACCACAGACTAGACACAGGCGTCAAATAAGCAGCGGTATCAATGTTACCAATTTGACAAAGATGTATGCCATAGGTATAATACACGCCAGTTAAGCCCAGGTGGCGGAATTGGCAGACGCGCTAGGTTGAGGGCCTAGTGACCTAACCACGGTCGTAAGGGTTCAAGTCCCTTCCTGGGCACCACGGTTCGTTCGGGCGATTAGCTCAGCGGTAGAGCACCTCGCTTACACCGAGGGTGTCGGCGGTTCGAACCCGTCATCGCCCACCAATGTGTGTGCATCCGCGCCAAGGTAGCTCAGTTGGTAGAGCATCGCACTGAAAATGCGAGGGTCACCAGTTCAAGTCTGGTCCTTGGCACCAACCCACAGCCTCCGGTAGCACTCGCTACCGGGGGCTGTTTGCTATGCGTCTTTGATGTTTAGGGCTGCCGCGCCCCCGCTGTGTTGGGCTACGTCCCAAATTTCGTTTTTTGTTCCGCCCTATACGGGACAAAAAGAGTTCTCTTGGGTGAAGAAAAGCCGCCCCCAACCCCCTGCAAATGGTATAATAACAAAGGCAAGCTCAACAGTCAGGAGACAAGCCATGGAAGAATCTGCTCCAAGCATTGCCACGCTCACTGCCGAGAACCTGGCTCTGCGTCGTGAGTTGGAACGTTATCGTAGTATTGTTCACCAACTGCACATTGGTGTCTATATCTATGAGCTTGAAGATTCCGCCGACGACCGGACGCTCATGATGATTGATGCCAACCCAGCGGTCGAACAACTCACTGGTATCCCTACAGGTGAGCAGATCGGCAAAACCCTGGATCAGAACTTTCCTGGCCTGCGTGATCAGGGCATCCCGCAAGCCTATGCACGGGTGGTGACAACAGGTGAGAACCTCGAGACCGAAAGTGTCTATGGGGATGAGCGGGTCATTAATGCAGCCTTTTATGTGCGCGCGGTGCCGCTGCCCAACAATGAGGTGGGCGTCTTCTTTGATAATATTACGCTCCGCAAACAGACCGAATTGGCCCTCAAGCAGCTTAATGCCGAGTTGGAGCAGCGTGTAGCCGAGCGCACCGCTGCACTTCAGCATAGCCAGAACTTGCTCTGCCATGTTCTCGATTACGCCCCCGCAGCCATTTCGATCAAGGATCTGGAGGGTCGCTTCATGCTCGTCAATCAGCGTGCCGCTGATCTGTTAGGCATGAAGGCTACGGAACTGGTTGGCAAGCTGGATCACGAACTCTTGCCCCCAGAACATATTGCTAAATGGCGCAGAGCAGAAGATAAGGTTGTACGCACAGGTCAGCCGGTGGTGCAACAGGATACCATCCCTCAATCCGATGGTGTTCACACCTTCCTCTCGAGTCGTACCCCGGTCTTTAATGATGAGAACCAGATCTACGCTATTGGCGCGGTTTCAACCGATATTAGTGAGCGCGTTAAGGACGAAGATGAACTGCTGCGGACGACCGAAGCCCTGCGTGAGAGCCAGCAGTTGCTGCGGACGATCTTCCAACATCTGCCCGTAGCCGTGCTGCTCAAAGCTGCCGAAGATGGGCGCTTTGTTCTCTGGAATCATGGCTGCGAACGGCTCTTTGGGCGCAGTGCCGATGATGTTATTGGCAAAAATGACTACGATATTTTCCCCCGCGAACAGGCTGATAGGTTCCGTGCGAAAGACGTAGAGGTGCTCCAGGCTAAGCGGGCTCATGAAATTGCTGAAGAGTTTGTTCAGAGTGCAACTCTGGGCCAGCGGATTGTACGCACCAACAAGATTCCCATTGTCAACGAGCATGATGAAGCCACTCATCTGCTCACTATCTGCACCGATCTCACCGACGAAAAGCGCGCCGCTCAAGAGCGGGCCGACCTGCAAAACCAGATTATCGAAGCGCAACAACACGCCCTGCGCGAACTCTCTACGCCGCTGCTGCCCCTCTCTAACAAAGTCGTCCTGATGCCCATTATCGGCACCATTGATAGCCGCCGCGCCTCCCAGGTGATGGAGACGCTGCTCCAAGGGGTTGCCCAACACAATGCCGAAATCGCCATCGTAGACATTACCGGCGTCCAAGTGGTAGACACCCAAGTGGCCAATGCCTTCATCCAATCCGCCCGGGCGGTTCAACTGCTCGGTGCCCAAGTCCTGCTTACCGGCATCCGCCCCGAAGTGGCCCAAACCCTCGTGCAACTCGGCGTAGACCTCGAAGGTGTGTTGAGCCGCGGTTCCCTCCAAGCGGGCATCGCGCACGCCCTCAGATTGGCCCGTAGTGCAGCCTAGATAACGGCATCCCCCGTATATGTTGTTGGTGCTGGCTGGCGGCTTCGCCGCCAACCAGCACCAACAACGTGGGTTTGGGGCAGGGTACAAGCAAATACACAACCCCTAAATTCTGGTATAATTCGCTCACATAACTCCTGTGGGCCGCTAGCTCAACGGCAGAGCAATCGGCTCATAACCGACAGGTTCTGGGTTCGAATCCCGGGCGGCCCACCATGAGCAGGAACAGAGGAACAAAGGAGCAGAAGAACAGGAGAACAGAAGAACAGGAGAACAGGAGAACAGGAGAACAGGAGAACAGAAGAGCCGATAAGTCTTCTTCTATACCCCAGTTCTCTTGCTCCTCTGTTCTTTTGTTCTCTCCTTCTGTTCTCTTGTTCCTCTGTTCTTTTGTTCTCTCCTTCTCTCCTTCTGTTCTTTTGTTCTCTCCCTCTGTTCTCTTGCTCCTCTGTTCTTTTGTTCTCTCCCTCTGTTCCCCTGTTCCTCTGTTCTTTTGTTCTCTCCCTCTCCCAAGGAAACCACAATGCACACCGACGCCCCCCCATTGATCATTGGCGGTGGTTTAGCAGGCTTGACGGCAGCACTCTCATTGGCCGAGCGCGATTTGCAACCGCTGCTGCTTGAGGCGAAACCCCGCTTAGGGGGGCGGATCGCGGGCGCAGAAACTGTGACGCTTGATGGCCCTGGGGGGCCGTGGCATTTTCCGGCAGAACATGGCATCCATGCGCTCTGGGGCCAATACCATAATCTGCGCATGCTCTTGCGCCGTTTGGGCCTCCGCGAGACCTTGGTACCTGCACGCCACGAGGATTGGGTGCATGGCGAGGCTGGTCGTGTGCTGCGGGCGGAGGCAGGCAGTGCGGTACGCCGCAGTCTCTTTCCGGCCCCGTTGCACTACATCGCCCTGCTGTTCCGTCCGCGCTTCTTGGCCATGATGACACCCTTCGATTTTTTGGGGCTGCCGCGTGTCACCGGCAGCCTCTACCTGGCGCTGGCCTACGATCCCCTCTGTGAGCCGACGCCACTGGGCGAGCGCACGGTTGCCGAACTCTTTGCCGCTTGGCCCCCGCGCATGAGCGCCTTTATCTCGGCGCTCATGCGCAGCGGCCTTGCTGCCCGTCCTGAAGAGGTGCCTTTGAGTGGCTTTTTGGCCTTCTTGCGCTTCTATACGCTGCTGCGCCGCGATGCATGGGCCTTCTCCTACCTGCCCGATGAGATCGAAAGCGCCCTGCTGAGCCCCTTGACCAATGCGATCCGTGATGCTGGTGGTACGCTCCGCACCAATGCGTGCGTCACTCGCTTGGAGCGTTCTGCAGAACAGTGGGAGGTGTATTGGCAGGATGAAGCGGGCAACCAACAGTCTACGCGCACGCCCCATGTGGTGCTGGCACTTGATGCGCCCGCTGCCAAGGCGTTGCTTACCGGCAGCCCAACGACGGCCAGCGCAGCACAGCAACTCACCTTTCCCCAGGGCCTCGAAACGGGCGTGGTGCGGCTCTGGTTTAGCCGCGTCCCCAGCGCCGGAGCCGAATCGGGCATCTGTAGTGGCAACCTGAGCATAGACAACTTCTTCTGGCTGCACCATTTCCAGCGCGGCGCAGCGGCGTGGCATCGCGCTACAGGTGGCAGCGTCGTTGAAGCCCATATCTACGGGCCGCCCGAAGTCTTAGCGCAGCCCGATGCAACCTTATTGGCCCAGGCGATCACCGATCTCCAGCGCATCCACCCGGAGTTGCGTGGCAGCCTCATCCACCAGACGATCCAGCGCAACGATCCGAGCCACACCCGTTTTGGTGCAGGCTTCGACGAGCGCCACCTGGGGGTCACCAGCCCATGGCCGGGCCTCTGCTGCTGCGGCGACTGGCTGCGCTACCCCCACCCCGCACTCTTTCTCGAACGCGCCTGCGTCACCGGCCTTGCCGCCGCCAACAGCGTCCTCGCCGCCCACCGCATCCCCGCCTGGCCCATTCTACCCGCCACCCCACCCGAAGCCCCCGCCCGCATGCTCGAACATGGACTGCGGGGCGTGCGCCGCTGGGCCGCACGGCGCAAGGCATCATAGAGGTGTTATTCGGGATGGTTCGTAGCCACGTTACCGTTTGCGATGACGCGAGTTAGTCCAGAGACACTGGAACCACATTGATGGCGCATGACACCTTCACCCACGCTCTAGCGCTCCTGCGTACAGCTTTGGCTGATCCACAAGCCGAATTCCGGTTGGGGCAATGGGAAGCTATCGAGCTTCTTGTTGACCAACGAGCCCGCTTGCTTGTTGTTGAGCGAACCGGCTGGGGTAAAAGCCTCGTCTACTTCATGGCTACCCGGCTACTCCGTGAGCGTGGCGCTGGCCCGACGTTACTCATCTCGCCATTGTTGGCACTGATGCGTAACCAGATCCTTGCCGCAGGACGTCTGGGAGTGCGGGCTGAAACAGTGAACTCTACAAACAGAGAGGCTTGGGAGCAGGTGGTCGGACGGTTGCATGCCAACCAGATTGACGTGCTGCTGATCTCACCTGAGCGACTTGCGAACGAGCTTTTCCGTGAGCATTACCTATTGCCAATTGCCGCCAGCATTGGCCTCTTTGTTGTTGACGAGGCTCACTGTATCTCCGATTGGGGTCACGATTTCCGCCCCGATTACCGCCGCATTGTGCGTGTGCTCCAGGCTCTGCCAAGGAATATCCCCATTGTTGCCACGACTGCAACTGCAAATGATCGTGTCGTGCGCGATGTAGTTGAGCAAATTGGCCCCGGAGTTAAGTTAATCCGAGGACCACTAACGCGGGCAAGCCTCTCGCTCCAGAACATCCATCTTCCTAGCCAAGCGGCTAGGCTAGCCTGGCTGGCCGAGCATCTGCCGAAGATTGTGGGGAGTGGCATCATCTATGCGCTCACGAAGAAAGATACCGAGCATATTGCCCAATGGCTGCAGATGCAGGGTATTATTGCCATGGCATACCATGCAGAGATCGAGCACGAACAACGCGTGGCACTCGAAGAGCAGTTGCTCTGTAACCAGATTAAGGCTTTGGTGGCGACGTCATCTCTGGGCATGGGTTTTGATAAGCCCGACCTGGGCTTCGTCATTCACTTCCATCGTCCCGGATCAGTCGTCCACTATTACCAGCAGGTCGGTCGTGCCGGACGTGCGCTTGAACACGCTTATGGGATCATGTTGAGCGGCGACGATGACGACGAAATCATTGACTACTTCATTACTACGGCATTCCCTCCCGATGCCCACATCGCCGAGGTACTGGCACAACTTGATGCAACCGACAATGGGTTAACCATCACAGAGCTTGAGCAACGCCTAAATCTACGCCGATCGCATATCACGCACGTTCTCAAACTCCTCTCGATCGAGACTCCCTCGCCAGTGAGTGAGCAACGAGGGCGCTGGTACCTCAATCCGATTAACTATGTCCCTGACCAAGAGCGGATCCAGCGGATCATGCAACAGCGCCGTGAAGAGCAACAGCGCATGCGTGATTATCTTCATACCCGCGAGTGCCTGATGTATTTCCTTGGACGTGAGTTGAACGATCCTGCTATAGCCGCGTGTGGCCGTTGTGTGAGTTGTGTTGGGCAACCACTATTGCCTACGCACCACTCGATACCCCTAGCTGCGCAGGCAGCAGGCTTCCTGCGACGCCTTGATCAGCCAATCGAGCCGCGCAAACTATGGCCTGGCACAGCTCTTGTGTCAGTGTACAACTGGAAGGGCAACATTCCCGCCCGCCTCAAGGCAGAGGAGGGGCGGACGCTCTGCCTCTGGGGTGATGCAGGCTGGGGCGAGCTCGTTCGCAAGGGCAAGCAGCATGACGGCAGATTCGCCGATGAGTTGGTGCATGGTGCCAATGAACTGATCACGCAGCGCTGGCAACCTGATCCAATGCCCACATGGGTGACTTGCGTTCCATCACAGCGCCACCCCTCACTGGTATCTGATTTCGCCCAACAGTTGGCTCATGCCCTCGGCTTGCCGTTCGTTCCAGTGGTGCGGCGAATTCGTTCAACCGAATCGCAAAAACTGATGTGCAACAGCTACCAGCAGGCGCACAATCTTGCTGGTGCATTCACTATTGATGCTTGGTCACATCTTGCCGAGCCAGTGCTTCTGATTGACGACATCGTCGATTCACGCTGGACATTCACAATTCTTGCGGCGTTGCTGCGCGAGGCTGGTAGTGGGCCAGTTTATCCCTTCGCGCTGGCCCAGGTGCTTGCCAAGGATGATTAGCGTAGGCAAGATAAGCTTTTCTATTGCGCCGAAGGCATGTACAATGGAGTAAAGCACGATTTGAGATGAATGTTAGGGAGAATCGGCAGCGATGACTAGTCATGTACTTACATCCGACACGCAGGCCATCCTGCTCCTCTGTGGAAGTCTTGGCCAGTCACGTGCACAAGAGGCACCGCTCACACAGGGCGAGTACAACCAAGTAGCACAGTGGCTTCAGCGTGAACAGATGCGACCAGCCGACTTGCTCCAGCCCGAAGGCTTGGATCGGGTGCAGATGGCTGGTGCAACAATGCCCTTGGGTCACCGTGTCGAAAGCCTCGTCTCGCGGGGTGCCGCATTGGCTTTGGCGGTTGAGGCTTGGACACATAAGGGACTCTGGGTCATTAGCCGCAGTGACCCGGATTATCCCCGTGCGTTACGCACTCGCCTGGGGAGGTATGCACCACCAATCCTCTATGGTGTCGGTGAGCAGCGACTACTCAAGCGGGGTGGCCTTGCCATTGTCGGCTCACGCGACCCGGACGAACGTGGGCTTGATTTTGCTCGATCAGTTGCGCTGGCATGTAGCAGGCAGGGAGTTCCGGTTATCTCTGGGGGAGCCCGTGGAGTTGACAGTGCTGCGATGGATGCTGCGATCAAGGTTGAAGGAGTCGTTATCGGCGTCCTAGCTGATAGCTTGGCACGTGCTGCGGTCACACGGAAATATCGCACTGCGATCTGTGAGGGGCGCTTGGTCTTCATTTCACCCTTTGATCCTAACGCTGGGTTTAACGCAGGCAATGCGATGAGTCGGAACAAGGCAATCTATGCCCTCAGCGATCTCGCACTGGTAGTGAGTGCCACATTGGAGAAGGGCGGCACTTGGAACGGTGCGACTGAAAACCTCAAGCACAGATGGGTACCGCTCTTTGTGCGAAACGAAGAGCCGCAGCTTCCGGGTAATCGCCGCCTGATCGAACTCGGTGGGTACAGTGTTGATCGTGACGTGCTTGAGCGCCGGGTAAGCGTTGAAGATTGGCTTAACGGGCGGGAGTTTGCAAGCAACATTGGACTCCACCTTCAGCCTATCAAGCCAGCATCAGATGCAGGATCAGGAGCAGTACCGCTGCCGACAGAGGAAGATGCTACACGGGCTACGCAGAGCGTTGAGGCGCAACCTGCCACTGCCGACAGATGCTCGGCAAGGAACATCGCACATGAGCCTGCTCGCTCATCGTCTCGCATTGCCGAGTCAACCGCTCATCTGACCGAGGAGCGGAAGCAGCAGTTGGCTCTAGCGCATGGCGCTATGCACGATCTCTTTGGTGTGGTATGGCCCTATCTTGAGCAGGCTCTCGCAAAGCCGCGCACCGACCGTGAAGTAGCCGAGCTTTTTCAGATCGAACTAAAACAGGCACAGACGTGGCTCCGCCGTGCTACCGAGCAGGGCATTGTAAAGAAGCTACAGAAGCCTGTTCGATATGTCGCTAACGTCTCAACATCACAGGTATTACCACTATTCGATACCAATAAACCTGTGTTGTGATCCAAAGGGATGAATTCAGACTACTTTGTTTGCCTCATTCAAGCTACCCCTACTCGTTGTATGAGCAAAAACAGACCGGCTGGTCAATTGACCAGCCGGTCTGTTTGATGGGGTGCCTGACGGGGCTCGAACCCGCAACATCCTGATCCACAGTCAGGTGCTCTGCCATTGAGCTACAGGCACCACACGCTGAGGGCGATTGTAGCATATGCACGCGGAATGTGTCAAATTTGCAAGGCATTGGGCTTCACTCAAGCTGGTACTTTTAGGGTCACACAGGTGCCGGGGTGACCACACCAGGTCAGGGTGCCGCCTATTTGGGTGGCGAGGGCCGTAACAATCTGGAGACCCATTGAGGCGGTCTGTTCAGGGTCGAGTTCTGCGGGCAGGCCGGTGCCATTATCGGCTACCGTGAGCAGCAGTGCCTCGCCTGGGCGACGCCGGGCACTGATGGTTATGGTTCCCGCTTGCCCAGCGGGGAAGGCGTGTTTCAAACAATTGGCAATCAGTTCATTGAGGATCAGCCCAAGGGCCATGGCTTGATCAACGTCAACTTGGATGACTTCGACTTCACTATGGAAGACCACATGAGCCGCAAGGGAGTGAAAGGCGCGTTGCAGATCGGCAACTAGCGAGCGTACATATAAGGCCAGATTGATGCGGGCGAGATCGGGCGATTGGTAGAGCCGTTCATGCACGAGGGCCATGGCGCGCACGCGCCGCTGGCTTTCGAGAAAGAGATCGCGCACATATGGATCAGCAATCTGGTCGCTCTGTAGGCGCAGCATCGAAGCAATGACCTGCAGGTTATTCTTGACGCGATGATGGATCTCTTTGAGCAGAATCTCTTTTTCTGCCAGCGAGCTACGCAAACGCAACTCAGCCTCACGACCACTGGTAATATCGCGCAGGATGCTTTGGTGCAGATTATCGCCCAGACGTGCGGCAGTATACTGGGCTACCCGGAGGCTGCCATCAGGCCGCCGGAAGACAAATTCGCCCGCATCGCGCCCAGTGGCTAAGTATTGTTGGCGATGCTCAATGGCATCTGGGCCTTGATCCTCACGCAGCTCCGCATCACGCCGGCCAATCAGATGCTCACGCGCAAGCCCAAAGAGTGCAGCCGCAGCGTCATTGGCATCAAGGTAAATCCCGGTGTCATCAGTGATCACGATTGCATCCATACTCGCCTCAAAGAGGCGGCGGTAACGTTCTTCACTGACGAGCGCACGGGTAAGCACTGTCGCACTTGCCTGCACACGTTCATTCAGCGCCACATTCAGCGCCTGTAACTCAACGATCTGCTGCTGCAACCTCACCACTGCTGCGGCCTGATGGCAACGATGACATGTTCGACGCATCACGCGATAGCGACCCATAGGTAGCAGTATGGCATGCTTGGGCCGCTGTGCCGTAGTAAGATCATTGCCTAGAGTGGAACTCTCACTACTAGAGGGGCATCTTGCGGTATACTGCCCCTGTCGGGGAGTGCGAGGGAACCTGGTTCCCTCGTACTCCCCCTAGATACACATGTTGGTCACACCCAAACCATTCCTAGAGAGATAACCTTGAAGATCTATAAAGCTCGCGCTCCGATGCGTATCGGTTTTTTTGGCGGGGGGACTGATGTCAGTCCGTATGCTGAAGAGTATGGGGGTAAGGTGCTGAACTGCACCATTAACCTCTATGTGCGCTGTATGCTCAATGCGAGTGTGCATCCCGGTTTGACGATTCGTTCGCTTGATCTGCAAGAGGTGAGCCGCTTGGTGAGCGGGCGTGATTGGGATGGGCGCTTGGCGCTGCCACAGGCGGTGCTGGATGCGATGCCCCATCTGCGCCCTGATTTTAGCCCTGATCGTCCGGGCTATCGTATGACGATGTTTAGCGATGCGCCCCCCGGTAGTGGGCTGGGCTCTTCGTCCGCATTGGTGGTCAGTATGCTGCAACTGCTCTATAGGGTTGCTGGCGAAAGCTATGATCCCCATGAACTGGCCGAGTTGGCCTATCGCATTGAGCGGGTTGATCTGGGTATTCCTGGTGGGCGTCAAGACCAGTATGCGGCGGTCTTTGGGGGTATGTGTGTCTACCATTTTGGGCGCGGGCGGGTGATTGTTGAGCCGGTGCTGACCGATCCGACGGCCCTGCTTGAGTTGGAGAGTTGTCTGATCATTGGCTACATTGGTGATCGTGAAATGATGCGTCATCATCTCATGCAGGATCAGGTGCAGCGTTTGGTGAAGGGCGATACGCTGCGCTACCATGATGAGACGAAGGCGTTTGTGGATGAGGCGACGCGCTTGTTGCGTGAGTTGCGAATTGCCGATTTTGGGCGCTTGCTGCACGATGCCTGGGAGGTGAAGAAAGCCTTTTCGCCCCATATTGCGCCCCCGCTGGTTGATGAGGTCTATGAGTTGGCGCGCCGCCACGGCGCCTGGGGCGGCAAGATTACCGGCGCTGGCGGGGGCGGCTTTATGGTTTTTGCCTGTCCCTTTGATTGTCGCCTCAAGCTAGAAGAAGCCTTAAGTGAACTGGGGGTGCAGGTGCGGCCCTTCTCGTTTGTGACCCATGGCGTGCAAGCTTGGAGTGTTGAGGAGCCATAGGCAAACTGTATGCCCTCCTCTTTCCTCGGTGAATTACTGGGAACGATGATCCTCGTGCTGTTGGGCAACGGGGCGCTGGCCAGTGCGCTGCTCAACCAGACGCGGGCACGGGCTTTGGGCACAAGTTGGCTTGGGGTGACGGGTGGCTGGGCCTTGGGTATCACCACAGGGATGCTGGTGGCTCAGGCGGCGGGGAGCCCAACGCCTGAGTTGAATCCGGCGTTGACGCTGGCCTTTTGGCTGCGGGGTGAGCTTGCGCTCGTTGATGCGTTGCTGCATATGCTGGCGCAACTGAGTGGGGCGTTCTTGGGGGCGCTGCTGGTCTGGTTGGCCTATTTACCCTATTGGGCGGTGACGAACGATGCGCAACGCAGCTTGGCATGTTTTAGCACTAGTCCATCCGTTGGCCCGCCTAGTGCCCATATGATTAGCGAGATCATTGCGACCTTTGTGCTGGTCTATGTACTCCTTTCGCTCTATAGTCCGAGTAGCCCATTTGGTGGCAACCTGGAGCTTGGGATAGCACCTCTGCTGGTTGGCGCGGTACTCTGGGGTCTCGGCTTGGCGCTGGGTGGGTCGAGCCATTATGCGATCAACCCGGCCCGTGATCTGGGGCCACGTTTGGCCTATACACTTCTCCCCATCAGCGCAAAGGTTGCAGGCCATTGGCGCTACGCCTGGGTGCCAGTGCTGGGGCCGCTGGTGGGCGGCCTGCTCGCAACCTTGGTGGCATGGGCCGTAGGGCTGTGAGAATACCATTTCAGATTGTAGATGGTAGATTGCAGATTGCCGCTTCAACGCGGGGCTTGCGATCCTAAACCGTTTTGGGTTGGGTTGGGGCGGCGAAGCCGCCCCAACCCAACCCAAAACGAGCTAAGGCAATCATATGAAACGCTATGTTGCAGCAATTGATCAAGGCACAACGAGTACCCGTTGTATGCTCTTTGATCGTTTGGGTGGGGTGGTGGCGGCGGATCAGCGGGAGCATCGTCAGATCTTTCCGCAGCCTGGTTGGGTTGAGCATGATCCAGAGGAGCTTTGGCACGCGACGCAGGCGGTGGTTACGGGGGCGTTGGCGCGGGCGCGCTTGGGGCCAGAGGATGTCGCAGCGGTTGGCTTGACCAATCAGCGTGAGACGACGTTGCTCTGGGATCGCAAGCGTGGTGTGCCGCTGCATCATGCTCTCGTCTGGCAGGATACGCGCACTGCGGCGCTTTGCCATCAGTTGATGGGCGCAGAGGGCAAGGATCGCTTTCGTGCCCAGACGGGTTTGCCCATCGCTACCTATTTTTCAGCCCCCAAGCTGCGTTGGTTGCTCGATACCATTCCAGGGGCGCGGGAAGCGGCTGAGGCCGGGGAGCTTGCCTTTGGAACGATTGATACCTGGCTGGCTTGGCAGCTTACCGGCGGCGTTGAGGGGGGCTTGCATATCACCGATGTGACCAATGCCAGCCGCACGCTCTTGATGGATCTGGCCACGGAGGAATGGGACGACGGTTTGCTCGCGGCTTTTGATCTTCCACGGGCGCTCTTGCCAACCATTATGCCCTCCAGTTGGCTCTATGGCGAGTGTCGCACGTTGCTGCCGGGTGTGCCGTTGGCAGGTATCCTTGGGGATCAGCATGCGGCCACTGTGGGCCAAGCCTGCTACCAGCAGGGTGAAGCGAAGAATACCTATGGTACGGGCAATTTTATGCTGCTCAATACCGGCAGCCAACCTGTACCCTCGCAGCACGGGCTGATTACCACCCCGGGCTATCGCTTTGGTACCGAGGCTACCGTCTGGACACTAGAGGGTTCCATTGCGGTGACCGGCTCGCTGATCCAGTGGTTGCGCGACAATTTGGGGATCATTCGCAGCGCCGCCGAGAGTGAAAGCTTGGCCCGCCAAGTCAGCGATAACGGTGGGGTCTACTTTGTCCCCGCCTTTTCGGGACTCTTTGCGCCCTACTGGCGCGCCGATGCGCGTGGGGTGTTGGTGGGCATGTCGCGCTACACCAACAAGGCCCATATTGCGCGCGCCGCCTTGGAGGCGACGGCCTACCAGACGCGCGAGGTGGCCGAGGCTATGGCCCAAGATGCCGGGGTGCCGCTTCAGGCTCTGAAGGTTGATGGGGGCATGGTGGGCAATGATCTGCTCATGCAGTTCCAAGCCGACATTCTGGGCGTGCCGGTGGTGCGCCCAAAGGTGGCCGAGACGACCGCGTTAGGGGCGGCCTACGCCGCAGGGCTGGCGGTGGGCTATTGGGAAGATCTGGGGGCCATGCGGCGCAATTGGCAGATGGATCGCACCTGGGAGCCAAGCATGAGCGTTGATCAGCGTGAGAGCCTCTTTGCCCGCTGGAAGCGCGCAGTAACGCGGACGTTTGAGTGGGTGGATTGAGATTAGGGAAGCGGATATTGTTACGTACCCCAGCAGCCTGTCATGCTGAATAGTACATATTCGCAGGCATCGTAGTGCCGACTTTAGTCGGCTGAGGACTTTGGCAGCACTGGGAAGCCGACTAAAGTCGGCACTACCTATGGAGCAAACAGGAACGTTCCTCCGAACCTTCGCTCAGGGTGGCCAAGCAACGGGGCAATCCACAACATCCGCTTCCCTTAAGGAGGACACCATGCCCTACGAGACCGAAGTACTCATTATTGGCGGCGGGGCGACCGGGCTTGGCTGTGCCCTCGATTTGGCCCTGCGCGGGATTGGTTGCATCTTGGTAGAAAAGGGCGATCTGGCGAGTGGCACCACTGGGCGCTACCACGGCTTGTTGCACTCGGGCGGGCGCTATGTGACGAGTGATCCCCAGTCGGCCCGCGAGTGCGCTAGGGAGAATGTCATCCTGCGGCGGATTATGCCCCATTGTTTGGAGGATACTTCGGGCGTGTTTGTGGTCACCCCCTGGGACGATGCGGACTACGCTGATCAGTTTGTGGCCAATTGCCATGCGGCGGGGGTGGCGGTGCAGGAGTTGCCCTTGGCCGAGTTGCAGCGCCGTGAATCTTTGCTCAACCGGGCGATTTCGCGGGCCTTTGAGCTGCATGATGGCAGTGCCGATTCGTTTTTAGCCGCACGATCACTTGCGCTGGCGGTTGAAAGCGCTGGGGCGCGCATCTTTTCTTACCACCAACTTGAGCGCTTGATCCGCATGGGGGATCGTGTGGTGGCCGGGGTGGTGACCGATCGGCGTAGTGGTGAGCAGCAGCGGATTGATTGTGCCTATGTGTTGAATGCGAGTGGCGCATGGGCCGGACGGGTTGCCGCACTGGCAGGGGTGCAACTCACCCTGGTGGCGGGCAAAGGCACAATGGTGGCCATGAACCACCGCATGGTCAATACGGTGGTGAATCGCTGTAAATATCCGGCTGATGGCGACATTATTGTGCCCATCCATACCGTGGCGGTGCTTGGTACCACCGATCTGCATGTGCCTGATCCCGATCACTATGGGATTGAGGCGCACGAAGTTGCGTTGCTGCTGGCTGAGGGTGAGAAGTTGATCCCAGGCTTGAGCCGCTATCGGGCGCTGCGGGCGTGGGCAGGGGTGCGACCGCTCTATCAGGATTCCGGGCAACGTGGGGGCGCTGATCGCGCCATTCCGCGCACTTTTAAGCTACTCGACCATCGTGAGCGCGATGGGGTAGCGGGCCTGATTTCGCTTGTCGGGGGCAAGTGGACAACCTATCGGCTCATGGCAGAAGAGGCGGTAAACCTGGTGGCCCAGCGGCTCGGTAAGCTTCAGCCTTGCCGCACGGCGCACGAGGTGTTGCCTGTGCCCGCAACCGAGCATCGGGCGCATCTGCCACCCCTGCGCGGCGCAGCGGCGCGCTATGGCGCTCAAACGGAACACAAAGCCACCTGGCCGATCAATGGTCTCGCCCAACCATGGGGGCAAAACGAGATCCAAGGGTTGGATGCAGACTACTACTACCTAGGCCAGCATCTGGGCGCAGTGGAGCAGAGCCAAGCGGCAGGTGACCTGATCTGTGAGTGTGAGTTGGTCACCCGAGCGCGGGTACTAACCGCATTGGAACAAGGCATCCATACGCTAGACGACATCCGGCGAACGTTGCGGGTAGGTATGGGGCCGTGTCAAGGGGGCTGGTGTGTCTACCGCACAGCAGCATTGTTGTACGAAGTGCAGCAGACCCAGGCGCAGGATGCCCCCATTGATCCAAATATGGCCCTGCGCGACTTCCTACAGGCCCGTTGGAAAGGCGCATTGCCCATCTTGTGGGGCGATCAGTTGCGTCAAGCCCGCTTGGATGAACAGATCTACGTGGGGCTGTTGGGGGTGGACCTAATAGCCGATAGCTGATAATATTACATTGGATGGAGGAGGCTGCGCCTCCCAAAAAAACTATTTTTGTTCGGTTTTGGCGGCTTCGCCGCCAAAACCGAACAAAAATGAAATTTCGGATGAACTGCTTGCGTTGGGTGAGGCACTCTTCGCTTTGGAGAGTATGGATGCGTTGAGCGCGTGGCTGGACTCAAGGGGGTAGGAGATTAGCGTAATGCTCTCCTATGGGGCGCGATGCACTACGACACGATTATCATTGGGGCGGGTTTGGCTGGGTTGAGCGCAGCCCTGAGGCGCGCAGCCCTGGGTGAGCGGGTGTTGGTGCTTGCCAAGGGCTATGGTGCCAGCGGCTGGACGGCGGGCTGTGTGGATGTGTGGGCTGCGGGCGATGCGCCATTGTCGGCATTGGCTACATTGGTTCGCTCTCGCCCCCAGCATCCCTATGCCTTGGTTGGGCTGGAGGCTTTGCAACGCGGGTTGGAGTGGGTGCGTACCCTCGCTGCTGCCGCTGGCTATCCGTTGGTTGGGGGTTGGGAACGGGGGCTGCGTTTGCCAACCGCATTGGGGGCGTTGCGTTCGACTTGCTTGGTGCCGCTGACGATGGTGGCCGGTGAGTCGCGTCAGTTGGCTGATGGGCCGCTCCTGATTGCGGGCCTGCGTGAGTTGCGCGATTTCTTTCCACCCCTGATTGCCGAGAATCTGCGGGCCCAGGGCTATGCGGCTACGGGATGCTATCTGCAGATGCCTCCAGGCGAGCGGCAGCGTGAATGTACGCCGCTGCATGTGGCTCAATGCTTTGAACAGGCGCATGTTCGGGCTAACATTGGGCAACAGTTGCGTACCCATGTGCGTCAGGGCGGCTATCGGCGCATTGGTTTGCCGGGGGTGTTGGGGCTGCACCAAGCGCCAGCAGTTGTGGCTGAATTGCAAGCACTGAGTGGGGCGCTGATCTTTGAAATCCCCACCCTGCCCACATCCGTGCCTGGGCTGCGGCTCTTCCATGTGTTTGAGCAGGCCGCGTTGGCTGCCGGGGTACGCATGCAGGTGGGCGGTTGGGTGGTACGCGCCGAAGCAGAGGGTCAACAGCTTGTGGCGGTCTATAGTCGTGCGGCAGCGCGTGAACAGCGCCACAGCGCCCGCCGCTGGGTCTTAGCGACGGGTGGGATGCTGGGCGGGGGCTTGCGCAGCGATGCTCATGGGCATATCATTGAGACGGCACTGGGGCTGCCGGTGGCTAAACCATACAGCCGAGCAGAGTGGTTCGATCCGCTCCTCTTTGCGCCAGGGGGTCACCCCATCTTCCAAGCGGGCATTGCGGTTGATCCGCAGTTGCGCCCACTCGACGCCGAGGGGCGTGTGGTCTATGAGAATGTGGCGGTAGTGGGCGGCGCTTTGGCCCACTACGATGAACTACGCGAGGGTTGCCGCGAGGGGGTGGCGTTGGCGACGGGCTATGGAGAAGAGCAGAAGAACAGATGAACAGATGAACAGATGAACAGATGAACAGATGAACAGATGAACAGATGAACAGATGAACAGATTCTGTTCCCCTGTTCCTCAGTTCCTCAGTTCCTCATAATATGCTAGACCATTGTATCAAATGTAATATCTGCACCAACGCATGTCCGGTCGCGGCGGTGAGTGATCGCTTTCCGGGGCCGAAGTATGTGGGCCCGCAGGCGCAACGTTTCCGGCGTGTAGGCCAGCCGGTGCCTGATGCTGCGGTGGATTACTGTTCGGGTTGCCGCATCTGCAATCTCGTCTGTCCAACGGGGGTGCCGATTGCCGAGTTGAATGCGCGGGCACGGGCGCAGATGGTGGCTGAACGGGGTTTGCCGCTCCGCAATTGGCTGATTGCGCACACCGATCTGATTGGGCGGCTGAGTGCTGGGCCACAAGCGCCGTTAGTCAATGCGTTACTCGGTTGGGCCGGAACACGCTGGCTGGCGGAGCAGTGCTTGGGTATTCATCGTCATGCGCCGCTGCCCCGCGCAACGCGCTACCCCTTTCGCGCACGCAAGCAACCGAGGCTGGGCAGAGGCAAGCAGGTGGTCTACTTCCACGGATGCGCGACACGGGCCTATGAGCCGCATGTGGGCGCTGCGGCACTCGCGGTGTTGGCGCGGCAGGGCTACGAGGTGCTGGTGCCGCCACAAAACTGCTGTGGCTTACCCTTGCTCTCAAATGGCGACTTCGCGGCGGCGCGGCGGGCGCACATGGCCAATGTGCGCCACCTATGGCCCTATGTGCAGGCAGGCGTCCCAATTGTGGGTACGAGTACGAGTTGTACCTTGACGCTCAAGGAGGAAGCGCCGGAACTGTTGGATCTCCACAGCCACGAGGTGCAGGCAGTAGCCGCAGCGACCTACGACATCTTTGAGTTTTTGCGCCACTTGGCGGAGCGGGGGGAGTTGTGTGATGCTGTTCGCCCCTTGGAACAGGAACTGCCCTACCATATGCCCTGTCAGTACCGCGCTCATCGTATCGGCCAACCAGTGGTTGATGTATTGTCTATGATTCCGGGGCTACGCTTGAAGCTCAGTCCGGCTGCATCATGCTGTGGCATTGCGGGAACGTATGGCTTGAAGCGTGAGAAGTATGCCCTTGCACAAGCGGTTGGCCGTCCGCTCTTCAGCTTTATCACGCAGACGGGCAGCAGTTTGGCGCTGTGCGATAGTGAGACATGTCGTTGGCAGATCAGCCATGCGACCGGAGTAGCGACCAAGCATCCCATTGAGCTCTTGGCTGAGGCGTATGAGCTATAGGCAGGTGTAGCATCTTGTTGGTGGAGCGTGGTTTGGGGCGTAGCCCATACGCATTACGTTAACCCTCCGGTGGGGGGTTGGGGGAGGCTTCGCCTCCCCCAAAAAAACTCTTTTTGTTCTGTTGTGGCGGCGAAGCCGCCACAACAGAACAAAAAACGAGGTTTGGAGCGTACTCCCACAGTGGGTTTTAGGGCTACCGCCCTAAAACCCACTGTGGGAGTACGGCTCCCGCCTACCCATAGCCGCCAGGCGCTCCTTAACTCACATTGACCGTAATCTTGCGCGGCTTGAGCTCCTCGGCCTTGGGGACATTGAGTAGCAACACGCCATGCTCAAGGTGGGCCGTGATGGCATCGCCGCGCACGCTGCTGGGCAGCGAGACATTGCGGCTGAAGCGGCCAAAGCGGCGCTCGATGCGGTGGTAGTTGCGCTCTTTGCTCTCCTCGCTCTGATTGATCTCGCCGCTAATGGTGAGGATGCCGTTTTCAAAGGTGATGTTGAGATCATCGGCCTTGAGGCCGGGTACCGCTGCCTCAATGATGTAGCTATCGGCGGTCTCGCTCAGATCCATTGCCACCCCTAGCCCACCCCGCGCTGGCGTGCTAGGCACGAAGCTCTCCTCGAACAGGCGGTTCACCGCCTCACGCAAGGTCACTGCTTCCTGAATGGGATCCCAACGGGTGATGTTTGTCATACGGGTACCTCCTCTATGGTTCATTGCGAGTTCCTTTGTAAACTAGGGCGGGAGACTTGTTTTCCCGCGTGAGAACACTATAGGGTAGGAATGTTAGATCAGCGTCGAAGCAATATTAGAGCTGTGTTATATGGTCATGCTATAATTGTGCGATGGTAAAGGGGAAGAGTGCATGGCCTCGGATCAACTGACCAGCCGTGGGATTGCGGCGTTGCGGGCGGGTGATCGGGTAAGAGCGCGGCGGTTTTTGATTGCTGCGTTGCGTGCGAATCCGCAAGATCTCCAGGCTTGGCTCTGGCTTTCGGGGACGCTGCCGGAGCCCGAGGCGCAACGGTACTGTTTGCAACGGGTACTTGCGCTCGATCCAGAGCATCGGGCGGCCCGGCGTGGTCTGCAAGCGCTGGAGTCCCGCCGCACCCAACAGGTTGCTCAGGCGGCAGCGCGGCAGCAGCCCGTTGCACGTGAGCTCGCCCCTAAGGTGCAACCTAGTGCTGCTTCAGCGCCTGTGCGTCAGACGGTTGCTATGCCATCAGGTGCAGCAACCAGAGCAGCGCCCATGCCTACTGCCCCAGCAGCGACACTTGAACGACCAGCGGCTGTGCCGCTGCGTCCTACTCATAGCCAACAGCCAAGCCGCTTGGCTACGTTGGCCCCACCTGCGCCTGTACCTGCGGCGCTGGTTGCAGCACCTGCTTCTGCGCCTGCGTGTCTGCCAGTTCAAGCTGAGTATGCCAATCCATGGTTCACCTTATGGCACCAGCCGCGACGGGCTATGCGTTCAGCTATTGCCATGCGCTCGACAGGCGAGACATGGCTGCTCGCGGCCTTGGCCGGGGTGAGTGGCTACCTGGCAGCAATGGCATGGAGCGATCTGGGGGCGTCCCTTGGTTCGCGTGAGGTCTTAGGGGTAGCGATTGTGATTGGCCCGCTGCTCGGGATGCTCGGCCTCCAAGTGGGTGGGGTGTTGCTCCGTACCGGCGGGTGGCTCTTGGGTGGACGGGCCGCAGCCGGACGGGTACGGGCTGCCTTGGCTTGGGCCACTGCGCCACTCATTTTGGGCCTGCCCTTGTGGCTTGTGCAAATCCTGTTTTGGCCCGAAGCGACCTTTCAGCGCCCTACCAATCCTTTCGAGCAGGTCGTGATCAATGGTGCAAACCTGATGCACCTCGGCCTCTGGCTCTGGGCCGCGTGGCTGAGTCTGATAGGTTTGGCCGAAGCGCAACTGACCGGGATGCTGCGCGCCCTAGCCAGTTGGCTTGCAACCATCTTCGTTATCGTTTTGGCCTTCACCTTCCTCTTTGGAGGGGCCGCGCTGATTATTGGTTGGCGCGGTGGCTGAACATCCCTTGTCGAAACTCCAAAAAGCGTTAAAATAGAGTTTAGTTTGGATCGCGCCTTGTAGATTAGGCCCACCTATGCAAGCCCCTTCGCCCGCAACACCAGCGCTCAGCATCGTGCAGCACTACTTCCCCCTGCTTGTGACTGCTTGCGACCGCGTCTCCCTAACTCGTCACGCCCTTGCGGCGCTCCAGGGGCTTGTGCCTGACATCCCGACGGCGCTCCAGTGGTGCGATGAGCCAGCGGTGGATGTGCAGGCTGCGGTGCGGCTGCCCCTTGAGGCGGCAGGTGAAGGGCTTGGCTGGTTGCTGTTGGCTGTCGAACCACCTCAGCCTGAGCGGATGCAGGCCATAACGCTGCTGACTGCCGTCCTTGGGCCTATGGCGCTGGCGCTGCAACGCGCCCCGACGCCCTTGGAACGCCACCAAGCCGCCCTCCGTCCGTACCTTGAGGCGTTGCGTGGTCGTGAGACGTTAGCCCCCTTGTTGCCTGAGCTCTGCAGGCTGGCGCTGGAGGTGTTGCCTTTTACCAATGTGGGCATTACGCTGCGCTACCGCGAGAGTGAGTGGACAGAGTTGGCCTATCTGCAGCTCAATACCGATGCAAGGCTCAGTCAGATCTATTGGCGAGGCGGCAGTAGCCTTAGTAGCGCGGTTATGGTTGATGGAACCCTCATTGTTACTGCTGATTATGCCGAGGAGTGTGCGCGGAGAGGTATTTCGAGCTTTCAGGATATGGTGCCGCTGCCGATGTTGGCATGGATGGGTGCCCCCCTGTGCGATCAAGGCGTCATCTTTGGTACCCTCTTTGCCTTTAGTGATCAGGCGCACACCGAGCCCGATCCGGCGACGTGCCAGCTCTTTGAGTGGCTTGCGGCTGAAGCGGGCCCACTGCTCTATGGCGCGCAACGCTATGAGTGGGCCGCTGAGGAGGTGCGTCAGCGCGAGACGCTGATTAAGCTGAGTCGGGCGATTACCTCGAGCCTTGATCCCGAAGCGGTTCCGACTCTGATCCTCGAACTGGCGCCCGATCTTTTGGCGGCTGAAGAGAGTTCACTCCTGCTGCTCGATGAAGCTACTGGTGAATTGGTCTTTCACTATGCCGCTGGCCCGGCGGGTCGCCAGTTGCTCGGCCAACGGCTGCCACCCGGTACTGGCGTGGCAGGCCATGTTGCGAGTAGTGGCCAACCAGCGATTGTTAATGATACCCGTGGCGATGGGCGCTTTTACCGGCGGCTTGACGGCAATACCGGCTTTGTCACGCGCTCGATCTTGGCGGTGCCGCTCAAGAGCCGCGATGGCGTGCGTGGGGTGCTTGAGGTACTCAATCGGCGCAATAATGCGCCCTTCATTGAGGCCGATTGTGGCTTGCTGGAGGCTCTGGCCGACCAAGCGATTATTGCGCTGGAGAATGCCAATCGCTTTGCCTCGCTGGATCAGGCGCTCACCCGGCGGGTGCAAGAGTTGGATCAGCTCAATGCACGCTTGCACGCTATTCTGGGCGCTGCCAATACCTTGCGTGCCGAATGGCCCCTTACCGATCTGTTGAGTCAGATTGTGAGCTTGGTGGGGAGCAGTTCTGGCTTTGGGAGTGCCATGATTGCGCTGGTGCGCCGTGAACGTACCAAAGCCCCCTATCTTGAGCAGGTGGCCGCTACGAGTCCCCTGCCGCAGCATCTTCAGCAGCGGGCCCAGCGTCTGCCACTGGTTCAGCTTGATGCGCTGCTGCGCCCTGAGTTGCAACGCGGGAATGTGACCTATCTGGTGGAACGGTGGCATGACCAAGTCGCCCATGATGAGCCTGATGCCAGCCTCGCTCCCCCCAACCCGTCGGCAACACGGAGTGGCGATTGGCAGCCCAATGATATGCTCTTCTGCTTGCTACGCGATAGCCGCAGTGAACTGTTGGGGTTGTTGGTCTTTACCGATCCCGAAAATGGCCAGCGTCCAAGTGCCGAGCAGGTGCAGGTGCTGGAGATTCTGGCCAACCAAGCTGCCGCTGCGCTCGAGAATGCTTACCTCTATACCAGTCAGCAGCAGAGCCTCAATCGTATGCTGGCGCTGAATGGCTTGGGTCGAGCGATTAGTACCACCCTGCGCTCGCCGCAGCAGATCTATGAATTGACGGCACGCGGAATGCAGGAGTTGAGTGATGCTCGTTGGGCGGCAGTGGTGATAGCCGATACGACTGCCGATGAGCTCTATTTCTACCAGACGTTCCATACCGGCAATGACCCCCTTGGCGAGGTGTTGCCGCTGGCGCATGAGACCTTTACGACCCGTCGCCCAGCGCGGCGTCTTGCTACCCCTGATGGCCATAGCGAGACGATGCTCGCCATTCCGTTGCGCGGTTCGCGCCAGGATTTGGGGGCGATCTGTGTGGGCTATGGCGAAGGTATGCCCAATGAGGCGACCATTGAGATCCTGATTCTTTTTGCCAGCCAAGCCGCTACCGCAGTCGAGAGCATCGGGTTGCTGGCGGCAGTGCGCCAAGGCCGCGACCAGTTTGCTTCGATTATGGCTTCGACCCGTGAGGGCATGCTGCTGCTCGATGAAGAGGGGCGCGTCGCCGTGGCCAATGGAGCCTTTGTGCAGTTGGCTGATAGTGCCGCTTGGACGGTGAAGGCTGCCAATGTAAGCGATCTTACCGCGTTACCTATGGCTACCCTGCTGGATCGCTGGCAGACCCATGCCAAGTTTGTCCGTACAGAACTGAACCAACTCTGGATCGAAGTGGCCGCTGTCGCCAATGGCGAACAGGAGTTTGGCTCAGGTCAGTTGAATGGCACCGCACCTGGCGCACGCAGCTTGGAGTGGACGGTACTCCGTGCCAGCCGCGATGGGCTGCCGAGCGATGCCGAGCAGGCTGATGAGCATGGCCCCTGGCCTCTGCTGCTGACCATGCGCGATATTACGGCCCTTAAAGAGACGGAACGCTTGCGGAATGATCTCACCAACATGATGGTTCACGATCTGCGTAGTCCGCTCACCAGTGTCATGACCTCAATTGATATGATCTTTCGCGGGATTACTGGTGAGGTCAATCCGACCCAACGCGAGATTCTTTCGATTGCCTACACGAGCGCCCAACATCTACTCAATATGGTCAACCTGTTGCTCGATATTAGTCGCCTTGAAGGTGGGCGCATGCCCCTGAATCGGCGGATGCTCCCCATTGATGCCGTACTAACCCAGGCGGTGGATCGGATGGGGGTGATTGCGCGCAGCAAGAGTATTGTCATCACCCATCAGGTTGCGACTGAACTGAGCCACGTTTTTGCCGATGAGGAGTTGCTGCTGCGCGTCTTGCAGAATCTCCTCGATAACGCGCTCAAATTTAGCCCCCGCTCAGGTACAGTTTGGCTCTTAGCCGAAACGGCTAATACCGAGCAGATGCGCTTCAGCGTGCGCGATGAGGGGCAAGGAATTGCGTCTGCCGATCTTGAGAAGATCTTTGCCAAGTTTGGCCAAGCAGGCAATGCGCGTAGCACCGGCACCGGCTTGGGGCTCACCTTCTGCAAATTGGTCGTCGAGGCCCACGGCGGACGCATCTGGGTCGAGAGCGAGCTAGGTGTGGGTAGTACCTTTTTCTTTACCTTGCCGCTAGGGCCAGCCTCGTAGATCCGCCCGGCGGGGGTTTGGGGCGCAGCCCCAACAGCGGGTTTTATACCAATTACCCTTGAACATGCCGCATTACCAAGAACGCGAAAGCCCATTGGGACGCCATGTTCGGCAATCTGCAATCTACAATCTACAATCTACAATCGTAAATGGTATTAGGATGGGCCGAGACGGCCCAGCGGGTCGCCTACCGCCGCTACAAGCCCCCTGCACGGTTCAACCATGCGAGGCAGCGTTCGAGCGCAAAAACGTGGTGCCAAGGGCGCAGTGCGGGCAGCAGGGGGTGGTTGGTGCTTGGCAAGCGCACAAGCTCGACGGCGACGCCGCGTTGCCCCAGGCTGGTGTAGAGTTGTTCACCAGCGTAGTGGTTGCTGGTAGCCAGCACAAGGGTTGCTCTGGGCTTGGCCTTGAGGTGTAATTCAGGGGTGAGGTGCGGCTGCTGGCGACAATCGGCAATCAGAGGGTATGTAGGCTGCGTTTCAGCTACATGCACCACGTCGGGGCCACCAATAATAACGATGCGCTTGGGATCAATGAAGGGGTAGCTAGCACAGGCGGCTGCAACAAGCTCAAAGGCTGCTTGATGCGCTACACCCTCTCCACAGATCACTGCGTAGCCTTGGGCTGCGTAGGTTTGCCAGGCTGGCTTGAAGCTCGGCGGGTGCGGACGCAGATCTAGGATGGCGGGGTAGCGCTGCCCGCTGCAATAGCCCTGCGGGGGAATGACCCAGCCTTGGGTCTTGCTGTGGCTGAAGCGTAAGCAAGGGGCCAGCAGGAGTTCATTCAGCAGCCCCGCGTTGAGCGTCGTGAGCCGCTGGGCTGCCGTGTCGGCATGGAGCAGGTAGAGATCACCAGGGTTGAACTGGTCGGCTAGGAGTGCAATCAGTGCGTGTCCCGCTGTGTCATGACAGGCCGCAAGCATGATCTGATCACCAATGCTGGGCCAGGTGTAAGCTTGGGACGCTGCGACTGCTGGGGCTTGGCACGGGCTGATGCCATTTACGATTGTAGATTGCAGATTGCAGATTCCCGAACATGGCGTCTCAATGGGCGTTAGCGTTCTTGATAATGCGGCATCTTCCAAGGTAATTGGTATGATGCTCACCTTGGGCTCTCCGTGCAGCGTTACGACCACGCAATGGCTTGGCTGGCCCCATGACTGATGGGCCACCAGGGGTTGTTGCGTCACCAGAATATCGCGGGTGAAGCGCTCGTAGGGCGTCGCAGCAGGTGGGGGCGGCGGGTAGACCAGCGGTTGGAGGCTGATGCTCTGGCCTTCAGGTGACCATGTGGGCTGAACGACGCCACCCCGGATAGTTGTGAGTTGACGTGGCGTACCGCCGCTCGCCGGGATGGTGTAGAGTTGCGGGGCACTGCTGCGCGGTGTAGTGGCCACATAGGCCAGCGTTTGGCCATCGGGCGACCAGCGCGGCTGGGCGGCAACCAGCGGCGCAGCGGTGAGCGCCTGACTCGTGCCGCTGGTCAGCGAGGTAAGCATCAGTTGCGCTTGATAGCCATTGCGTTCCGCATCGGCCCAAGTGCGTACCCAGGCAAGCATCCTGCGATCAGGGGCCAATTGGGGATCGCTACAGGCTTGGAGCCGCAGGCAATCATGGGCCGTAAAGGGGCGACGCGAGCGAGGCATAGGGGCCTTTCGGCTGGTGAGCGAGCAGAGGTACGGAGGATTGAACCACAGAGGCACCGAGGGCACAGAGTTTTGATATATGAGGGCGGGCTATGGATGTTGCTTGCTGTACCACACACCTCACACCTCTCTGTGTTCTCGGTGCCTCTGAGGATTGAACCACAGAGGCACCGAGGGCACAGAGTTTTGATATATGAGGGCGGGCTATGGATGTTGCTTGCTGTAGCACACACCTCACACCTCTCTGTGTTCTCTGTGCCTCTGTGGTGAAACTCTCTGTATCTCTAAACTCTCTACCTGATCGGGCGTTGCCGCCCCCAGAGTTTGCGCCAACTCATTGGCGCACCGACGGCCTGACGCAGGATGAGACCACGCACGATCCAGCGCAACCATAGGATTTTCCACAGACTGATTGCAAAGAAGAGCGCATAGAGACGGTGGTAGTGTGTACGAAAGAAGCGCACTTTGCTGCGATAGAGCGCCTCGACCATGGCGACCTTGACCTGGCGGGTACTTTGGCCCCCGTAGTGCAGAATGCGCGCTGTGGGCAGATACCAGGCTTGCCAGCCCGCCCGCTGCATACGCAAGCACCAATCGGGCTCTTCGCTATACATAAAGTAGCCTTCGTCCATCAAGCCCACCTGATCCACGGCGGTGCGGCGGGCGAGCATACAGGCACCAGGGATGACCTGCACGGTGCGCACGATTTGGCTCTGTTGGGGCGGATAGCTCGGAAAACCGCGAAAGATCAGCCGTTCGCCTAGACCGCTCGCGCTGAGTAGTTCACTCCTCAAGGAGGGAAAATCGGCAAAGGAGTATTGGAACGAACCATCGGGGTTGAGCAGCAACCCGCCGACCAGCCCGGCTTGCGGTTGGTTATCGGCGAAGCGCACCAATTGCTCGATGCTGCCCGGATAGGCAATCGTATCGCTGTTGAGCAGCAGCACGTAGCGGCCACTACTGACCCGCATGGCTTGGTTGTTGGCGGCTGCAAAGCCAACGTTTTGCTGGTTGGCAATGATATGCACTGCCGGAAAGTGGTGCGCTACGGCCTCTACACTGCCATCGTGGGAGCCATTGTCTACCACCCAGATTTCGTGTTCGAGCTTGCCTACGGCAGCCGGAAGGGCCGCGAGGCAAGCGAGCAGCATGGTGCGCGTGTTCCAACTCACGATGATAATCGCGAGATCGAGTGGAATGTGGCTCATGAAACTTCCTTATGGACGCTCTCTTCAACCAATGCACAAAAATCGGCAGCGATAGTACGCCAATCGTAACGCGTGGCTACAGCCTGTTTTCCAGCCTGACTCAGGCGCTGGCGTAGCTCTACATCGTTGAGCAGAGTCAGGGTTGCTTGGGCAAACGCATGGGGGGTATCGGCCACCATCAGGTGTTCGCCCGCTTTCAGTTCTAGCCCCTCCATACCCTTGCGCGTACTCACCACAGGTGTACCGACGGCCAAAGCCTCAAGGATCTTGAGGCGCGTGCCACTCCCTTGGCGCAAGGGTACCACCTCAACGCTACTACGTGCAATCAGGGCGCGAATATCGGCCACGTAGCCAGTAAATTCAAGTCCCTCAGCCGATCCCAACGCCGCCCGCTGCTCATCGGTGTTGCGCCCAGTGATCCGCAGCTTCGTCTGCGGGCGCTCGCGCTGAATCAGGGGGAAGATGGCATGCAAAAAGAATTGTACCGCATCCAAATTGGCATGGTAGGCCAACGCCCCAGGGTAGATCAGCGTATCCGCATCAGGTTCATACTGGTACGCGCTGCTCCCGGCCACATCAGCCCCATTGGGCACCACCGCCACCCGCACCGGCTGCTCCCTCATGATCGCACGCACCAACTGCGCTTCATCGGATGACACCACCGTCACTGCTGCGAAGTCGCGCAGGGTTTGCCGTACATAACTTCGATGCTTGAGCGCAGTCAACAGATAGCGCAGGCGCTTATGGGGCGCACGGTGCAAGCGATACTGCTGGAGCATAAAGTTGAGTTCAAGATCTTCGAGGATGCGCGTGGTACGCTGCACCAGCCGGGCATAGGGTGCAACATCAATCTCAAGGGCCAGCACCGCATCAGGGCGCAGACGCGCCGCTGCACTGGTAACCGCTTGGGCAAACTGGGCGCTCCATGTGGCCCGCACCGAAGCGGGGGTACTCACCACCAGACTCTTGAGCCGGTCGGCGGTCGTGAGCGGTCGCCCAGGGCGCGCAAAGGCTTGCACTGAAGCGCACATACCATCCAGTTCAGCATGTTGAACACTCTCAGGCGGCCCTTGGCTAAAGGCAAGCAGATGCAGTTCATGGCGCACACTCAAGGCCCGCAGCAGGTGCATAATACGCATGCGCGAACCATTATCGGCAGGTTCGGGCCACCATGTAGAGAGGACGAGCAGGCGCATAGGGGCTCCTTTCGGAGGGTGGAGAGGGCACAGAGGACACAGAGAATTTCACCACAGAGGCACAGAGGGCACAGAGGGTTTTGTATTTAGGGATGGTTTCAGGAACACATTTTCAGATCTATATTCGTAGTGCCGACTTTAGTCGGCATCAGGGGATTGTCGGCGACCTTAGCCGACTAAAGTCGGCACTACCTAACAGCAACAAACATGTTTTCTGTTCCTCCGTTCCTCTGTTCCTCTGTTCTTCCGTTCCTCCGTTCCTCCGTTCATCTGTTCCTCATTCGCTCATAGGCCGCTAGGGTCTGCTGTGCTGTTTGCGGCCATGAGAATTGGGCGGCGCGGGCGTAGCCACGGGTACGTAGGCGTTCAGCGGTGGCCTGATCGCGTAGCACGCTGGTGATGTGCTGCGCGAAGGCGACTTCATCTTCGGCATCGGCGAGTAGCGCAGCATCTGCGACAACTTCGGGGATCGCGCCGCGATCCGAGGCAATCACTGGGGCACCGCAGCTCATCGCCTCAAGCAGCGGGATGCCGAAGCCTTCGATCCATGAAGGGAAGAGGAACGCTTCAGCCCCACTGAAGAGGGTCAGCAGGTCATCGCGGGGCGGGCGCAGCAGCAAGCGTGCAAACCCGGCCTGAACCGCCGTATCCACAGCGGGCCAAGGTTGCCTGCGGGCAAAAAAGACGAGCAGGTAGTTGGCGCGTAGCTCGGCAGGCAGATGCTGCCAGGCACGCACCAACACCGCCGGATTCTTAAGCCCATCGGCGAGCAGGTAGGGCCGCGTGATCCCGTGGCGCTCGCGCAGGGCCGCGTGGACGGAGGCGGCTTCGATGCGCCGCAGGTCGGGCGGAGGGGCGTGGTAGGTCACCGCGATGCGTTCCGGCGGGAAGCGGGGGGTGTAGCGCAGAATCTGCTGGCGCGCATACTGCGAGACGGTCAGGAGCCCGGCGGCTCGCCTAAGCGTCAGGCGACTCACGAAGTGCAGGTAGGTCATCATGGCCATCGTGCGCGGCTGTTTCGCGTGGCCACCCAGAATCGCGGGCAGCGGCATAATATTAATCTCATCGTGGAGCGTCACCACCCCCGCGACGCCTGGGGGCGCAAAGCCATAGTTGGCTGGAAAATGGGCCAGATCGAGCCGATCGGCGGCCATAGCCCAGCGCAAGAGCAGCAGATCATTGGCTACACTCGATAGCCCATTGCGGTAATCTAGGTAGCGCACCGCCACATGACGAGGCCACTGCTCAAGCTCTAACGCTGCCTTGCGATCGGCATAGAGGACAAATTCATGGTCACTTCCCATTTCCCACAACGCTGGAACAAGGTGCTTTACATAATAATGCACACCACCAACAAGCGCGTGGGAGAGGTAGCGAATATCGATACCGATACGCATAGAGAACCTTTGAGGGGTAGGGTAATTGGTATTGCAGCTTGGAGGCATTTCAGTGCATCCTGATGCCGCAAAACTATTTTCTATCTTCTCGTTTCTGTATCCTTTCCAAAGAGAAGTATACCACCTCCAATCAATGCTGGGGCTACACCCCAAAACCTGTTGTTAGCGCGAAAAAGCTCTGGGCCGCGCCGCTTGGCTTCGACAGGCTCAGCCAGCGGCGCGGTGGCTCGGTGGTTGAGCCTGCCGAAACCAGCCTGTCGAAGCCACCGCGAGGTCGCCTGCCAACCCAAGGCTTTTTCGCGCTAACAACCTGTTTTTTGTTCCGTGTTGGCGGCGAAGCCACCAACACGGAACAAAAAGAGTTTTTTTGGCATATCGGCCCCACTTAGGCCATAATGTCTCTGAGACTGGTTTCGGCTTCACAATTCAAAGCGTGGCGACTTTAGTCTGCTGCTATTTGCTCTTTCCTTACGAGGTACTTGCCTATGTCTACTCCTTCGCGCTCATCGGCTGAATCTGAATGGCGTGTTGCGGCTCTGCTCGTGGCCTTGATCCTGTTGCTCAGTATGAGTCTGGCGCTCTATGCCTACCTGAGTACCCCGCCTGATCGCGTCTTTACCGGGGTGTTCTACAATATTCCCGACCATAATCAGTATTTTGCGTGGATGCGCGATCTGCAGCATGAGCAGCTTGCTCCCAATCGGCTTACGCCTGAACCCAACGATCCCGCACTCTTCCATCTGCTCTGGCTGGTGGCTGGACGGGTTGGGGCGCTCTTTGATCTGAGCCACGCTGCTATTTTTGGCACCCTACGGGTCTTGGCGATCCTCTTTCTCTTCCCGGTTGCCTTTGCCTCAATCCACATTATGCAGCGCGATGCGCTTCAGCGTCGTTGGGCTATGCTGCTCTTTAGCTTCGGGGGCGGCTTGGGCGTTATCTGGGTCTTTGTGAAGTATTGGCAAGGTCTGCCCGATGTGCCCTTTCCCTTCGATCTCTACACCTCGGAACCCAATAGCTTCTTTATTGCCCTCGCCTTTCCCCACTTTGGAATTGCCCTCGCCCTCGTGCTGGCAGTGATTGGGCTGACGCTCTATGCCCAGCAGCGTCAACAATTGCGCTACGCTATGGCTGCGGGCTTTTTTGCAGCCCTCGTGGGCCTGCAACACGCCTATGATCTGCTTACGATCTATAGCGTGCTTGGGCTTTGGGGCCTGCTGATCTGGTGGCGTGACCGCAAATTCCCGCTCTTTCTGGGCAAAACAGCGCTGATTATTGCGGTCTGGAGCATCCCACCTGCCGCCTATCTGACCTACCTCGTGCTTACCGATCCGACCTGGGGCGGGAAGTTGGATCAGTTTGATAATGCGGGGGCATGGACTCCGCCACCGTTGCATTTGGCCATCTTGATGGGGGTGCCACTCTTTTTGGCGCTGCTGGCCTTCCGCCCACGCATGCTGCGTAGCCAGGATGATAGCGAAATCTTGGTAGGCATCTGGTTCCTTGCCCACTTTGTGCTGGCCTACCTGCCCGTGAAGTTCCAGATCCACCTGTTGCTCGGCTGGCAGTTGCCCATTGCTATCCTCGCCGCTCGGGCGCTCCAGACGCAACTTGGGCCTTGGTTGCGTGCCCGTATACCCAAACAGGCACCTGTTGTTTTTGCAACGGTTGTGGGCCTCTGTCTGATTACCAATGTCTATATCTTTGCCTGGCGCTTCTACGACCTGAGCCGCCACGATCATCCCTTCTATTTGAGCCAAGATGAGGTTGCTGCGCTCACATGGCTTGGTGAGCATACCAGTCGCACCGATGTGGTGCTTGGTACGCTTGAGATCAATCAGCATGTGCCGGTCTGGAGCGATGCTCACGCCTTTTTGGCCCACTGGGCTGGTACGCTCGATTTCTTTACGAAGAGCGCCCTGGCAGCAACCGTGCTTGATCCGGCAACCTCTGAGGATGAACGGCAGGCCGTCTTTGCCCGCTATGGGGTCAACTATGTGATTGTGCGTGAACAGGATGCCCCGCGTGAACAGTTGGCCAGCGTAGCCCCTTCGTTGCAACCGGTCTTTACTCAAGGTGCGGTCAGTATCTTTGCGGTTGAGGCCAGCGCCCAGTCGCCCGACGCGCTCACCGAGCTGAGTAGCGAACAGCGCGAGTTGCATTTTACTACCGATGATGGCACAATCCTCGTAGGAGCGTTGAACCTGCCCCATGTGGCCCCACCCCGCGCCCTCGTGGTGATTATTCACCACTCAGGGCCGGTAGATCGTGAGAGCTATGCCTACATGGCTGAACAACTCCTACCCGCAGGCTACGCGGTCTTCCGTTTCGACAAACGTGGCAATGGTGCCAGTGGCGGTACCTATGGCTGCTGTGAAGCCAGTGATGCCCTTGCAGCCTACGCCGCCGCCACCCAAGAGGCCGACATGGCCGGGTTGCCCGTCTTTATCGTGGCCCAAAGCATTGGCACCCAGTATCTCGCCGAAGATTTCGCCGCCTACCAAGCCATTCACCCCCCTCAAGCCGTCGCACTCCTCTCAAGCCTACTCAACCCCGAGGCGATCACCAACATCGCTGCGCCCGTGCATGTCATCGTAGCCGACAGTGAACCAGAGTTGCAGTCCATCGGCCCTGATGCAGTCGCCGCACATCAAGCCACCTGGCCCTACGGAGCCAGCCTGTATATCGCCGAGCAAGCCGAACATACCCTCTTCGACATCAGCGACGGCCCCATAGACTGGGACGATCCCGCGTGGGCGACGCGCTTCCATCGCGGCGCTATGGCGAGCCTGTTGGCATGGATGGAGGAGCAGGTGGATGGGTAGAACGGGGGAACAGAGGAACAGGGGAACAGGGGAACGGGCAGAACAGGGGAATGGGCAGAACAGGAGAACAGGGGAACAGGGGAACAGGTGAGGGCCATCCATGGCATCCCAAAGTCCTATAACATGCCGCTAGGTAGTGCCGACGTTAGGGAAGCGGATGTTGTTGATTGCCCCGTTGCGTTGCCACCCTGAGAGGCCGTAGGTAGTGCCGACTTTAGTCGGCTTCCCATCGCTGCCAAAGACCTCAGCCGACTAAAGTCGGCACTACGATGACCGCCCATGGACTATTTAGCATGACAGGCTGCTGGGGTAATTAAAAATTTCTGCTTCCCTTAGTCGGCTGAGGTCGCCGACACCCCCCGGATGCCAACTAAAGTCGGCACTACGACGGTAAAGCTGAAACCCCTTCAAATGGTTCACGCTTTCGGCTATCGCATTTTCGCCCACCCTACGGAGGAACTCATGGCCCCAACGTTGTCCAAATGGATCAAGTTCGTGCCCATTGTCGTTGTGCTGGTTGCATTGATGCTGATTGCCTATACACTGCAATCAGGTGTCCGTGCAACAACGCCTACCAGCCCTCCAGAGGAGGGCATACCAACTGCTGTACCTGCAACAAGTGGCTCAGGTGCCGAGCTTACCTCTGGCTCTGAGCAGGTCTTTTTGCCCCTTGTGGTGGCCGCAGGTACGGTGACACCCATCCCACCCACAGCGACGCCCACGCGCGTTGGGGATGTCCCGCCCACAGTGACGCCCACGCGCGTTGGGGATGTTCCGCCCACAGCGACACCCACCAGGGTGCCAGCGGCTACGGCTACCCCCTCCGCAACGCCAACTGCGCCCGATCCGGGGCCAGTGACGACAGGCTGGCATCAGTTGGGCGGCAATCCGCAGCGCACCCACTTTGTTGAGGCGGAACTGCCCGCTCCCACTGGTGGCATGGAGCAGCGCAACCGCGATTGGCGTCTGCTCTGGATCTGGAATGGCCCAACCGAGAGTGGCGGGCCTAGTGCCAACCATGTGCGCCTGCCCGATAGTGTGGCCCCGGTGATTGGCGCGGGGCGGCTCTATTTCGGTGATCGTGAAGGCAATGTGCGGGCGATCAGTGCGACCAATGGGAGCGAGGTTTGGGTCCAGAATGTGGGCGGGCGCATCCTTGATGTCGGTGCCTACGATCCCGTCACCCAAGCGGTCTATTTCGCCTCGACCAACGGGCAACTCGTGAAGTTGCGTGCCGATAATGGGGCCATCCTGGGCCAATTGGATACGGGCAGTGCCATTGAGGGTGCTGTGCTACTGGTGGGCGAACGGGCCTATGTGGGCAACGCCGCTGGCCGCCTGATTGCAGTCAATCTGAGCGATATGAGCCAAGCCTGGAGCTACAACGCGGGCGCACCGCTCTACGCATCTTCGGCCTATAGCGCCGCCCAAGGCGGGCTGATCATCTTCCCCTCAGAAGATAGCTACGTCCATGCCGTGCGTGTTGCCGACGGGAGCCGCGCCTGGCGCTCCCAGGTCAACTCCTCGCCCCGCCCGGAGCGCCCCACTCGCCCCGAACGGCGCTTCCCCGATGTCTACCCGGTCGTCGCCGAAGCGGCGGGCGTGGTGATCGTGCGCTCCCACTTTAACTGGTATCTCACCTGGACACCCGACGGAGGCGCCTATTCGGATCAGGAGCAGACGCGCCAGTACATTGCCCAAAACCCGCGCTATGAGTCCTTCTTTGTCCTCGACCTTGCGACAGGCCAGCCGCGCTTTACGCCGCCGCTACTCGGCGGGGCTATGGGCAACGGCTCATACTACTACTCCGCGCCGCCAGCCGCAGTGGTACGCCGCCTGCCCGACGGCAGCGACGTGGCCTATCTGCTTTGGCGCAACCGCGATGTCTGCCGCCTTTCGGCGGCCCACTGCGATGGGCGCGAAGATACGACCTTTGGGGAGATGGATCTGAACACGGGGCGCATTCGTTTCATCCAGGATTACAAGAACGAAGGCACCATCCGCTTCCCCACCGATGAGCAGGGGCCATTGACCATGGTGGGCAATGTCCTCTTCCACGGTCACTGGATGTCGCTCGGCTCGATTCGCATCCCGGATCGGAGCATTGGCGGGGATCGTTACGAGAACCCCATTCCCAGCCAAGAGTACCTTTCGGTAAGCAACACAATGGCGGCACACCAATGCAGCCGACGCATCGCGGATGAACGCTTCTGCCCCGAGGGTCACAACCCGCCCGGCGATGGCTACTGGCTCGATCCCGGCTTCTACCTCTACGCCCATGATCGTAACGTCTACGACATGTTCTGGCACCCGCCGGTACGCGGGCCAATCTTTGACGGCGGGGTACTCTACTGGCGCAGCAGCGACGGAGCGATTGTGGCGCTTGCGCCGCGCTAAAATTCCGTTGCGGTTTGGCGGCAAGGCCGCCAAACCGCAACGGAATCTGGTTCCACTGCTGCGAGCGGCGAGGGTTGAAAACCCTCGCCGCTCGTTTTACTCGACCGGTTCCTTATCGATCTTGAAGGCGCAGGTTTCAGCACCTTGGCCCATGCAGGTACACTGTTCAACAATGAAGCGTTTACCCGCACTCGCCCACGCAGTCGACTCTTCGAGAATCCCACGCGCCAAGAAGAAGTTCGGGGCGGGATCGCGTCCGAGGCAGTTTGAACACTGCGTAATGTGGTACATGAAGTGACCCTTATCCTCTTTAATATGCGGGTTAAGGTCGGTAAACCGATCAAAAACCTGAGTCACCGCATTCAGGATAATCTTCAACTTCATCGAGGGCGGCATCAACTTCATAGCGAGGTCAGAGACACTCAACAGGGGGCCAAACTCACGCAGGCCCAAGTTGAACGCGACCCGTCCGGCGCGCATTTCGAGGCCGCGAGCGCCACGCGGTCCATACATCGTGTGCAGTGCTTGCGATGTGGCAGCCTGAGCCTCAAAGGGGTAGCTGCGCTTAAAATCGCTTGGTGGGTAGGCTTCAATGTACTCTGGCAGACCGGCTAGGCGCAGCACAGCCTTTACGCCATTGGCACCCATCACCTCTTCGAGCGAGAGGCAATAGAGGTGGCCGATCTTATTCATGTAGGTCAGGCCGCGAAAATCTTCGATGCTGCTCATGTCCGTGCCTGCTCCTCAATCAAGCCGGGCCACTGCCCGGACGCTGAGTCCTCTGTACGATACTACAACGTTTCGCAAAATTTTGCCATCCCATGCTGCCAGTTTTCTCAACATTGTGGGGATGGTTTGGCTCGACATCTTCACGCCCTTGCCTCCTTGCGCCGTTGTGCCCCGTTGCCATACTACCACAATCATCAACCACCTTGGCGGAGTTTACGGGCCCACCCCGCCTCGAGTTTTCCTACATCTACTACAATACCACAGACCACCAGATAGGTTTCAGCCGCAGCGCCAGCGATACGCTGATTGGCCCATCCTAACAGGTCACGATAGCTCCGTCCCAAGGGGTAGGTCGGCACGATGCCCATGCCTACTTCGTTGCTTACCACAATCAAACGTAGCTTGCGGGCCCAAACGGTAGCAAGGAGCGCATGAATTTCCTTCTCCACCATTGGTTCAGGATCAGCTTCATACGCTAAGAGGAGGTTCGTCACCAGCAGTGAGAGGCAATCAAGCAAGACAACCGTGCCTGCTGGCTGTTCACCCAACACGGACGCGACCGCCAATGGTTCTTCACGGGTAGTCCATGTGCTCGGACGACGGGCCTGATGGCGAGCAATACGCTCACGCATTTCGTCGTCACGCGCTTCAGCCGTAGCAAGATAGAGTACTGGGCCACCGAGATCGGCAGCATACTGTTCAGCCCACATACTCTTGCCACTGCGCACACCACCTGTGAAGAAGGTTACCACACCTACACCTTATCAGCGACTCCAGCTTCACCAAAGGTTGCCATCTCATCCAAGACCTTACATGCCGCTTGACAGAGCGAGAAACCCAAGACCGCGCCAGTGCCTTCACCAAGGCGCAGATTGAGATCGAGTAGCGGTTCGAGATCAAGCTGACCAAAGATCGCTTGGTGGCCCCGTTCAACCGAGCGATGGGCGGCGATCAAGTAGGGTTGCAGGCTTGGCGTAACGGTACAGGCAATCAGAGCGGCTGCACCAGAAATAAAGCCATCAACCACCACCGGCACGCGCCGTGCCGCTGCGCCGATCATCACCCCGGCTAGTCCTCCAAGTTCAAAGCCGCCAACTTTCGCCAAGACATCCAGACCATCGTGGCGATCAGGTTGGTGCAACTCCAAGGCAGCACTGATCAGTGCTATTTTACGCTGTAAGCCCTGATTGTCCAATCCGGTACCACGCCCCGTCACCTCCGCCACTGGCTGGCCGCTGATTGCAGCCACAATCGCGCTAGAGGCCGTGGTATTGCCAATCCCCATATCGCCAGTAGCTATGAGATCGATGCCACTATCAATCAACTCATTGGCCACCGTGATCCCGGTTTCGAGTGCGGCTTTGGCCTGTTCACGGCTCATTGCGGCAGTCTGGCTAAAGTCGTTGGTACCATAGCCCAGCTTATGCACCCGTAGATCGGCATGGGGCGGTAAATCACTGGCCACCCCCATGTCTACAACCACGACCTGAGACCCAACGTGGCGGGCCAATACATTGATCGCCGCACCGCCATGGAGAAAGTTGAGCACCATTTGGGGCGTCACTTCCATCGGAAAGGCACTCACCCCTTGGCGTGCAATGCCGTGATCAGCGGCCATGACGACTACCGCAGGGTTCGACAAGCGTGGACGGGATTGACCAGTAATAGCGGCAATCTGGAGCGCCAACTGCTCAAGGCGACCGAGCGAACCTTGTGGTTTGGTCAATTGATCTTGGCGGGCACGCGCTGCTTCAAGCGCGTTCTGATCGAGTGGGCCAATTTGGGCGATGGTGGTAGCCAATAGACTCATGGTTGCTCCTCAGGCTCAATGTCTACAATATGAGCTTCAAAGATATTCATAGCAGCACGCACAAGCTCATCCTGACGGGCTTCGCGGATCTGCCCACGCAGATCGCGTTCGCGTGTTTCGGCGCGATCTTCAATCGTACAACGCATGGCGTAGGTTGCACCCAGGTAGCGTTTTAATACCTGTTCAATAATACGCCGATTCTGCGGTTTTTCAAGGTTATCTTTGTGAAAAGGCGAGGTGGCCAATAAGACAACCGTATGGCCCTCAACATCAATTGGACGCGCCCCATGCAACAATGCCTGTACGGAGGGGCTATGTGGGCGCACATCGCGCTTAATATCTTCCCAATGGTTTTCGAGCCGCTCGAGCATCGAGAAGTCGGCATTGGCTGCGGCGGCCAATGCGGCGGAGCGTGGCGGCAATGCTGGTGGCGCACTACGCTGCGCTGCTCCTGGTGTTGCCACTTGCTCGGCGAGGTCTTCACTCTCAGCAGGTGGCGCTGGGGCTTCAGATGGGCTTGTTGCTGCTGGTGCCGTGATTTCCTGCTGCGCTGCACTAGGTGCAGGGGGTGGGGCGACCGGCTCTTTTGGCGGCTGTGGGCGGGGCTGGACAGGCGCAGCAGCAGGTGGGGGCGGCGCTGTTGTACGGGTTGGGCGTGCGGGCAATGGCGGGGGCGGGCTGGGGGGCGTAGCCCGCACAGGTGCCGCTCCAACCTGTGCAGGTAGGCTCGTCACCAGAGCTTCAACCACCGCCAACTCTAGCGGCAGGTGGCCATAGGGACTCGTGCGGAGTTGGTAGTCCAACCCACTGAAGAGTTTAATCCAATGGAGCAGGCGGGGAACTTCAGCCTGAGTCGCCCAGGTTGCAAGCAACTCCTGCTCATCGTCACCCAACTCAGCGCGGGCATGATCGCCTCCAGCCATCAGCAACAGCAGGCTACGCAACCGTTCAACCAGATCACGGGTAAACTGACGCACATCAGCCCCTTGGTCGGCCACGCCCCCCACCGCCCGTAGGGCAGCGGCGGTATCGTTCGCCAGCAGCGCCTCAATCAACGCAAAGACTTCGGCGGCAGCGGTCATCCCCAAGAGGCTATGCACCTGTTCGAGCGTAATCGTTCCGCTCGCAAACGATGCCAACTGCTCAAGCACACTCAGCGCATCACGCATACTTCCGGTGGCCGCCCGGGCAATTGCTTCTGGTGCGCCCTCAGCCAGACTCAAGCCCTCGGACTCCGCGATGCGGCGCAGATGGGCCGCCGTGCTGGCCACCCCATGGCGTGTAAAGGTGAAACGCTGGCAGCGCGAGAGAATCGTAGCCGGAACCTTATGCACCTCGGTGGTGGCCATAATAAAAATGGCATGATCGGGCGGCTCCTCCAGCGTCTTGAGCAACGCATTGAAGGCTGCGGTCGAGAGCATATGGGCTTCGTCAATCACATAGACCTTGGAGCGCAGCTCGGCAGGGCGAAACTGGACACGCTCGATCAACTCGCGCGCATCCTCAACCGAGGTGTTCGAGGCGGCATCCATCTCGATCACATCCACCGCCCGCCCTTCGGCGACGGACGTACAGGCGGTACAGTTACCACAGGGGCGTTGGGCCGCATCCGTCGCAAGGCAATTGACCGCCTTGGCCAACAACCGCGCCATACTGGTCTTGCCCACCCCGCGCGGCCCAGTGAAGAGGTAGGCATGGGCCACACGCTCTTCCATGATCGCATTCCGCAGCGTCTGCACGACGTGCTCTTGGCCAACCAACTCGGCAAAGGTCTGCGAGCGCCATTTGCGGTAGAGCGATTGTGAAGCCATACGCGATCATTCAACCCGTTGCAATGGTCTATGGAACAAATTATACCACTGAATTGTCATTGTTCTGGTTTGCTAACTATGGTACAGTGGTACGTAACAGTTGGGGCTATGCCCCATAGATATTACGTTTAGGGCTGGCGCCCTAAAACCCGCTCTTGGGGCTGCGCCCCAAACCCCACACTCCTATGGCACAACGTAGTCTCTTTTGGCCCTTCAGCATTGTGATCATCATGGTTGGTATGATACTCATGGTACTGAATGGCGCACCAACCCAATCAATGACTGCTCAGAGCATGACTTGTCCCTATCCAGGCATCTCGGATGTGGACTGTTTTGCAACCCAAACGGCGCAGGCGCAGCCGAATAATCCCTATCCAAGCCCGTCGCCCACCGCAAGCAATACCCCTACCAATACGCCTGTTTCGGCAGCGGCTGTACCACCGCAACAGGCGGTAGCGACAGCAACAGCAACAGGAACTCCAACCGCAACAGCAACCAATGGGGCGAACACTGCAACGCCAACGCCAACATCGAGCCCCACGCTTACTGCAACCAATGGCGCTGATACGAACAATGGCGCTGATGCGGCTGATGCGCCAACGCCTACGCCCACCAGCATAGACGATCTCGCGCCGCTCATCTGCCAACCAGGGGCTACCGTGAATATCAGCGGTATAACCGAACCCAACACCGCTCTGCTCGCCTTCTTCGACCAGCGACCCGTTGGTGGCTCCTTCTCACGCAGCGACGGTTCATACACCATTGCCCTCCGCATCGGCCCCGAACGACCTGGCATCTACCCAATTGAGGTGCGCGAACGCCATGGGTTGGAACTGGTTCAACGGCTTACCTGCGAAGTCCCCGGACTGGCCGCCACGACGCCTACGGCGACGGTGGTGGTACGCGGGCCGTAGAGGTAGAGGTACAGAGGATTGAACCACAGAGACACAGAGAGGTTTGAGGTAGAGGTACAGAGGATTGAACCACAGAGGCACAGAGAACACAGAGAGGTTTGAGGTAGGGCAATCGTCTGTCTGATTGCCTGCCATTTCCATTCCCTCCGTTCCTTCTTCCTTCTCCCTTCTCTCAGTGCCCTCTCTCTATGCCCTCTGTGCCTCTGTGGTGAATATCTCTGGAACTCTGTTCTTTCTCTCTCTTCAGGATCACTTTCTCACGCGTGACCTGCTCAAGCAACGCTATGTCCACCTCGATGCCACTGCCTGGGCGATCTAACACCGCGAGTGTGCTATCGGGGTTGAGGCGAAACGGCGTCTGCACAAGATCACGCGCAAAGTAGCGCTCGCTGGCGCTGATGTCGCCCGGTAGGCTGAAGTTGGGCAGGCTCGCTAGGGCGACATTGACCGCCCGACCAATGCCGGTTTCGAGCATACCACCGCACCAGACTGGCATACCGGCGGTGGCGGCAAGATCGTGAATCTGGCGTGCCGCATGTAACCCGCCGACGCGGCTGGGCTTGATGTTGATCACCCCACAGGCGCGTAGTTCCACGGCCCAACGGGCATGCTCAGGTGAGACAATGCTCTCATCAAGGCAAATGGGGGTGTTGATCTGGCGTTGCAACTTGGCGTGATCAACAATATCGTCATGGGCCAATGGTTGCTCGATCAACAGCAGATCGTAGGCATCCAAATGAGCCAAATGGCTTGCATCAGCAAGTGTATAGATGCTGTTGGCATCAACCTGGAGGCGCAGGTCGGGCCATGTTTCACGCACGAGCCGTGTTGGTTCTAAATCCCAGCCCGGCTTGATCTTGAGCTTGACGCGCTGGTAGCCCGCTTGGATATAGCCGTCAACCACTTGGAGGAGTGTATCCAAATCGGGTTGCACGCCAACACTGACCCCCACTTCAACCCGTTGGCGCGTTCCGCCAAGCATGGTGCTGAGGCTCTGGCCCTGTATACGCCCAAAGAGATCCCAGACCGCAAACTCAAAGCCCGCTTTGGCCATACGGTTGCCACGTACATGCGCATAGAGCGTCGCAACATCTTCAGGGCCAGTCAGTTCATGCGCTAACAGCATGGGGGCCAAATGTTCACACGCCATCACCCAGGCGGTCGCCTGGGTCTCTTCGTTATACCAAGGGCCACTGCTCACTGGCGCTTCGCCCCAGCCTTCGTACCCTTCGGCCTGCACACGCACGATGATGGCATGGTTGGCCACCTCACGCCAGCCACTCGTCTCAAAAGGAGTAATGAAGGGCAGTTCGATTTTACGGAGTTCAACGGATTGAATGTGCATTACATTATACCATTTCAGATTGTAGATTGTAGATTGCCGAACGTGGCGTGCCATTGGTCTTAGCTCGTCAGCACATGGGGTAGAAAGATACGGGCCATTGGTGCCAAGCTAATCTCAAAGAGCGTCGGCCACCATTTGCCCGTCACGAAGAGCCGGTCGTTGATTGGATCGTAGGCGATCCCGTTGAGCACTTCGGGGCGACCACCGGGTGGTAGGAGCGTGCGGAGTTCACTCAGGTCAATGTAGGCTTGCACACGCCCGCTGGCTGGATCAATGCGCGCCATCAGGTCGCTCTGCCAGAGGTTGGCATAGAGTTCGCCCTTGATATACTCCAGTTCATTGAGGCGCGTAAGCGGGCCATTGGCGTCGTGTACTTCGATCTGGCTGATGATCGCCAACTCATTATTGGCACTAGTTGCGAGCGGATCGACGCGGTAGATCGTCGCCGTACCATCGCTCATGAACAACTGGCTGCCATCATCCGTGAGGCCCCAGCCCTCACGTGGGAATTGGCGACCATTCGGGGGGTAGCGAAACTGGGCTTGGAGTGTAAAGGTTGCGCGGTCGTAGATCAGGCCAAAACCGCTCTGCCAGGTCAATTGGAAGAGTTGTTCGCCAATCAGCGCCAGCCCCTCGGCAAAGTGGGCTTGTGTGCCAGGGGCTGGCGGCATAAGTTCATTGAGCAGCACCTGGCGGCGTACCGTGCCAGTTGTTAGATCAACCTCACGTAACGAAGAATCCTCCCAATAGCCCGTACTCTCGTACAGGGTATCCTCAGCAGCATAGAGCAGACCCTGGGTATAGGCAGTGGGATCATGGGGGTAGTGAGCCACCACATGGAAGGCTTGCAACGGCGCACCCACCGGGCGCAACTGATTGCCAACCCCTGGAACCATGGGCAGGGTTGGCGTAGCCGTGGGCAGGGGATGCGTAGCGGTAGGCAGCGCCAGCGTAGGCGTAGGCATGCGCCGCGTCGCCGTTGGCAGCGGGCTTGGTGGCAGCACCTGCTCAGCCAGCGGCGTTGCCGGAGCAACCGGCGTAGCCGTACAGCTTATGATCAGCAGCAGGGGCAGGAGCAGGAGGAGAAACCGTCGCATAAGGTGTTAGGGAAGCAGAAATTGTTACGTATCCCAGCAGCCTGTCATGCTGAATAGTACATATTCGCAGGCATCGTAGTGCCGACTTTAGTCGGCTGAGGTCTTTGGCAGCGATGGGAGCCGACTAAAGTCGGCACTACCTACGGCGCAAACAGGAACGTTCCTACAAACCTTCTCCCAGGGTGGCAACGCAACGGGGCAAACAACAACATCCGCTTCCCTTATACTCGCAACCCATAGGCTGCTGCTGTCTCACGCAGAGCGTGGACCAATTCAATCGAAGCCTCAATCTCATCGCGGTGGATCGAGACACTTTCGATATTCACGCCCAACGGCAGATGTTCAGCGATGCCCTGATCCAAAATAGAGCGCAGATTAGCGCAGCAGATCTGGATAGAACGGCTAAAAGGGGCTGGATCGTCAAGAATCGCCCGTTCGGTAGCGGGACTAATGGCGACACCGAGCCACTTAACAAACTCCATGGTCTTTTGGCGGCCACAAGGCGAAAAGGTGAGGACAATGCGGTGGGGCTGAACACCCATCTGAGCACACGTCGTGCGATAGTCATGCAGCAGGCGCTGGGTGGGTTCCGCCTCATAGATCACCTGGGAGATGAAATAACGGCAGCCGTGAGCCGCCTTATTGAGCAGACGCTGGCTCTCATCGCAACCAGGCGCGTGGCGTTCAGCGATCATCACCCCACCCAGGGTAGGGCCACCAACCTGGGCTGCTGCGAGATCAAAAGCGCGATCAATTGCCAATGCTTCAGGCGGCGGATTGGGGGTTGCCGCGCCGACCAAAGAGAGGCAGGCAACCTGATAGTCCACCAGCGTCTCATTGAGCCATGCCAGCCACTCCGTCTCACTAAAGTTCACCACACACTTGTAGGTCACCGCCTCAAGGCCGGTCAAGCGATGCAGCAACGTCGCATAGGCACGCGGATCGCCAGTAGGGATAAAAGGAAAGGGGCGCGGCTCACTCGTGCGCTCACGCTCATCCTGCACATCATAGACCACCAAGCCATCCAGGTGTAAGCCTTGCAAGCGTTCAGCCAAGCGCTCGGCGGCAAGTTGCACCCGTTCAGGTGGCGCATCGGCACGCGGCGGCGTCGTTCCATAGAGCGTAACGAAATGGTCAGAATTGATCAGCCGGGCACGAAGAGTTTGGGGGTTGGACATAGGTTTTCTGGGGAGACAGGAAGAGAACAGGAGAACAGGAGAACAGAGGATTAATTTACAATTCAAAATAGATTTGAGAAATGCGATCAGAAATATTACCAAAAGTTTCCCAATTTACCATTCCTTCCTCATTAAGTATTTGACAACTCGTTCCATGCTCAAAAAGTTGCACTGACACATTTGATTTTTTGATAAAAGCATCTGTTGTTTGCAAGAAGAATTTATCAATAATACGGTTCGTATCTTCAACATGGAGCAAATAATGAAGCTAATGTGTATGCAGTCCATGTTTTTCCGGCATTGTTTGGGCCAACAAAAATGGTGAGTGGTTTAAGTTCAATCTCTGCTGCGCTTACAGAGCCAAGATTTTGAATGATGGCTTTCACGACTATTTCCTAGCTTCTAGCATTTATACCAATTACCCTTGAATATGTCGCATACTCAAGAACGCGAAAACCCATTGGGACGCCATGTTCGGCAATCTACAATCTACAATCTACAATCTGAAATGGCATTATACCACCATTTGCCGTAGCTCTGCTTTGTCCGTGCAAACTATGGACAAAAGTATGTGCAAGGGGTATACTGCATCTATGCAAGAGAACACCTATCGCCACCTCATGGAGGAGTTCGTCGTCGTGAACGCCGCGCCGGAGCGGGTTGAGGCGGTGATGACTGAACATGATCGCATGGTACGTTGGATTTCGCGCTCGGTTCAATTTACCCCGTTGGATGGTTGGCACTTTGAGCAGGGTGCCCGTTGGCGCTTGACGCTCACGGGCTTAGGGCGGCTTATGGAGGCCCATTATAGCGTCTATGAGCGACGGCCTGGCTTGATTCTTTGGGCCTTTCGGGGCTTTTGGGAAGGCTTTGATGCCTGGCATTGGATGCAGCATGGTAATGACCAGACGCTCATTCAGAATCGGATCGAGTACAATATCTGCATCCCTGGCCTCAGCCTGGTCTGGCCACTCACGATTGGGCCTCTGATGGATTGGGATGCGCAGGTGCAGATGCAGCGGCTTAAGCAGGTTTGTGAAGAGAGGTAGGTTTGTTATGGCACGTCCCTTTATTCCTATGACGGGCCAGTGGCGGCGCGAATTTGTGCGCCCCCGTGGCCCTGCACATGTGCCCGAGGTGGGTACGCTCGCCCCCGATTTTACGCTGCCCTATGCGCAGATGATCAGTGGCCCAGAGGGGCCGCAGATCGAGTATGGCCGTACCCTAACCCTGAGTGCGCTACGCGGGCGTCCGGTGGTGCTGAATCTGACGCGGATTGTCAGTGATCGCTTCTTCTGACCGCACTGCGCGCCGCAGCTGGATGCTTTGCGGGAAGCTTACCATGAGTTTGAGGCACGCCAAGTACATCTGTTGGTGGTGAGTAGCACTGAGCTTGAGATGACGAGCTATGTCGCTGAGACGCTCCGCGCCCCCTTCCCGGTCTTGAGCGATGCGGAGTGGTCGGTCTTCTACAGCTATGGGATGGGTTCTGGCTTTGGGGTGCCGCTGCCAGGCAGTTTTGTGATCGATAGCAGCGGGATCATTCGCTGGAGTTGGGTTGCGCCCTTCTCGGTGGTCTTTACGCCACCAAGCCCTGAAGCGTTGCTGGAACAGGTTGCGTTCGTTGGATAAAGCATCTTGCAAAGGGGTTCGGGGAGGGCAAAGCCCTCCCCGAAAATCCCTCCCACAATGGAGAAGTGTGAGCAGGTATCGCAGTATTGCAGAAAGCCACATGGTATAATCTGAGCAAGCCCCCGGTTGGGGTGCGGGGGCGGCGTAGCCTCCCCTCTCTGCCGGAAGGCGTAACGTACAAGCATCCCTAACTGGCGAAGGCTTTGTTGTGATCATTCAGGAACTGCTCACGCCGGGCACACTGGTACACGGTGCCTCTGAACAATACTCCGTGCTGAACCTGATTGGCCGCGGCGGCATGGGCGCGGTCTATCGGGTTCGTCGTGCTAGTGATCAGACCATGTGGGCGCTCAAGGAGATGCGGCCCCAGGGTGAGTTGACGACCGAAGAGTTGGTGGAGAGCCGCCAACTCTTTGAACGTGAAGCCCTGTTGCTGAAATCGCTCCAGCATCCTAGTCTGCCGGTGGTGATTGAACTCTTCGATCACGAGGGCCGCCCGACGATGGTGATGGAGTTTGTGCCCGGGCAGACGCTTGAGGATCGTATGCGCGATGCGAATGCGCCGCTGCTCAAGTCGGATGCCCTTGGGTATGCGATTCAGCTCTGCCGCGTTTTGCACTACCTGCATACCCAAAGCCCGCCGATTATCTACCGCGATCTGAAGCCGTCGAACATTATGGTCACCCCGGAAGGCCAGTTGAAGTTGATTGATTTTGGGGTGGCGCGAACCCACAAGCAGGGCAAGGCGAAGGATACGATTGCTATGGGCTCGGCGGGCTATGCGCCGCCAGAGCAGTATGGCCGTGGTCAGACCGATGCGCGTAGTGACATCTATGCCTTGGGGGCAACCCTGCTGCATCTCTTGACCAACCTACCGCCGGTGCCGCTCCAGACGCCACAGGAGGGCTCGGTGATCAAGTTGAATCCTTCGGTGGATCAGCGCACCGAGGCGGTGATCATTCGGGCGATGGATTTGAGCCGTGAGCAGCGTTTCGCCAGTGGCGCCGAGATGGAGCAGGCGCTCCAGGCATGTTTGGATAGCCCCTATGTGCCGCCTGCGCCGCGTCCGGTGATGGTTACGCCCCACGCAGCACCACCTGCTGCCCCCCCGCCCGCTGCCGCCCCTCCGCGTCCGCAGCAGGCCCAACCGCAGCGCCAACCGCAGCAACCGCAGCCCCAAGCGCCGCCGCCGCGTCCGGCAGAGACGAACCCGCCGTGCCACCAGTGTGGGCGTGTCAATAAACCCCAGGCGCGCTTCTGTGCTACCTGTGGCACCCCACTGAGCGGCCCGCCTGCGGCCAAAATCGTGGTACGCTCGCCCCATCGTACCTGGGAGTTGAACCTGAGTAAGCAGCCAGTCCGCATCGGACGGCGCGACCCCCGCCAGAACCATTATCCCGAAGTGGATTTGGCTGAACACGACCGGGGTATCGCTTCGCGCCACCACGCGACCATTCAGCGTGATGGTGACTTTTACACCGTCACCGATCTGGGCAGTACCAACGGAACCCTGCTCAATGGTATCCTAATCACCCCGCGCTCGCCCCGGCGCCTGCGCCAAGGCGATCAGATTAAAATCGGTGAGGTTGAGATAGAATTCCGTTGGAGTTAGGTTGACCCATCATGACAGTTCGTGCGCTTATTCTCCGTGCCCCCGGCATCAACCGTGATCGTGATGCCGCGTTGGCCTGTACGCTTGCTGGTGCCGTTGCTGAACGGGTTCATGTGAATCACATTGCTCGCAAGCGCGTGAAGCTTGCCGATTATGGTATGCTCATCATTCCGGGGGGCTTCTCCTATGGCGATCATTTGGGGGCGGGCAAGCTCCTGGCGGTAGATTTAGCCCATCGCTTGGGTGAGCAACTGCAACGCTTTGTGGCCGATGGGCGTCCGGTGATCGGCATCTGCAATGGCTTCCAGGTTTTGGTCAAAGCGGGCCTGCTACCGGGCTGGGAGGGTCATAGTGAGCCAGCCCTCACCCTGACCCATAACACCTCGGCGCACTTTGAGTGTCGCTGGGTGCGGCTTGAGGCCGATCCTGGCAGCACCTGTCACTTTACGCAGGGCCTTGCTGCTCCACTTGAGATCCCTGTGGCCCACGGCGAGGGGCGGATTGCGCTGCGGGGCGAAACCGATCTGGCTGAACTCTTGGCCCGTGGGTTGGTAGCCCTGCGTTACTACGCCGAACCCGGTGTGCCTGTAGGCTACCCGGCCAACCCGAATGGTTCGACCGACAACATCGCTGGCGTCTGCAACGAACAAGGCAACGTCTTGGGCCTCATGCCCCACCCAGAGAACGCCATTTTACCCCAACAGCATCCCCGCTGGACCCGCGAACCCTGGCGCGATGATGGCGACGGCTTGATTATCTTTCGCAATGCGGTACGCTATGCGGTGAGTCTGTAGGGGCTACGCTCTTACACCTCTCTTTTTTCTTTGACGGAGAGGGAGTGCGAGGGAACCTGGTTCCCTCGCACTCCCTAGCTACACATAAAGAAAAAAGTTCTTTGGGGGATACTGCGCATCCCCTGAACTGCCGTATCCTAAATCCTCTTTCCTAAATCCTCTTTCCTACGCATGATTCTTTACCCACCTGACGATCCCTATCTGGTCAACTTTACGCTTTTTGGTCTGCCGATTGCTGTACGCTGGTACGGTGTTTTGATCATGAGTGGGGCGCTGATTGCGGCCTATCTGGCTTCAGGGCGGGCGCTGCGGCGCGGCTATGACCCTGAGCATGTTTGGAATCAGTTGATGCTTGGCTTGATCCTGGGTATCGCTGGGGCGCGCATCTACTATGTCATCTTTGAGTGGGAGCGTTTTGCCCATAATTGGTGGAGTATTCCCAATCTGACGACGGGCGGTTTGGCGATTCATGGGGGCTTTTTGGGCGCGTTGCTCTCGGTGCTGATCTATACTCGCTGGCAGAAGTTGCCCTTTTGGGATTGGGTTGATGTCTGTATTCCTGGTTTTTTGCTAGGGCAAGCGATTGGGCGTTGGGGCAATTTCTTCAACCAAGAGGCCTATGGACGCCCGACCGAGTTACCCTTTGGCCTACAGATCGATCCGGCCTTCCGTTTGCCGCCCTACACCGATATGCAGCAGTATCCCATTGATACGCTCTTTCATGCCACCTTTCTCTATGAATCGCTCTGGAACTTCATGGGGGTGGCGTTGCTCTTGTTGGCCGACCGGCGTTTTGGCCATGGTGCGCCCCCCGGGCAGCGGCGCTTACGCCCCGGTGATCTGCTCTTCCTCTATGCTATCATCTATTCAGCCGGGCGCTTCTGGATCGAAGGGTTGCGCCTCGATAGCCTCTACCTCGGCCCGCTGCGCATGGCTCAGGTGATCAGTTTGATCTTTATTGCGATCGGGGTGGTGGCGCTCGTGATCAACCAGCGACGGCGTATGACCAATCACCCTTGAACACGCCGCATGATCAAGAAGACGAACGCCCATTGAGATGCCATGTTCGGCAATCTCCAATCTCCAATCTCCAATCTCCAATCTCCAATCTCCAATCTGCAATCTGCAATCTGCAATCTGCAATCTGCAATCTGCAATC
>NZ_NQWI01000159.1 GCF_002532535.1 Candidatus Viridilinea mediisalina
GGTTTCTTGACGCAAAGGCGCAAGGGCGCAGAGTTTTTTGCATATGAGCGCCAAACCTTTGCGGCTTTGCGCGAGCTTATTTGCAAGGTATTGACCTTGAGCTACACGTCAGCCAACACTCCAAGCAGGGCATCACTCTGGGCCGGGGTGCCAACGCTGATACGGATGTAGTCGCGGAGCAAGGGGGTATGGTAGTAGCGCACGAGGATGCCGTGGGCTTCGAGTGCCTGCTTGAGCGCATGGGCGCTGCGCTCAAGCACGCGGCAGAGGATAAAATTGGCGGCGCTTGGGCATGGTTCTAGGTAGGGGAGGGCGGCAAGGCGGGGCATGAGCCGTTCGCGTTCGGCAACGATGCGGGCCACATTGGCGAGCAGCCAGGCGCGATCTTCAAGCGCGGCGAGCGCAGCCACTTGCCCGGCGACACTTACATTGTAGGGTTGCTTTATCTTCCAGAGCTGCTCAATCAACCAAGGGGGGAAGATGCCATAGCCAACACGCATACCGGCCAAACCCGCCCATTTGCTAAAGGTACGCAGCACCGCCAAATTGGCGTGGTGCGCCACCCAAGGCGCATAGCCCTGCTCCACGCCCGCAAACTCCAGATAGGCCTCGTCCACCACCACGAGCAGTGGTAGCGCCAACAGGCGCTCAAGCTGCGCTGGTGGCAACAGATTGCCACTCGGATTATTGGGGGCCGCAAGGAAGATAACCCGCGCCTTATGGCGCTCAACCGCCGCCTCAATCGCGGGCAGATCGAGGCCAAAATCCGCTTGGCGCGCCACCTGCACCACCCGCCCCCCACAGACCCCCGTATCAAAGCTGTACATCCCAAACGTAGGGGGACAATCAAGCACCACCTCACCGGGCCTCAAAATCAGGCGCAGAATCAGATCGATCAACTCATCGGCCCCGGCACCACAGAGAATCGTCTCGGCAGCTTGGCCCGTATAGTCCGCCAAGGCCGCCCGCAGACGGCTATGACCCGGATCGGGGTAGATGTGATAGTGCTGCTCATCAGCCAGCGCCGCCCACACACGCGGCGGTGGGCCGTAGGGATTCTCATTGGCATCCAGCTTCACCAGACGCTCAACCGGCAACCCCAGACGCTCGGCCAACACCTCAAGCGGCTGAATAGGCGTATAGGCTTCCAGTTCGGCAATCTCAGGTCGAATAAGGCTTGTAGGGGTAAACATAGGTCTATGCTGTGCTGTATAATCAAGAACGCGAAAGCCCATCTCCATCATAGTCAGCCAACCTTCACGAAGGGGTTGCGCCGCATTCGGCATAGCTAGTATAGCATAGGCACATCCTCAATTCTATGATTATTCCCATAACAGCACACACGGCAGGCGCTCCGGGGCGGCCAAACGTAGCAGTGTATAGCCTATGCCCGCCAAGCCCTGAAAGAAGCCGGTGCGTACTAGGCTTGCCGGAAGGTCGTGAAACAACCTGAAGGTGCCAAGCCTGCCGCTACGTGCCACGGCCTGCGCCGCCTGCTCACGGGCGCTTGCGATCAACGCTGGTCGCTGGAGACGTTTGCCCGCCTCGAGCATGCATTCGTAGCGCCCGAAGTTGCCGCAACAGACCACATCGAGCGGGTGCGCGGGCGCGGCGACCGTCGCCTCCAGCGCCCGCTCAAGCTCCGCTCGTAGTGCGGGCGTAGCCACGCTGGCGAGGATGCCTACATGGGCGAGCCCAATCCCCGCTGTGCCTTGGCAGTAGCTCGCAGCCATCGCGGAGCGCGACGCCACTGCTTGGATTGCCGTGAATCGCTCAGGCACCGCGCTGTAGCGCTGCACAAAGGCGCTGCCTGAAGGGCCAATTGCCGCTGCGGCTGTCTTCGTTGCAGCATACAGGCGTGCTAGGCTGTAGTTGATACCGGCACTCCCATGGGCCATTCCGCCGTTTTGTGGTGTTCCTTTGGGTTCTTTTGTGGCAATCAACGTGTTTTCTACCCGCCCATAGTAGCCGTCAAGCAGATGCAAGCCACACCAGTGGGCCCGCTCGAGCATCGTTGGATCGGACGTTGCTTGGTAGAGCACTAACAGACCCAGGATTGCACCGGCTGCGCCATCAAAGAGGTCGTATTGCTGATCACGCTGAATACGCTCCATCGTGATCGCGGCGGCGCAGCCCTGTGCCAGGGCGAGAATGTGCGGATCGTTCAGGAAGGTGCTGATCCGCACGAGCCCATAGACCAAACCGCCTAGTCCATTTGTGCCGCCAAGGTTCATCTGCGCTGGCAGAGCCCCAGCGGTGATGCTCTGCTGCAAAGGGGCCAACGTTGCGTAGATGAGTTCGCGGTAGCGCTCAGGGCCACCCAAGCTTGCGATGGCGGCGAGAAACAGCGCCACCCCAATGTTGCCATCGTAGAGCAGGTAATCTTGGGGCCAAAAGCGATAGTAGCGGTCGGCGTGTAGCGTGATCCATGTGCGTGAGCCATCAACTGTGGGCACCGCCATGCGCTCAAGCTGGGCGGCAAGAGCAAGGGCGGTGGTGTGGAACCCTGACAGGTTGTTTGACGCAACGGCGCGAAGGCGCAAAGCTTGCGATGGCGCTGGGCCAGTCTTTAGCCGCGTTGCAACGTTGGGTGGGCCAATGTGCAGCGCATGGCGGCGCAGGTGTAATGCCCCACGCAGCCAGTAGTGTTGCGTGGCCAGATCGTCTGCGGAAAGCGTAAGCAGCCGCTGGCGTACTTGGCTCAGGGGATCGCGGGCAAAATAGGCGCTGCTGCGTTCGCTCGTGGGCAAGTGCAGGTCGCTGCTGCCGATAGGGGCTTCAAAGCGGGGAATGTCGAGTTGCATGATCGCCTGGGCTTCGAGCGCACAGCGCGCCGCCTCCTGGGTGCGGAGCGGCTCAGGTATGGCCGCACTCAAGCGCTCCAGCAGGTAGCGCTGGCGCTCGTCGGCATGGCGCAACAGTTCGGGCTGGAGCGAACGCTGCCGCAGCGCCACATAGACAGCGGTGTCGCGCAGAATGGGCCGGGTGCAATACTCGGCCAACGGCAGCAAGGGGCTCGCTGGGTCAACCAGCGCCGCACCATCGCCGAGGAAGCGGCGGTAGAGCGCACAAAAGCCGCTGGCCATTGCACCACTGTAGGCACTGGGCTCAACTGGTTGCCCGTTGAGCAGCGGCAATCGGCCCCCCAGTCCGCTACTGTCCTGGAGTGCTGCTATTTCCCATGCGGGCAAAAAATGGGTGCGTAGCACGGTGGCGTTAAAGCGGGTAGGCGTAAGCATCTGGCTCTGCCAGCGGGATTCGGGCTGGAAGAGACATTCAAGGTCAATCAAGACCGGCTGCTCGCCCGCGCAGAGCAGGTTTTCATGGTGGGCATCGCTACCCTGCCACACGTAGAGGCAGCAGAGCAGCATGCCCGCTCGGTAGTAGTAGCGCCAAGCGCCGGTTTGATCAAGGCAAGCCTCTTCTGCCACATATTCCATCCAGCCATAGCCTGGGCGTAGCAGCAGACGCAGCACGCGCAAGGGCAACAGGCCATAGCGCTGGTTAATCCAGGCGAGCAGATCGAACCAAGCCGCTTCAAGCGCCATGTCCCTGGGCTTGTAGATCAGGTTGGTACCATTGGCAAAGCTCAGGCCCATAACGGTGCGGCCCTGCTGGTGGGCATCGGACAACCCGGCACGGATAGCAATCACTGGCCCCAATGCACCAAAGCTCTCTGCGAGAGCGTAGCTATCGTGGCGCAGACGTTGGCATAGCTCAGCGGCGGCAGCAAGCCAATCTTGGCCGAGCCGATCGAGCAGACTACACAGAACGGGAAATTCGCGCAGCGCAACCTCAAGCCCCTGCTGTTGGATGTGCTGCACAAAGTGGGGGTAGAGCGGGTGAGCGCTCATCTCTACAGGTTGCTCGGCACGCAACGGATCGCGCACAGCACAGAAGGCGGCAAAGAGCAGGTGCAACGTCGGCGTAACGACTTCGCTCAAGCGGCCCTCGAGCTGCGCCAGCAGACCTATGCGTACACTTGGCGCACAAAGATCGCCATAGTCGGCCAGCAGCGCATCAAGCGCGTGGGCAGCCGTGCGTACATGTGGTTGCAGGAGAGGGCTGAATGTGGTTGGTGGCATACTGGGCAGCATGATCCTGTTTTTTGAACAGATTTGTTAGGGATGGTTTCAAAACTACTGCGTGCATCCGTGCTGCTCGCGCACGAGTCTCGTTAACACCTCAACCCCCGCTGCGAGGATGTTATCATGCCCGGTTGCACCCGCGTCCACCGCTACATCGGGGGCGAGGCCAATTCCCTGAAATGGCGTACCGTCTGGCCAGGTGACGCGCATGCCAGTAAACGAGAACCAGCCGCCGTCGGGCAGATCAATGTAGGCCGCGTTGCCGTGGCAGCCAGGCGTTGCTGCGCCGACAAAGACCGCCCGCGCTGCGTTGCGTAGATACATGGCAACATCTTCGGCAGCACTCTGGGTAGTGACATCAATCAGGGCTACCACCGGCTCGGCAAAGAGCGGGTAGGCGCAATCGGGCGTAACCGTGTATTGAATGTGTCGCCACTGCCGATACTGGCGTTCGGGATGGAAGACGCGGGGAATGGCATAGCATGGCGAGACCACGGTTTCGCGGCAGAGGCAGCGGATCAACTCCTGCGGAAAGTGGCAGCGGGGGTAGCCACGCAGATCAAGGATGAGGCCACGGATGCCGGTGAGTAGCGCAAAGGCTTCGCGGAGCGTCTGCCGATCGGGGATGGCAAAGGGGTTCATGTAGGCCAAATCAGGGCCAAGCTTACGCAGATGGCGCACCGCTTCAGGCACGGGGAAGGGAAGTTGTGGTTCTGCTGCCTGCTCAGGTGGCGCGGCTCCTGCGTGCAGATCAGGATGCCAAGCGGTCGCGTGGCCGTCGTGGAGCGTCGCGGCGAGTGCGTTCATGTGGTGGTAGAAACTTGCTTGATCGGATGCCTCAGCGATCAATGGGAGCCAAGTGGCGAGCAATGGTGGCACTTGATGCGGCCCGTCGCCAGCCTGCTCACTCGTCAGCGGAAAGAGCGCAGCGAGTACGCTGTATGTCTTGAAGAGGCCCAACAGCCGTGTAGCGCGACTCAGCGGCATGGTATGCTCCACCCCTGGTGGCGCAAAGGCGAGCGGCGGCGGCGGCTCATCTTCGGGCCAAGCGAGAGCGGTGTGGATCTGGACACAGAGCCCTTCGGGATAGAGCTTGATCACATGCGGATCGCATGCATCGGCTATGGGTTGCCAAGTTTGGCGGTAGATGTAGGGTCGCCCATGTTCATTCCAACCCTCATGCACCCGCCGCAAGCCCGTGGCGGGTGTGGCTGGGCGGACGGGGCTCAGTGTAGCAAAGGAAGAGGGATCGCGTAGCGGTTGAAAGAGCAGACTATTCAACACAGTCACCAAGTCGGGCAGACTCTGGGCACGCTCAACCGCTGGGATCGCCCTGAGCAGAACCTCGTCCCAGCGTAGCTGTGGGCGGCGAACCAACGCCGGATGGAAAAGATAGATCTGGCCCCACACATCGGCCAAGATGGAGAGAAAACGCATGGTCTGGTTGTGTTGGTCAATCCAAGTTGGGTCTTTGGGCATCCTTTTCTACCCCTTCACCCCTGCGTAGCGTAGCCGCTGATAGTGTATCATGTCAAGGAGATCGTTGCGTCCTACCTGCGGGTCTTCAAAGCGGGTTGCATCGCCGGCGAGCCGCACCCGCTGCACCATGCCGTGCTGCACCACGTTCACGCTGTCGTACACATCGAACACGTTGCGCGACAGGATCACGTTGGCTGAGTGGCTTGGTTCGGGCAGTAAGATGCCTTGCAAGGGGCTGAGGTTGATCGGGCCGGTTTCGAGCAGGTAGCGCCATGAGGTGAGGATGTCGGTCTGCTGGTAGGGCGCGGTGACGGTACGCGGCTCTTTTTTGCCATCAATGATGATCATGGGAATCTGAAAGGGCGCTGCCGCGCCATAACGCGCATACTCTTGCGGCAACACCGCCCCGCGCCGCCGATGATCGCTCACAATCATGACCATGCCGTTGGCAAAGAAGTTGGTTGCCTCGAGGTAGCGGATAAATTCGTAGATTTTGCGATCAGCGTAGCGCATGCAGAGCCCTTCGGAAGCGCGCATGGTGTCGGGGTCAATGAAGGGTTCATGGCTGGAGCCGGTTTCGAGCACCATCAGGTAGGGCGATTGCAACCGCTGAAGATGCAAGATCGCATTCTGGTAGAGCGTCTCGTCGGTGGCCGTGCTGAAGCCCTGCGCCCGCGATTGGTCATGCTGTAGGTCGGCCCGCGCTTGCACGCTCGCAAAGCCGATGGTGCTGGCCCACGCCCCCACGCCGAACGCAGCAACATCGGCGGCGGTCATAAAGAGCGTCTGGTAGCCATGCCGCCCCATCAGACGGGGCAGTGTCTCGTCGAAGTGATCATAGACGTTGAGCGTCGGCTCGCGGGCATAGCGCGGTGAGGGCAGTGGTACAGTCCCGCCGAGCAGCGCCACCAGAGCATCGGTTGAGGTGCCACCATTGGCGTAGAAGTTGGTAAAGACCACATTCTCGCGCATGAGCATGTCGAGGTTGGGCGTAAAGTTGAAGATGCCCGACAGGTGCTTGCTGTGGCACATGGAGAATGATTCGAGGATGATGAGGATAAGGTTGGGGCGCGGGGTGACGCCCAGCCCCTGCACGCAGACGGCTGGCGGCTCGTTGTAGCGCGCCAAAAAGGCTTGGGCAAAGGCGCGTGAATAGGGCCGGTTTCTGGTCGCATTGAGGCGCAGCAGATCGATCACGTTGATCGCTGCGCTATGGGTGTAGGCCACAGGCGGCGGGGTGGTCGCCGTGGCTACGCTGGCGGTCGCGGCGGTGACGCTGGTACGGGCGGCGATGCTGGCGCTGAAGGCCGCAAGCAGGAGCGCTGCACCGCAGAGCCAGCCCGCAAGGGCGTAATTGGCCGCGACGGGGTAGGTCAGCAACCAGACCAGCAGCAACACAAATGCTACGATCAAGAGTAGGTAGGTATAGCTCCAAAGGCCAAGATGGCGCACGAGTGTCTTGATAACCGCAAAGGTGTAGGTTGGGTTCAGCTTGAAGGTGAAGGTATAGAGATCAGCCAGCGTGAGGCGTTGCGAGAAGTTCAGAAAAATGCCAATGTCCAACAACGCCAGTAGCAGCGGAAGCGCTACACCAAGGCGCAAGGCCAGCCCCAGCACCACACTGCTCGTGAGCAGCGAGAGCGCGGCGAGCAGGCAGAGATAGGCCCAGAAGCGCGCTTCATTGCCCAGCACAACCAGCAGAAAGCGCAGGTTGCGCTCGTAGCTCTGCGCCCGGTAGAGGACGCTGCCTTTGTAGAGCGTCAGCGCGACCAGTAAGAGCAAGCAGCCCACCAGGGGATGTCCGATCATCTGGTGCCATGGCGATTCGGTTGGGAGCATAGGGGGGATGTAGGCAAGATATTAGGATCTACGTCACCTACCCATCAGCGCAGCCAGAGCCGCTGCTGGATGCAGCACGGGTACGAGTCCCGTCAAGCGCGTGAGGTGTTCCCGGTCACGAGAAACGAGCGTAGTCTTGTGGCGCTGTGCGAGGGCCACATAGACCGCGTCAGCCCCGCGCAGCCGATGACTACGAGCAAGTCGGGCTGCGGAGTCTGCCAACGTCCGATCTAGGTCGTGGAAGGTGATGCACTGCCAGCGAGCGAGCAGGTGCGTAATGCGTGCGCTGCGCCGCTCGCCACGCAAACGCCCCACAGCAGCAGACACTTCGACCAGTACGAGCGTTGGGACAACTATGGGCAGCGAGCGTGTAGCGCTTTCGCGCAAGAATGCGCGGCTAGTGACATGATCCGTCTCATCGGCCTCGGTCGCGTTGACCCAGACACTGGTGTCAATGGTGTACACTAGCGCCTCATTTCACCAATCACCTCGATGCTATCGCGATCGAGGGGGCCGAGATCGGTGGCCTCGGCAACCAACGCATCCAGCTCAGCAAGGATGGTGCTAGGCATCTCGGTAGTCGTTGGGAGTACTTGGGCAACTTGGGGTGCAAGACGTTCGATGAGTCGGAGCTTATCGGCAGGCGGCAAGCGGGTTGCCAAGATGAGTACATGATCCAATGTCGGGGTTTCTGTCGTGGTCATAGATCTTGGTATCCTTGAATAAAGGTTATGCTTCGAGGCTGTCTGAACAGTTAGTGTACCCATGTTCTTTACGAGATAGCCCGTAAAGCCCAGAAGCTTGAGCCCTGGGATTCGTCACAGTACATACAAATCCACTAATGGCAGCGTAGCACCGCCGCGTTCCCGCCTGAACCACCACCTCCACAGCCAGCGACCGACGCCGAACTGCGCCCGCCCGCCGCCACCGCCTCAAGCTCCGTGTCGCGCAGATCGTCCGCATCCACCCGCGAGCGGAACGGTAGCACCAGGTAGCGCCGCGTCGGCGTCTCTTCGAGCGTCTGCAACGCCACAAAGTCGGGCACCTCCGTGCCATAGCTCTGCTTGAGCGTCGCTTTCGGATCGCGCAGCAACTCCTGGCGGAAGGCGGGGTCGCGCTGTGCCTGCGCCTGCACCTCGGTAGTCAGGCTGAACCACCCGGCCAGCCCGATCGCGGCCATCAGGCCACCCATGGTTTTGAGCATGGTGCGACGGCTGATCGGGCGCTGCCAGGGTAGCACCAGGTAGCGGGTGAGCGCGGTCTCTTCAACCACCTTGAGTTCTACTTCTGGGGGCAGTTCAGCGCCAAACGTCGCTGCCAACGTCGCTTTGGGGTCGTGCAGCAACGCCTCGCGGAAGGTGTCATCCGTCCAGGCCCGCGTGACGATCGCCTCGTTCAAGTCGTGGGTTGGTTCTGGTGTTTGGGACATAGTTGGCTCCTGTTGTTTGGCGCAAAGGCGCGAAGGTGCAAGGTTTTGTTAGGGATGGTTTTAGAAACAGCCTTTCAGCTTTAGACATGGTTCATAGTTACTTTACAGTTTGGTCTCCGATGGAGTGCCGACTTTAGTCGGCTGGGGTC
>NZ_NQWI01000160.1 GCF_002532535.1 Candidatus Viridilinea mediisalina
TGGTAACCAAATTTCGAGATGCTTCGCTTTGTTCAGCATGACAGGCTGCTGGGACACTTAAAAATTTCTGCTTCCCTTGACCATAGACCGTAGGGGCACGGCAGCGCCGTGCCATCCCCGTGGTCGCCGTAGCCCCCAGGGGCACGGCAGCGCCGTGCCATCCCCGTGGTCGCCGTAGCCCCCAGGGCACGGCAGCGCCGTGCCCCTACACAGCGTTCCTTTTGCGCTACTGCAATATAAACTTGGTTAAGACATGGTTCATAGTTACTTTACAGTTTGGTCTCCGATGGAGTGCCGACTTTAGTCGGCTGGGGTCGTAGATTGCCATGGGATGCCGACTAAAGTCGGCACTCCAACTGTAAAGCTGAAAGGCCGTTTCTGAAACCATGTCTAAGGAATAAACAATGGACAATGAACTGCTGCGCTACCTCTTCATTATCCGGCGCTGGGCATGGCTGATTATCATCGGCACTGTGCTCAGTGCCAGCGCGGCGTTCCTTGTGAGCCGTGAGATGACGCCGGTCTATCAGGCTTCAACGACGTTGCTGATTAACCAGGCTTCGGCCAGCAATGCGAATGCCGACTATAACGCGATTCTGAGTAGTGAGCGCTTGGCGCGTACCTACGCTTCGCTCATGTTGACCCGCCCGATTCTGGAGGAGGTGATTGCCGAGCTTGAGCTGGTTACCACGCCGTCGGCGTTGGCTGATCGGATTACCACGACGCCGGTGCGCGATACCCAGCTCATCCGTGTGACGGTGGAGGGTGAAGATCCGGCCCAGGTAGCGGCGATTGCCAATAGGTTGGTAACCGTCTTTGTAGAGCGCAATGAGGCGCTCCAAGGTGAACGCTTTGTGGCCACGCGGGCGAGTCTCGAACAGGAACTTGAAAAGCTGCAACTTGAGATTGATACCACCCAGGCCCAGTTGAATGAGGCGACCGGGGCGGCCAATGCTGCCGAACGGAGTCGCCTGCAGGAATTGTTGGCCATGTATCGCACCAGTTACGCTTCGCTGCTCAAGAGTATCGAAGAGGTGCGTATGGCTGAGGTGCAGCAGACCAATAGCGTCCATACGGTTGAGGCGGCTGCGGTGCCAGAGTATCCGGTGCGTCCGCGTATTGTGCAGAATACCGCCCTTGCTGCACTGGTGGGCCTGCTGCTGATGGTTGGGGTGGCGCTGCTCTTGGAGTTCTTGAATGATCGCGTTACCTCTAGCCAGCAGGTGGCCGAACTGCTCGATACGAGTGTCCTAGCTGCCGTGGGTGAGATTGATGGTCAACGCTCAATGGATAAACTGGTGACGTTAATCTCACCCCATTCCAAGTTCTCTGAAGCTTACCAGATGATGCGTGTGCGCCTTGAGATTGCACGCTATGGCCATGCCTTCAAGACCGTTTTGGTGACGAGTGGGAATCAGGGTGAGGGCAAGAGTATTACGGCGGCCAATCTGGCGGTGGTGCTGGCGCGCGCCGGGAAGCGCGTACTCTTGGTTGATGCCGATCTGCGCCGCCCTACCACCCATACCTATTTCGCGCACCACAATCTGCGTGGCCTCACCACGGCGCTGGTGCGGGAGGGTGATACGCCGGTTGATTTCCACCTCCACTCCACCAAGTTGAACAATCTGCTGCTGATGCCAAGTGGCCCGCTGCCCTCTGACCCGGCGGCGATGCTTAGTTCGCCCCAATTGGTCGAATTGATCGAGGAGTTGAAGACACAGGTTGATGTGCTGGTCTTCGATAGCCCGCCTCTGCTGCAGGTGGCCGATGCCTCTATGCTGATGCAGCTCTGTGATACGGTGGTTCTCGTAGCGACCGATGGTAAGACGCGCACAAGCGCCCTGCGCCATTCGATGCAACTCCTCGAGCAATCAGGGGTGAAGTTGGCCGGGGTGGTGCTCAATCGGGTGCGTAAGAGTCGCTACGGCTATGGCTATGGCTACGGCTATGGCTACGGCTATGGTTACGGCTATGAGCCAGAGCCGGAGAAGTTGACCTGGCGACGGCGGCTGCGCCGCATGTGGCGACGCTTGCTGGGCAGGAAGGCAGCCCCACAACCTTCAACTGCCTCAGGTGTCGCAGGGGGGGATTGGGAGGATCTGACGGCCATTGAGCAGATGGAAACAACCCACGCCAATGGGCAGAATGGTCACAATGGTCATAATGGCCAGAATTCGCAGCCCCAACCTGTACAACAGAAGAGTGACACTGGACGACAACAGTCCTCGCGTTCGCGTGGGCGGCGGCGTAGTGGAGATTGAGTGGGACCATTTCAGATTGTAGATTGTAGATTGTAGATTGCCGAACATGGCGTCTCAATGAGCTTTAGGGAGGTGTGCAGCGCATTCCTGATGCCGCAAACCTATTTTCTATCTTCTCGTTTCTGTATCCTTCCCGTAGCGTTATTTTGGTGTGAGCATATGCAGCCTTCCCTCAGCCAAGTTCAGCCTAATCCAGTGCCTTCGCCTGCCCGTGTCTGGTATGGGCGACGTGGGCTGTGGCGCGGCGTGGGCCTGCTGGCGCTGCTGCTGCTGCTCGGCCTGGGCTGGTGGGCGTGGGCGATTACACGCAACGCCCAGGCTTTTCTGGCTGATGTGCAGATGCTTGAGGGGTTGGTGCGCGAGCCTCAAGCCTTACTGGTAGATGGCGCGACCCACCTAGCAACGGCCCAGGCCGATCTTGAGGCGCTACGTCAAAGCTTGGGGCCGCTGCCCCAGGTGGCCCAGGGCTTCGCTTGGGTGCCCGGCTATGGCCATGATCTCGCTGCCGTAGCCCCGCTGCTTGATGCCAGCGACCAGAGCCTTGCGGCGGCGGCGGCGCTGCTCCAGGCGCTTGAACCGCTCATGGCTCACGCCGACAACCCGGCGCAACTCGATGCTGCTATGCTGCTTGATCGCGCCGCTGAGTTGCGGAGCGCCCGCCCCGCCATGGCCGCCGCACTTCAGCAGGCCCAGGCGGCTGAAGCGGCATGGGCCGCTGTGCCGCTCGATGACCTGGCCCCCCCTTGGCAGGCACGCGCCCGCCGTGCCCACGAACTGACCTTGCTGACCAAGGCACTTGCCGCGTTTGCGGTGGCCTCCAGCGACCTAGAGCAGGTCGTTGCCCCGCTGCAACCCTATGCCACTGCACTGTCCGCAGGGGTGCAGGAGGCCGATCTGCTGCTGCCGCTGCTCCTTGATGACCCCGCTGGTCTGTTGGCCGCCCTTGAGCAGAGTACGGCCCACCTTGAGACGGCGCGTACCTCGGCGCACGATGCAGAACAGGCTTGGGCCCAGGTGCCCCCCGCACGCCTACGTGGTCAACTTGCGCCAATGGCGCAACTCCCGGCGCTCTACCTTGCCAGCTTTACCACCCTTGAGGCGACGACGGCGAGCGCCCAGGCGCTTGTGCCGATCCTGCTTGATCAGCGGGCGGGCCAGCCGTTGGGCCCACTGGTGAAGCGTCGTTTGAGCGCACAGCAAGCGCCGATCTTGGCGGCTCAGGCCCAGCTTGTGCAGGCTGAACTGGCCTGGGCCGCGCTCGACCCGGCGGGCCTGCCTGAGCCACTTGCGCCCTATCTGGCCCATCTGCCTGCTGGCTTGCGTAGTGGCGCTGAGGCGCTCGAACTCCTCGCCATGCTGCCTGCATTACTCGGCGCAGACGGGCAACGCGACTACCTGCTGCTAGCCCAGAGCGGCGATGAACTGCGGGCCACCGGCGGCTTCATTACCAGTGCTGGCATTCTGAGCCTGCTGGATGGCCATGTGCTAGACCTAGACCTAGAGGATTCGGGGCCAATCTTGCCGCCACCGGGGGTTGCTTTGCCCTACGCCCCCGAACCGCTGGGCCGCTACATGCGCATCTACCGCTGGGTCTTCCGCGATGCCAACTGGTCGCCCGATTTCCCCACCTCCGCCCGCGTCGCCAGTCAACTCTATGCCCTCAGTGATCGCCCCCTTGTCCCCGATGTGGTCGCGCTCGACTTTGGAGCCTTCAAGCAGATCCTCGAAACCATTGGCCCCGTCACGGTAGCAGGCGAAGCTGAACCAGTGAGCGCAGCGACGGTGCGGGCCTATATTGAACGCCAACATGATCTCTTTGGTAGCAACAACGAGGTCTCGGTTGGTCCACTGACCCGCGCCATCCTTGAGCGCATTGCCACCGGCGATCTGGAACTGGCCCCGCTGATTGCGACCATGCGCCGCTTGGCCACTGAGCGCCACCTGCTCATTGCGGCCAGCGATCCGGCTGAAGCGGCCCTCTTCGCCCGCCTTGGCTGGGATGGCGCAGTGCGGCCCCAGGGGAGTGACTTCCTCATGGTTGTGGACGACAATCTTGGCTATACCAAGTCCAACTACAGCCTGCAACAAGAACTGCACTACGCCATCGATCTGCGTAACCTCAACGCACCTGTGGCGACCTTGAGCATAACCTATACCCATACCGCCCCCGCAGAGGAACTCTGTCCGGCCCGTGGTGAACGGCGCGGCATGCCCTATGCCGAAATGAAAGTCATGTGCTACCGCGGCTACCTGCGCGTCTTGGCCCCCCCGGCGGCTACGCTGCTCCATGCCGAGCATGGCCCCACCCCAGGGTCATTGACTTGGACCGGCTTGCCGGATGCGGGCGAAGTGGTGAGTGGCTTGGGCCATGCCAATCTGCGCGAGTTCGCTACCTACTTCGCGCTCAACCAGGGTGAGGTACGCAGCCTGAGCTTACGCTATAGCCTGCCGGCCACTGTGGTGACCAGCAGTGAGGATGGTTATCACTACCATCTGCATGTGCAGAAACAGGCGGGCCGCGAGGAACTTCCGCTTTGGCTTGCACTGCACCTGCCCCCAGGTATGCGGCTGCTCAATCCCCCCGCAAGCCTGAAACCCAATGGCACTGGAGGCTACCATGGGGCATTTAGCCTCAACCGCGATCTCATGCTGGACGTTACATTTCGTTGATTGAAGGCAAAGAAAGGCAGACCTAATCATGGCTACAACACGTTTGTTACGCCAACTACTCACCCTCATGCTCATCACGGGGCTCTTGGTTGTGAGTGCGGCCCTTGGCAGTAGCGGCCAAGCCTTCGCCCAGACGGTACCCGGTGGTGAACCACCGACCGCACCACCGCCACCTGCACCTGCCTTACCACCTGCTCCCTCGGAGCCCATTGAGGGTGTTTGTGTGCCGCCCTACTACCAACAAGGTGCCTGGGCTGGCATTAGCCTGCCCCGCTTGCCCGGTGATAGCGTTGATCCCGAAGTCAATGTCTACATTCCAGGTGAAGCACTGCGCAACCTAACCGACCGTTGGGGCAATGTGGCATGCCCCTACTGGCTCGAAGTGGATGTCGCGCCCACTGATGTAACCTCCGCACTACCTCCACCGATGGCGAATGGTTCGGTTTTGTTGACGGTGATGGTTCGTGCGCGATTGCTTGACGGCAATCGCAATGTAATTGAACGGCCCAACTTTAACCCGCCTGCTACCATCTGCTTCCGCCTGCCACCTGAGCGCGTTGCAATTGCCAATGGCTTAGATGGTGTGCAACTGTACAACTTTGATCGTCTCTTGGGGCAGTGGGTGACCCTACCAACCGCAGTACTTGATGGCCAACTCTGTGGCACCGTAACCCACTTCTCAGTCTTTTCTCTGACTGCCGCTCCAGCATCAAGCGAACTTCCTATCCCCGCCGCGCTACCCACCACCGGCACTGCCGATGGCCTACGCCTCGATCTCTGGCTCGGCTTGGGGCTCTTCCTAGTGGCGCTGGGGGGCGTGGTGCGCCGGGTGCAGCGAGGAGTGAGGAGTTAAGAGAGACAGAGGATTTCACCACAGAGAGACAGAGGATTTCACCACAGAGACACAGAGAACACAGAGAGGTTTTTGGCACGACAATCACCATGATTGGCGCACCCTCCAGCATAAACTCTGTGCCCTCGGTGCCTCTGTGGTGCAAATCTCCCTTGTTACGGCAACGAACACACTTACTATGCTCAAACGAATTCTCAACTTCTCCTTGCTGCTCTTGCTGCTCGGTGGCTGTGGTGGTACCACCAGTCCCCAAGAGCAGGCGGTGGTCGTGCCCACAACGGTAGCCCCTGCGCCGACGGCGGCACCGCTGGCGACGGCGGTGGTCTTGAGTGCCGAGAGTGTTGCCTTGATCGATCAGCCACTCTTGGAACAGCCCACCGCTGTGCCGCAGCAGCCCACTGCGCTACCGCCAAGCACTACAAGCGAAGTGGGCCGTCCGGTGCGCCTCGTGATTGATGCGCTTGAACTGGATCGTGAGGTTCTTGCCGTAGGTCTTGACGAGCAGCGCATGCCGGTTGTGCTGGATCACGATGTAGCCTGGTATCGTTATAGTGCCACCCCTGGCCAAGGCGAAAATATTGTCCTCTGGGGCCATGTCTTGCGTTTCCGCAACACCCCTGACATCCCCGCCCCCTTTGCCCGTCTACACCAACTGAGTCCCGGCGACCCAATCACCCTCTACGATGACCAAGGTCGTTCGACGACCTACCGCGTCACCCAACAAATCCAAGCTTTACCCGATCAGATTGAGTATATGCTACCCAAAGGCCGCGAACAACTCACCCTGATCACCTGCATCGGCGATCTCGTCATTGACGAAGCCGGGGTCAACATGAGCCACCGCCTCATTACCCTAGCCGAGCCAGAGTAGCGGATGCATGAGGCGAGGAGGCGGGAGGCGGGAGGCGAGGATGCGAAGCAGCTTAGAGTTTGCGCCATAGGTAGTGCCGACTTATGGTCTTCCAGTAAATAATCCGCTAACCAGACCTCGCAGATCTGGCATATCTATCAGGTCTAGTCCGTGCCGCGACACCGGATTAATTTCTGGAAGACCATAAGTCGGCACTACGACAGTAAAGCTGAAAGCATGTTTCTGAAACCTTCCCTGATACCAAAAAGCTCATTGGAACGCCATGTTCGGCAATCTACAATCTACAATCTGCAATCTACAATCCACAAAGGAACTCCAAGGTGATACACTGGTACGCCTTACAGACCAAACCACAAAAAGCACCCCTCGTCAGCCAACAACTGACGGCGCGCAATATTCCCGTCTTCGCGCCCCAACTCACGATCAAGCCGGTCAACCCACGCGCCCGCAGCGTGCGGCCCTTATTCCCCGGCTACGTCTTTGTACGCACCGACCTCGACAGTGTTGGCCAATCGTTCTTCCAATACCTGCCCTGCGCGGTTGGACTCGTGAGCTTTGGCGGGGTGCCTGCCGTCGTTGAACCTGAGTTGTTGCGCGAGATCGAGCAACGTCTCGCACAGATCAACGCTGCTGGCGGTGAATCCTTCATGAAGTTCCGCCCTGGCGACCGCGTAAGGATAGAACATGGGCCATTCGCAGGCCTTGAGGCCATCTTTGACGGGCGCCTGCGCGACAGCGAACGGGTACGGGTTCTGATCGAACTGATTGGCCAACGCCAGATTGTGCTAGAGCTCAATGTAGGCTACGTGGTGTCATAAGACGCGAGGACGCGAAGCTCTAGCCTCACGCATTACCAAGGGAGACTCGAAGTCCACCCATATGCCACCTGACACAGTACCTGTGTCGGAGTGGCGGAGCGTGCAAACCATAGGGAAGCGGATATTGTTGATTGCCTCGTTGCGTTGCCACCCTGAGAGGCCGTGGGTAGTGCCGACTTATGGTCTTCCAGAAATTAATCCGGTGTCGCGGCACGGGCTAGACCTGATAGATATGCCAGATCTGCGAGGTCTGGTTAGCGGATTATTTACTGGAAGACCATTAGTCGGCTCCCATCGCTGCCAAAGACCTCAGCCGACTAACGTCGGCACTGCCTAATGGTGCAAACTGTGAAGTGTCCTGAAACCATCTTCTTTGCATTCTCTTGCGGCAATGAACATATTTTCTATTCCATGTGGTATAATGTATAGTAACCTACTGTGTCATGCTGCGCTATGCAATTGAAGTGGCTTAAGGGTAGGATTGAGTATGAATGAGGCTGAAAGCGGGGTAATATGCTCAGAAGACTCACAGCAATCATAGAGCCTGAAGGAATCGGCTATGTTGCTCTCTGTCCCGAATTTGATATTGCTAGCCAGGGTGATACCATTGAGGATGCGCGAGCGAACTTAAAAGAGGCTCTTGAACTCTTCTTTGAAGTTGCCTCACCTGATGAGATTCGTGATCGTTTGCGTGGCGAGGTCTTTGTAACGAGTGTTGAGGTGCAGATTGGGTAGGCTGCGTTCACTCTCAGGTAAACAGGTTATAGCGATTCTGTCACGCTACGGATTTCAAGTGGTAAGACAACGTGGTAGTCATGCTGTACTACAGAAACAACTTGCTAACACAACCGTCACTGTACCAGTGCCGCTTCATAATGAATTGAAGATTGGCACGCTGCAGTCGATTATTCGTCAATCAGGTGTACCAAAATCTGAATTCGAGATTTAAGGTTAGGGATGATTTCAGGACACTTTAGGGAAGCAGAAATTGTTACGTATCCCAGCAGCCTGTCATGCTGAATAGTACATATTCGCAGGCATCGTAGTGCCGACGTTAGTCGGCTGAGGTCTTTGGCAGCGATGGGAGCCGACTAACGTCGGCACTACCTACGGCGTAAACAGGAACGTTCCGAAAGCCGCTTTGCCGCATTTGTAGAACCCACCTCAACTGAACCCGTAAAGCGTAAAGCGAAGTTTCTGCACCAGTTTGTGCCTATTGCCTATTTTCTATTTTCTCGTTTCTGTATCCTTCCCTTCCTGCGCTACCTCGCCGCCGCGGGCAAGCATGTGACGCTGCAAGAGATCATTGACGTGGTAGGAACAACCATTCCCTTGGGAGGTGCGCTCATGGGTAC
>NZ_NQWI01000304.1 GCF_002532535.1 Candidatus Viridilinea mediisalina
GAGGGGGCGCGCATGCGTCACACGCTTGACCGCGAGGGCGCGGAGTATAAAGTCGTCTACGGCACGCGCACGATGGTCGAGCGGATCAACAGCCAGGCCGAGGCGCTGGGCATTACCACGCCGAAGTTGCGGCGGGGCCGGGCGATTGTCAACCAGAACAGTCTGACCTATGTGCTGATCAACCTACGGGCGCTCCAGCGCATGCGTCACGCCGCCACGGAGGCGCGGCTGAGCGTCGCGTAATCGTCCGTGCGACCGAACGTTCCGACCTGGGGTAGCCGTTGGTGGGTGGTGGTGAACAGCCCCAGGCAGGGTCCAACGTCGCACGGGGTGACAGAGAAAACAAACACCCGTTCGACACCCTCGCGCAGCGCACGTCGCCCGCGCCATGACTCGCTGTGCCGCAAACCGGCCATCGGGCAAGCAGCCACGGGCAAACGGATCATTTGCCCCCCAGATGCGTACCAGATCGCGCAGACCAGGCCAGCGGTAGGCGCCGGTCATCGCGTTCCCGCGCCCATGCGTGCGCCACCGCCCCCCTAACACGCCACCGCCGCTCGTCGGCACGCGGCTGACGGGCGGCAGTGGGGGTAAATGAGAACAAAGGGACTATTTTTGGTGATTATGTTTAGTGCGCCCCTACTTCATCGCGGGGCAGTAGATCGAAGCGCCCCTTATAGAAAGGAGGTGAGACTATGGCGACGGGTTTCAAACCCCTTCATGAGACTGTTGCAAAATTATCCAAACTATTTTTAATCAGAAATAATCGCAACCGAAAGCAAAAAGAACATTCTTGACT
>NZ_NQWI01000161.1 GCF_002532535.1 Candidatus Viridilinea mediisalina
GAACCACCCCTGGCGATGGCGATGGGAACAGCGGAACCACCCCTGGCGATGGCGATGGGGGCAGCGGAACCACCCCTGGCGATGGCGATACGTCAAACAATGAGGAGCAAACGTTCGCGCAGGGCTACCGCATCTTTATGCCGTTGATAATGCGCGGCACCGGCCAGATGCAGCAGATGCTGCCCAGCCAAGAGACGCCCGCAACCTTTGGTATGCTCGCCAGTACCCGGCGTAGCGAGAGTTTGCACCATATGTTTACCAGCATCCCTGGGTTGAGTCCACAAGCCTTCAATGGTTTTCGTATCAATACCTTGGTGAGTGCTGCGCGTCAGCATGGACGCGATAATACTAGTCCCTTTGGCCATACGTTGCCTGGTTTCAATGGGGCGCTCTTTATTGATTGTATGCTACGCGCAGCCAACTTTGCCCCCGCTCGTTGCAATGGCACGACCGCAGACCAGAGCTATATTGCGATGAATGCGCTGCGTGTGGCGCTGTTGAATGCCGGGGCGGTGCCGGTGCCAGAGAACCAGGTGGTGCCGGGGGATATTCTCTTTCTGAACTATGCTGGTACGACTGACTACTGCTGGGGTGGGGTAACTGTTGAGGTGAGGGAGAATCCGCGTGAGGTGCGCGTGGCTACGCAGTCGGTCAATTTTGAGAATGAAAGAGCAGAAATCCTCCAGTGCCGCCTAAGCAATGGTACGCTCGTCACCCCAGGCCGCTCCTACCTCCGGCTCGACAGCGAGGCGCCCTTTGCCAACTTCATCCAACCGGCCCTCGAGTCGGCACAGGCGTTAACGCCGGGTCGCCATGTGGTGAGCTATAGCGCAGAGGACCCCGCACTACCGACGGTGCCCGCCTCTGGCGTGCAGGGCTTTAGTGTCGCTTATACCCGCGATGGTCAAGCGACGCTCTTGGCCAACCAGAGTGCTGAGACGACGCTGGTGGCCGATTTGGATGTGCCCTGCCGGGCGGTTGATCTAGGTGTTGTTGCCTTTGATCGTTCGGGTAATGCTAGCCTCGAGCGGGCGGGCTGGTTGGATGCGTTTGTGTTGCTGCGTGGCGATGCTGATGGCGATGGTCAGATTACTGAGGCTGACTACGAATTGATCCGGGCGGCTGAGGGGCTCACCGCCGCTGATCCCGGTTTCCATCCAGGGCTTGACCCCACTGGCGACGGCATGGTAGATGCCGCTGATCGGCTCTTTGTCGAGGCGCTGTTGCTGAATACATGTCCACAACCGTGACGGCCACTCTATATGCCAACTACCCTTGAACATGCCGCGTAATCAAGAACGCGAAAGCCCATTGGGACGTTCATGTTCGGTAATCTACAATCTACAATCTACAATCTACAATCTACAATCGGAAATGGTATGATGCCTCACCGTTCATTTGTCACCTTTTCACTCGCGCTGTTGCTGCTTTTCACCATGACGGTGCGCCCCGCTGCGGCTCAGGTGCCTGCCTATCAGTGCAATGTCTATGGTGTTGACCCCGCTGCGCCCTTCTGTCTTTTGGTGCCGGTGGTTGATGCTACGGGTGCGCCGCTGCCCGGAGCGCTGGTTACGGTCACGTTTGAGGATTTTACCCTGACGGCCTTGGCGCGGCAGACGGTGGATGGGCCGCTGGGTGAGGCTATTGCGGCCCTGCCCCTGGAGCAACTGGGGGTGCTGCCGGGCGATCACCTGGATATTCGGGTGCAGGTTGGGAACAACGAGGTCCGTGAGATCGTTGGCTTTCGCCCCGATCCGCTTACGCGCACCTTTATGACCGCTCCTTTCTCGATTGAGACGCCGATACCTCCGGCCCCCATCTATGGCCGGGTCTATGAGTTGGATACCGAGAGCCGCACGCCGGTGAGTGGCTACACGCTCGAACTCTACCGCGATGGGCTAGAGGGTGACCTGCTGGATCGCTTTGAGGCGGGCGATCGTGTGGATTTTCAGCTCGATCCTGGTGATCTGCCCGCAGGAACGCGCCTCTGGATTGTGGCCACGCGTGAGGATCACCGTTCGCTTGTGCCCTTTATCTGGCAGCAACAGCCTATCCCAATGCAGCTTGCGTTGAATTGGCCCTGTGGTGGGATTGCTCCCCGTGGTAGTAGTGGTAAGCAACTTCCCAGAGGCAGTAGTGGCAAGCAACTCCCCGATCCCTTCTGTGTGATTGGGACGGCTACGCTCAATGGTCAAGCCCTCGAAGCTGTTGAGGTGAGTGCCCAACTTTTGGTGCCGCTCAGTACTTCTGAGGAGTTTGATCTTTCGCCTGTTATTACTCAGACGCGCTATTTGAGCCAGTTGGAGTTGGATGATCCGATCTACCTTATGGATATTGGGCGGCTTACGAGTTTGGATGTGATCAGCAGCACGGTGGTGCGCTTTACGGTGCGCCATGAAGCTCTAATTGGTAGCCTCGATCTCACGTTGGCCGATCTGCGGATTGATGAGTATTGGGGCGCACGCGTGGTGCCAATTGAACTACGCCAAGAGCATATGGTTAGTGCGGGTATGGCTGGGGGCCAACCCAGCCTGGTGGCGGCAACGGGCAGTGATGCCAACCAGATGATCTATGTGGCGGCCCGCGACGGCTTGTTGCTGCGCCACTCTCCGGGCATGACGGGTTGGCTTGGTCTGTTGGGCAATCGGGCTACCATGCGTAACCAACCCGAACTGGCCGCCCTCGCCGCTTACCGCGCCACCTCCGGTGGTGACCTGCTGATTGCGAGTAGTCTGGACGGTGCGCTCTACCAGTCGTCCGATTATGGGGCTACCTGGACAGCCCGGACGAGTCCGGTGGGCCGTGTGCGAGCTCTTACCTTTGATGCCGAGGGTACGCTCTTTGTGCTTGGTGATGCTGGTTTGGTGCAGGTGGCTGCCGCCCAATCCCACACCACGAGTGAACCTATGCTGCTCTGGCAAACCGCAACAAATCTGCCGCCCCCGCCTGAGGGCACACGCGCGCTCGCAGTGTATGGCGGTAGCCTCTATGCCGGTGGCACCCAAGGGCTCTTTATCCAACAAGCTAGTACGTTGGCTTGGGTACGCCTACGCAGCGAAGCGGTGCTCGCGCTGGCGGCTGAACCAGCCCAGGGCTTGCTGGTAGGGACGCGCAATGGCCTGTTTGCGACTAATGGCGCGAGGAGTAGTTGGCTTGAGCAGGGTTTGCCGGGGGTGGTAAGCGCCTTGGCTAGTAGTGGCACTACGGTATGGGCGATTACAGCGGCTGGCCTGAACCAGCGCGAGGGTGCCGCTGCGCCATGGGAACTCCGCGCTATGCGTGATGCGGCGACACCCCAGCAGGGCTTGGGGACGCCGAGTATCTATGAGTTGCGCACGCTTGGGGCGCGTACCTATGCGGCAACCCAGGCGGGGGTGATGGTGAGTGATGATGGTGGGCAGAATTGGGCAGCCTTCAATCCCGATTTTACCCAGATGGTTCGTTCGCTCGCGTTGCTGCCCCATGGCCCGCTGCTGGCCGTTGGCCCCAATGGCCTCTTTGAGCTTACGCCGACCTCTATGAGCCCGTGGATGCTGCCCCTGAGTAGCAATCTCAACCCGGCGACCCTACGGGTGAGCAATGACGCCAGTGTGCTGCTGATCGGGCGCTCAGGCGGGCCGGGCGGCCAGTTGGTAGTACGTACCGACAACTGGGATATTCTCAGCGTTGGGGCGAACCGTGGGATCAGTGCGCTCGAGTTCTTTCCGGGGGCACGCGGCAACTCCAGCGCCGTTATTGCCACCTTTGGCGATGGGCTCTGGCTCTGGGAGCGTGAAACCGGGCTTACGCCCTTCCCGGCCTTACCGGCACCCAATGGCGGCCAATTGAGCATTGGGGCGGTCTGGATTAGCCCTGAGCCTGGCCCATGTACGCTGGCAGTGGGCACCAATAGCGCCAATAACGCGACGCCAGCGGCGATCTATACGCGCCCCTGCGATACTACGAGCATGTGGGCGGCGGCGCAGAATCTGGTGCAGCCCGATGGTACGGCGGCCCGGAGTGTGACCGCCATGGTTGGTTCACCTATCAATAATAATCGCCTCTTTGCCGCAACTGATCGGGGCTTCTTCCAGGGCCAAGTGGGCGGCACTTGGACGCGCATTTTTGGCCTGCCTATTCGCCCTCTGGCGCTTGCTGCTTCTAGCAACTATGCCGAGGATCGCACGCTGCTGACTGGTGGCATCCAAGCGGGCGTTGTGCGCCTCTTTGATGCTTCGCCCGACCTGGATCTGCGCCTCGATTGCCCCACCCAGGCGCGCGGGGCGACCGAGTTTACCTGTATCCTCACCGCTACCAACCAGGGCCTCTTGGTTGCTGCTGCGGGCAATATTGATGTTACTTGGGGCAATGGCTTAGAGCTGGTGATGCTCAATGGCATACGCCGCCCCCAACCTGCCACCGAATCTCTTGTGCTCACCCGGCCACTCCTGCGGGCGGGTGAGCGCAGGAGCTACAACCTGACCTTTGGCGTAGCCCGTGAGCAGCGTCCGGGGCGTGTGCAGGTGGAGGTGCAAGCGCCAGCAGTAGCCGAAGAGATCTTTACTATCAACAATGAAGCCCGTGCGCGCATCAATCTCGACTACCGCGATGCGCCCGATCCGGCGCTGGTGATCGGTGGGCAGCGCATGACGCCCCTTGATGCTGTAGGGACGCTTCAGCTCTTCCTGAGTAACCCTGGTACCCAAGCGCTCACGACGAGTGTGCGCGTTACGCTCCAATTGCCCCCCAGTGTTACCCTGGTTGAGGCTGTGGGGGCAACCCAACCCACCAGTGGTACGCTTGTCTGGGAGGTTGAGCCATTACCTGTTGCGGGCGAGCAGGTGCTGCGTCTGAGCTACCGCATGCCCACAAGTATCACGACCGGGACGCAACTGCTCGTGACGGCAGGATTGAGCTATAGCGGCGATGATCGCGAGTTGGCGAACAATCAGGATACAGTAGAACTCTTGCCCACACCGAGCGACCCGGAAGTCATTGTGCTGACCAACATGGCCCGTTTGTCCGCCCGTGGGCCGGTGGCGGACGTTCGTAGCGCCCTGGCCGCATATGTGAGCATGAATGGCGCGTTGGAGCTTCCGCTTGATGAAGCCCTGCCCTGTGCCGACGAGCCTGCGGGGTTGAGTTGTGCCTACGAAGCGTGGGATGCCAGCATCGCCCTACTCGAGCAGAGCCTCAATGCGGCGCAGCCGGTGGCAGAGATTGACCAGCGCGCGCAGGATGCGGTAGAGGCGCGCAACGCCCTGCAAGCCGCCATTGTGGCCTATGTTGCCCCGCAGCTTGCACTGCTGGCAGAGGCTCCACGCTACCTCTACATCATCGGCGACGACGACGTCATCCCCTATGGCGCAGCGCCCGATCTGCCCGACAACGATCCCCTGAGCTACCCGCAATCCTACTACGCCATGTCCATCCCGTGGGAAGATCCGCTCTTTAGCCTCTTCAGAGCCAACCACTACCCCACTGATCGCGTTTATGATGCGCTTGATGTCACCACCAGTCGTCAGCCGGGCAGCCCACATGAGATTACGGCAGCCCTAGAGCGCTACGTCGCTCAGGGTGGCACGCTGGTGCTCAACGCCGGTACCGTGTCGGGCGTAGCGGTACACCTGACCGAGTTGGTACAGCGCGAACTCTGCATGATGATGAACGAACGCGGCCTCGCCTTGGGCCTTGGGCTCGGACAAAGCCTTGCGTGCAACACCATTCCCAGAAGTGTCGCGGCGGGCTTCCCGGCCCTCACTAGCAGCGGACGGATCATCCAGGTGAGCGACCATGCCGCTCGTGAAGTGATTGGTGATGCCACCATCAACACGATCCGCCGCAATACCCCTGGCCCCAACGCGCTCAACCTGATCCTGTTGCTCGGCTGCCACAGCGGGGTAACGGCAGGCAGCCCCGACGAACCGACCTTGGTTACTGAATTGGCGGGCTTGGGCCAACCGAGCTTTGGGTTTTTGAACTACGCCTACGCAGGAACGATTGAAGAAGAAGGCGCGTTCGCCTATGCCGAGCGGCTCAACCTGTATCTGATGGACTACCTGCTCAACCAGGAGGATATAACCCTAGCCGATGGCTTGCGGCGGGCATTGACCGACTACCGTGGGGTGAGTGGGCTCCTCCACAGCAACCGTCACATCAAGACCATCAGCGGCATCGCGCTCTTCGGGCCGCCCGACTACCGCTTGCGTCTCCCTGCCCCCTCCGTGGCCGCCTCAATGCCCGCAGCAAGCCCGGCCATAGCCACCAACCCAGTGCCGCAGCGCGAGCTTGCCACGCCCGGCAGCCTGCTGCAACTCAGCTTTGTGCATACGGCAACCACCAGAGCCGAGGGCAGCTACTACCGGAGCAGCACCGACGGAGGCAGTAGCATGCTGCTCAGCGACTCGGGCCTACCCTTGCAGCCCGCCGTCACGCTGCCTGTCGATCCCAGGGTTGGCGGTGCCTTGATCCGTGATGCACACTTTGAAGACATTATGGGGTTTGATCCGGTGATTGTAAGTGGGGCACCCATCAATGAGCCTCAGCGTTACAGCGAACGAGCCTACACAGGCGGCACATGTGACCGCCCCGTCCTGCTGCACACCTTCACCGGAGGCGACGGCAACAGCCACCTGTTGTTTGCTACCGGCCAATGGCACCCGCTAGGCAGCATCCAGCGCCTGATCCACACCATGGATGTCGAACTGACCGCCAAACGCCCCGGAGGGCAACCAGCAGTCTTCGGAGGGCGCGCAACCAACTGCCGTCTCAACCAGCGTGTCAGATTCAACATCCGTGACGGATCCGGCATCGAGCGCGTCGAAGTTGTCCTGATCGAAGATGGACGCTTTACGGCGCACCCCATGCGTAAAACCGGCCCGCGCTGGACCGCCACCTTCGAGGCAAAAGCATGGTCACGCTACTTCATCCAAGCGGTCGGTACCGACGGCAGTGTAACCCTCGACACCAATCAGGGGCGTCTCTACATCGTCCCCGACGAGCATGCACCATGCGGCCCGGAGTGTGACATCAACAGTGCCCTTGACGATCTGCACCCAACCTTCCTCGCCAACGGCGAAGTGGCGATGATGAACTATTCGCCAACCTGCCGCTACAATGTTGGGCTGGCCTCGTATGCCGTCTATGGATCAGGATTAAGCAACCAGAGTCTCTTTGACTCCACGAAGAAACTGCTCCAACCCGGTGCAACAACCATCCTACGGGTACGTCTACCCAACTGTGCGGCCCAAGTGGACACCTTCTACGGCAACGTGATCAGCGATCCTGCACCGCCGCGCTACGCCGACCGTCTTCTCGCAAGCCAGGCGATCAGCGGGGGCTATTGTAGTCGGTAGGCTGCTCAAGGGTGCGTAGGGGCTACGCCCCTCCCTTCGTTGGTGTTGGTGGCGCAACCACCAACACCAACGAAGGGAGGGGTTCGGGGAGGGCGAAGCCCTCCCCGAAAACCCCTCCCACGATCCTAGAGGTTCCAGAAACATTATCTGAAAGACGAGAACAGCCACAACGCGATCACTCCAAGCCAGCCAAGAGGCGGGCAAAGGTAGCGGGATCGTCCAGCCCTTGGCTCAAGTCTACCCACGAGAAGCTATCGAGCAACAGGGGCAGACCGTGGCGATCACCACCGGGGAGCAGCACCGGAATGACGGGGCGCTGATCGGGCGCACTCATGGCCTGACGGATGGCGACATACGCCTCTTGGCGCTGCCAGCGCCCCACCCCATGGGGGCCAATCAGTACCAGGGTTGCGCGGGCCTGCGTCAACCCCTCCTCAACCCGCTCCATCCAGAGTTGACCCGTCAGGATTTCGTCCTGATCAAACCACGGGCGTAGACCAGCCTGCCGAAGCTGGTTTGTCAGCCACCTCGCCACCTCGCGGTCGGGAGCATGGTAGGAAATAAAGCAGTCATAGGGGTACGCTTGCATCGGCGTAGGCTGCGATGGTTGCTCCTCAGGCAATGGCGACGGAAGGTACTCAACCGTGGGGCGCTGCAAAACCTGTACGCGCGCGAAGTCATGCTCTTGGATGGTCATGGAATCTTCCTCGTGGCTACAGTATGGGTGTCAAGGTAGGTCTTATTGAGATAGACCAAGCCACTTACAATTCGTATCAAGCTGAACAGAGATAGTCCCTCATCTTCAGATTGTCCCACTCAACGCGACCCAGAGGGAGCTTGGGTGTGGTATGAGATTAAAGCCAGCGACGACGGATTTTCCGATGGGGATAGGTGGAAGACTTCTGGCCCTTAGAGGCTGTCTGAAAAGTCTATGGTTTGGCGTTGGAGTGCCGGCTTATGGTGTTCCAGTAAATAATCCGGTATAATAACTCGCAGAAGTGTCAAGCCTTTCTGAGGAGGTTCTCATGCCTGCA
>NZ_NQWI01000012.1 GCF_002532535.1 Candidatus Viridilinea mediisalina
CCAATCTCCAATCTCCAATCTCCAATCTCCAATCTCCAATCTCCAATCTCCAATCTCCAATCTCCAATCTCCAATCATATTACGGCACCAGACTCAACGGCAACGGCACTGGCTCGGCAGCAACGACCTGGCCAGCAACAAGGTTGAATTTGGCAATGGGCACCCCTGGGCTCTCCGGTTGGGCTGCATCTTTGAGATACGCAATGTAACGTCCGTCTACGCCAGGCTCTTGGCTCTCCAGCCACACAGCCTCGGGCTGCAACAGATCAACTGCGAACGCGATCGGTTTGCCGTCGGCGGATACGGGTTGACTACCGGCCAATAAACGAATGGGGCGATCATCGTAGGCTGCGGCACCACGAATATCGAGGCGCAGCGCTTCGATCCCTGCTGCTCGTGCAGAGACTTGAAGCGTTGCGTCTTTGAAGTTCACCTCGGCAGCAGCAATAAAACCTGCGTCGGTACGGATACTCATTGGCTCATCTGTAGCATGCAGCACCCGCAGGCGTAAGAGCGCCAGATCGTCGCTGGCAGCCTGCACCTTCATACGCGCCTCGGCAGCAAGGGGCACACGGATGGTACTCAATCCTGGCGGTAGCGTCAACTCCACGCCGTCAATCAGCAAGCTCTGAGGGTAGAGACTAGCGCTGTCCAGTTCGATCTGCAACGCACCTGCTTCCTCCAAGGCCAACAGTTGCTCACCAACCAACAGACCAGCGGCGGTGCGCTGAAGTTCAAGGCTCGTGGGAAAGTGGGGATGGAACCAGCCAGGCACCTGTTGCGCCAGCCGCAGGTGCGCCAGCAAGCGTGGATCGCCACGGTAGAGCGCCAAGCTATGGGCTTGCCAGACAACATCTTCAGGTCTAAAGCCATACGCACGCGGGTCTTCATCGGCGGCAAGCAGGCCCGCCGCAAAGCTTTGGCCCAATTGGGGCGTATGCAGGGGCTCATAGAAGCGCGTGCGCCCCGGCCCATAGAGGGGATAGCCCGCCGCCCGCAGCGTATGGCTCAAGGCGAGCGGCAACACCCCAGGAATACGTTCATCCGCCGAGAGATAGATGCTTCCTCCTGGCCCAGCCGCAGCCATGATCGCTACAATGCGCGGATCGGGCCGCAGGCTCAAAACGATTGCTGTGCCCACCTCAGCCCGCTGGCTCACCTCCGGGTTGGCCAATAGCCCCTCCAACAGCGCGTCAGCCTCACCAGGGCCATAGGCTTCACGGTGGATGATCAGCGTATCCACACCACTCAGTTGCAGAAACGAGACCACTGCTGGTGCAGGCAGATGCTGGGCGCGACGCAGCAGATCACTGCTGCCAAAGGGCATCAGGCCACTATAGGAGGCCACGAGCGGACGCCAGTGTTGGCGGCCATACCATTGACGCCAGGTGACCTGTTCGAGTTCGGCCCCACGCGGCACGGCTGCTACCGGCAGTTCAAGGATGGCCTGAATATCATCCTGCGCTGGCTGAGCAAGCCACACATAGACCGGAGGCACATCGGTCAATTCGGCACCTATACGCCATGCCCCTGGTGGCGCGGCCTGTTCGCTCAAAACGATGATCAGGGCCAAGCTGCCCAAGATGGTGCGTGTACGCGCATGGCGTTGGGCCAGCAGCTTTGCCAGCGCCAATGCCGCCAAGAGGGCGCAGGCTAGGGTCACGAGGATGCCCCAGCGAGCGGGGACACGCAGCGCCCCAAAGCCGGGCAGGTAGTTGTAGAGCAGCAGGTAGGGCAACGGGATGGGCAACGGCTCGTCAAAACGCTCCAAGTGCACCCCCGTGCCCAACGAGAGGATAAAAGCAATAAGCGCGATGAGGGGCCAGAAGAGGCGATCAATGCTAGGGAGGATCGACGCAGAGGGCGCAGGGGAGCGCAGCGCTGGCATGAATTCTCTGCCTACAAGCTTGCGCCCGCCAGCCCAGAGCAGCGTAGCGACAGACCCAAGGGCCAGGAGTGTCACCATTCCGCCCGGAAAGAGCACCATCTCGCCCGTGCCGCGCAGCGTCGGTGCCAACCAACCAAAGAGCACATGCTCCTGGGGCACCGTGAGATAGGCCCGCAACGGTGCCGACCAGCCATCAAGTTCGCGCAGCGAGCGCACGATACCCAGACTGCCATAGACGCGCATATAGGGCTGAAGAACGGGCCATGCGAGCAACCCGGCCAGTGTTGCGGCCAACGCGCCCAGCCCAAGTTGACGCCAAGGCAAGGCTTGGTTGGTACGCAGACGCAGCCAGAGCATTGCCAGCACCCACAGCCCTGCGTAGCCCCCCAAGAGGAGTGCGGTAAACCAGGCATAGTAGAGCGCCGTCACAACCTGGGCTGCCGCAAACAGCCCACAGAGCAGCGCATCAACCCAACGCCCCCCACCAGCATCCGGGGGCCGTAAGAGCCGCCGCAGATAGAAGAGCGCAAAGAGCATCCAATAGGTCTGCAGCAGTTGAAAATGGGTAATATGGGCAAAACGGTAGGCACAAAAGGCGAAAGCCGCCCCAGCAACCAGCGCGGCCCACTGGGCTGAAGCTGGCGCTACACCCTGATCGTGCAGCGTGGCGCGGGCCAGCAGAAAAACAGCCCAGCCACTCAGCGCAAAACTAGCCAGCAACAGCAGATTGTAGGCTAACAGCGGCTCGCTAGAGTACCATGTGAGGGGGGCAGTAAGTGCGGCAAGCAGAAGATGGTTATCGGTGAAGGCTAGCCCGTCGGGGTAGGGATAGAAGATGGGCGCATCCCACACTGCTGTGGGCTGCGTCGCAAGGGCATGGCTGTTCCAAGCAAAGATCCAAGCTTGAAGTAGCGCATCACCGCCATCAGTCAGCCCATGACCCGCATAGCGAGCAAGCGGCCATGTCATGAACAGGCTCAAGCCCAAAAAGATGAGCAATGGGCCAAACTTGCGCCTCACCACTACACTACCGCCCTGCCAACCAACCAAGCAGGCGCGGCAAGGTGCGTCGCCCCGGCTTGATCAGCGGTTGTTGCACAAGGTCTTCGGATAGATTGGGGGGCAACAGCGCCCACAAAGCCCCCGGTGCAACCTCAAAGCTCATCGGCGTCATCCCAATCGCATCACCGTCCACCTGCACGGGCAGGCACGGACGCGCCGAAATCTCGATGCTGCGGGCCCGGTAGTATTCAATATCGGGGTCGTCACTGTAACGACGGCGCAAAATCGCAAAAAAACTGCCGATGACATTGAAGCCATTGTAGCCTTTGAAGACGGCAATATCGAGCATACCATCGTCAATCGTGGCGCGATGGGTGATTTTGACCAGACCACCATAGAGTTGGGTATTGCCAATCACCACCATAAGCACGCGCCCCCGGTGAACCCGCCCATCAATCACAAGGCGGGTACGGGCCCCACGGATGCGCAGCGTCTGCATAATGCCACGCAAGACATAGGCCAGCGCTCCGAGGCGGCGTTTCTCATCGGCGCGCACATCAACCGTAATCGCCGCATCAAAGCCAATCCCAGCCATCAGCAGGAAGTAGCGGTCACCCGCACGCCCCAGGTCAATCCGTCTTGGACGCCACGTAAGGATCGCTTCAGCGGCTGCCCGTGGTTGGAGAGGTAGGTGCAGCTCACGGGCCCAGACATTCATCGTACCGAGGGGCAGGGGGGCCAATGCGGTTGGGGAGCCTGCCAAGCCATTGAGCACCTCGTTCAAGGTGCCATCACCACCAGCCGCAACCACCAGATCCAAGCCACGCGCAACCGCAAGTTGCCCAAGCCGCGTCCCATCACCAGCACTGAGCGTCGGCGCAATCTCCACCTGCCAACCAGCCTCACGCCAAACCTCGGCGGCAAGCGCCAATTCGCGCTCAAGCGCCTCAGCCTGGCCAGCATTTGGATTAAATACGAGCATGGTACGCATAGGTTCATCTGGCGGAAGACGATAACCCTAAAAAGCTGTCTGAAAAGCCGGAGGACTCACGCTGGAGTGCCGGCTTTAGCCGGCTAAAGCCGGCACTCCAGCACCAACCCATAGACTTTTCAGACAGCCTCTAACATCAATAATGCGCAAGCAGTATACCACACCCCACATGGCAATTGACACCCCTTAGCCTTTGGGTTACCATACGCGCTACACTGCAACGGAATGCTACGGCCTAAACTAGGCCATCATTGTGGGTAATGTGGACGGTATGCAAGCTTATGTTGAGCGGTTTCTTGAGTATTTGGCGCACGAGCGTGGGTTGTCGGCCAATACGACGTCCGCCTATCGCACCGATCTCGATCAACTCTGTGCCTATCTGGGCGAACAGAGCCTGACGGAGTGGTCTGAGGTTACCCACGAGCATGTACTCGGTTTCTTGCTCTTCCTGCGTACCCGCCGCTATGCCAATAGTACCCTGGCGCGCCGTACTGCTGCACTCAAAACCTTCTTTGGCTATTTGGCCGAGCAGGGCTTGATCACGAGCGATCCAGCCGATCGCATCGATTCGCCCAAAGTTGATCGCGCTCCCCCCAAGGCGCTCTCGACCCACCAGGTGGATGCGTTGCTCGAGTTGCCCTTGCGCGCTTCTACCCCAGAGAGCCTGCGCGATAAGGCGATGCTTGAGTTGCTCTATGCCACCGGCATGCGTGTCGGTGAACTGGTCGCACTCGATCTGTCCGATCTCGTGCTTGAGGCCGCCACGGTGCGCTGTGCCGGGCGCGGCGGGCGCGAGCGCAGCTTGCCTATCACCGATACCGCTACCACGTCGCTTGAAGAGTATCTCTATACCGCACGGCCCCAATTGGCTCGTATGCACGCTCAGTCTAGCCCCGCGCTCTTCCTCAACCATCGCGGTAAACGGCTGACGCGCCAAGGCTTTTGGCTGATTCTCAAAGGCTATGCCGAAGCCGTTGGCCTCCAAGAATTGACCCCCCATACCCTGCGCCACTCCTTTGCAGCCCATCTGCTCAAGAATGGGGCTGAGTTGCGTGAAGTCCAAGAACGCCTTGGCCACGCTTCGCTCTCTACCACCCAAATCTATTCCCAGTATAATAATGGTGAACCTGAACCGCTTGCCCAGCACGTTGAAGCAGTGGAAGAGCAGGTTGAGGCGATGGAAGATCAGGCTGTACTCGTCGTTGATCTCGAAGATGTTGATGAGTAGGGAGATACCCCTATGGCCGCTGTTTCAATGGATCAGATTGTTTCGCTCTGCAAGCGCCGTGGTTTTATCTTTCCCGGTTCTGAAATCTACGGCGGCCTGCAAGGTGCCTATGACTTTGGACCCCTCGGTGTGGAGCTCAAAAACCACCTGATCAATGATTGGTGGCGTACCAATGTCTATGAACGCGATGATATGGAAGGGCTCGATGCCGCAATCCTCATGAACCGCTTGGTCTGGAAGTATTCCGGCCACGAGGAGACGTTTAACGATCCGTTGGTGGATTGTCGCACGTGTAAGGCGCGCTGGCGCGCCGACCATATCCATGGCGTCTGCCCTAGTTGTGGCTCAAGCGATCTGACTGAGCCGCGGCCCTTCAATATGATGTTTAAGACCCAGGTTGGCCCGGTGGCTGATAGCGGCTCGTTTGCCTATTTGCGCCCCGAAACGGCCCAGGGTATCTTTGCCAATTTTGCCAATGTGCTCGCTACCACCAGCCGTAAGCTGCCCTTTGGCATCGCGCAGGTGGGTAAAGCCTTTCGTAATGAGATCAATCCGCGCAATTTCCTCTTCCGTGTGCGTGAGTTTGATCAAATGGAAATTGAGTTCTTTGTGCTGCCCGGTAGCGATGAAGCCTGGCATCAACAGTGGCTCGAGGCGCGCCTCGCTTGGTGGGAGGGTGTTGGGGTACCCCGTGAGCGCATCTCGATCTATGATGTGCCCGCTGATGAGTTGGCCCACTACTCCAAGCGTACCTACGATCTCATGTATGACTATCCCTCCCTCGGGCCGCAAGAGATCGAAGGGATTGCGAATCGCACCGATTATGACCTCGGCTCCCATAGTAAGGATCAGGCTAATCTGAAGCTAACCGCACGGGTGAATCTAAACGAAGATAGTACTGCTCGTTTGACCTACTTCGATCCTGATAGCCGCAGCCATATTGTGCCCTATGTGATCGAACCCTCGGCTGGTGTCGGGCGTGGGGTCTTGGCTGTGCTCTGCGAAGCCTATGCCGAAGAGATGACCAAAGCCCCCGCGCCCGAACGGCTCCAGACGGTGCATGCTGCCCTAACCGCCTTCCTCAAGTCGGTTGGCAAGAGCGAGAAGCTTTCGGCTGCCCAGCGCGATGCGTTGCTGGAACGGGGCCAGCAGATTGCTGCCGATCTGCCGGAACGCCTTGCCGAAGTCGAACCGCTGCTGGCTATGCCCGGGGCCGATGCGATTGAACTGGCCAAAAAGGTGCGCGGTCAAGCCCAACCGCTGCTCGATGAACACTACCGCACCGTCCTGCGTCTGCGCCCGAAGCTCGCCCCAGTCAAAGTGGCCGTCTTTCCGCTTAAGCGCAACCACGAAGAACTTGTCGCCACCGCAAAGCAGATCCGCCGCCAGCTTCAAGCCGAAAACGGTGTGCGTACCGTTTATGACGATACCGGCGCGATTGGCAAGCTCTACCGACGCCAAGATGAGATCGGTACGCCCTTCTGTATTACCGTAGATTTTGATACACTTGGCGCAGGCAAAGATGCCAGCCTGAGCGGCACCGTCACGGTGCGCGAGCGTGACACCATGACCCAAGAGCGCGTGGCGATTAGCGAGTTGCCCACGTTCTTGCGCGAACGGATCAAGTGAGGATGCGTGAGGCGATGAGGCGAAGAAGCGAAGAAGCGATGAGGCGCATCCCCGCGTCCCCGCATCCCCGCATCCCCGCATCCCCGCATCCCCGCATCCCCGCGTCCTCACACACGATAAAGCAGCTACGAACCATGTCCAAGGGCCACTTCACCATTCCTACGCGGGTCTACCTGAGCGCCGGGCAGCGCCTGCAGCTTCAGTTTCTGTTGCGCCAGGAGGAGCGCGAGCTTGATGATCTGCTCACCGAGTTGTTGAGCAACTACCTCGATGGGATGCCTGAACCACCGAGCGCAAGCGCCCAAGCACTGGGGGCCGATCTCAACGAAGAGTTGCGCCGCCGCCGCCAAGAGCTGCGCCGCCTCCGCCCGCGCCTCAAGGATAGCCACAACCCCGCGCCCGCCTGGCTCGCCCAAATGGTAGCCGACCTCGAGGCCGAGATCGCCCGCCTTGAGCGCCACGTTGGTGCAGGCGGTTCGCAGGGGTAATAATTGTAGATTTCAGATTGTAGATTTCAGATTGTAGATTTCAGATTGTAGATTTCAGATTGTAGATTTCAGATTGCCGAACAGGGTGTTCCAATGAGCTTTGGGGATGGTTTCAGAAACGGCCTTTCAGCTTTACCGTTGGAGTGCCGACTTTAGTCGGCTTCCCATCGCTGCCAAAGACCTCAGCCGACTAATGGTCTTCCAGTAAATAATCCGCTAACCAGACCTCGCAGATCTGGCATATCTATCAGGTCTAGTCCGTGCCGCGACACCGGATTAATTTCTGGAAGACCATAAGTCGGCACTACGATGCCCGCCCATGGACTATTCCGCATGACAGGCTGCTGGGATACGTAACAAATTCTGCTTCCCTATCTCCTATCTCCTATCTGCTATCTCCTATCTGCTATCTCCTATCTCCTATCTCCTATCTCCTATCTGCTATCTCCTATCTGCTATCTCCTATCTGCTATCTCCTATCTCCTATCTCCTATCTCCTATCTCCTATCTCCTATCTCCTATCTCCTATCTCCTATCTCCTATCTGCTATCTCCTATCTGCTATCTCCTATCTCCTATCTCCTTCCCCCCATGCCCAAAGTGCGCCTTGATCACCTCCTCGTAAGCCGCGGCCTGGCTGAGACACGTACCAAGGCTCAGGCCTTGGTGATGGCTGGGAGTGTGCGGGTTGCAGGGCAGACTCTTTCTAAGCCCGGGACGCTCGTAGATAGTGGCGCTGAGGTGCAGGTGAGCGCGGGCTTGCCCTATGTGAGCCGCGGGGGCTATAAGTTGGCCCACGCGCTCGATCAGTTTGGCCTCGATCCGCGTGGGCTGACGGCGCTTGATGTGGGCGCTTCCACCGGCGGCTTTACCGATGTGCTGCTGCAACGCGGTGCAACACGGGTCTATGCGGTGGATGTGGGCTATGGCATCCTCGACTATCGCCTACGCGCCGATGTGCGCGTCGTTGCGCTCGAACGCACCAACATCCGCTACCTCACCGCCCTGCCCGATCAGTCACGAGTAGCCTGTGCGGTCATTGATGTCGCCTTCATCTCGCTGCGCCTAGTGCTGCCTGCCGTGGTGCCCCTACTTGAACCTGCGGCCTGGATCGTTGCCCTGATCAAGCCTCAATTTGAGGCTGGCCCTGAACATGTGGGCAAAGGCGGCGTTGTACACGATCCCGCCATTCACCGCAAGGTTCTGCAGGATGTGCTAGGCTATGCCCAAACACACGCATTAACCCTCTGCGGCCTCGTGCGCTCACCAATCACCGGGCCTGCGGGTAACCATGAATTTCTTGCATGGCTGCAACCCGGCGGGCCAGCCCTTGATCTTGCGCGTGCCTTGCCCCAGGTTGTGGAGCAAGGCTAGGTACAGAGGATGCGTGAGGCGAGGATGCGTGAGGCGTGAGGCGAGGCGGCGAGGATGCGCGTCCTCCCCTAAGAAGCTGTCTGAAAAGCCGGGGGACACACGCTGGAGTGCCGGCTTTAGCCGGCTAAAGCCGGCACTCCAACGCCAACCAATAGACTTTTCAGACAGACTCTAACAAGTAGCTACCTCTCTAACGCGGCGTGACCACGAGCGGTAGATAGACCCGTAGCGCTGCTGCGGCTTCGCCGATGCTGAAGCGCAGCACGAAGGGGCTGGCGAGCCCGTTGCCCGCACGATCAGTCACCTCGGTGCCTACGCTGACACTGTAGATGCCGTCGGCCAGGGCTTCGCGTGGGTATAGGATGATCTGGTTGCTGCTTGGATCAAAGCTGACCAGAGCCGCAATTGGGCCGTTGTCGCCGGTGAGGGTGACGCTGGCTGTGGTGACGGTTGTGGCATCGAGTGGCTCCGACATGCCGATCAGGATGCCTGGCTCGTAGAGTGGGCCGCTGCTGTCGGTGAAGATGTGGCTGGCTGAAGCGAGTACGCCGCTGGCGTTGGCCGTCGGGCTGGTCCAGAGTACCGTGGGCGGTGTGCTGTCGCCCGCCGGGGTGACGTTGATGGCCACATGGGCAGGGCTGCTGTCCGTCAGGCCGTTGTTGGCCACGAAGCTGAAGCGATCCACGCCTGTGAAGTTGGCCATGGGGGTGTAGACCAGGTTGGGCGCTGTGCCGGTAAGCGTGCCGTAGGTTGGCGCTTCCACGATGCGATAGCTCAAGGCGGCATCCGAAACTTCTCGCCCGCTCAGGGTAAGCTCAAGCGGTGTGGCATACGCGGTGGTGAGCGTCTGCCCTGTGGCTACGACGGGCGCGATGCGGTGGATGAGTACGCTCGTGGGCGTCTCTTCGGGCACACTGGGGAAGTAGACCACGGCTTGGTTGGTGAGCAGCGTGCCCCCTGGCAGGTTCTCCTGCAGTCGCACGGTAAGCGTCACCTCGCCAGTGGCCCCAGGCTGGCCTGCCGGATCGAGTTCGCCAATGTCCCAGACGATCAGGCGCGTATCAGAGAAGTAGCTGGCATTGGGGCCAAGTTGCAGCGTGCTGTCGTCGAAGGCTTCGTCTAGGCGGTCGGTAATGAAGACCCCGAAGGCCGGGGCTTCCCCCACATTCTCATACTCAATGCGGTAGTCCACCCAATCGCCAGGCAGCAGATCATCCTGTGGCCCATACTTCTCGTTGGGATCGCGGGCTACAAAGGATTCCGTGTTCTGACAGTCCATCCCTTCGCCCGAGACACAGCCTACACCGGGCATGCAGCACTCGCCAAAGGCGCAGGGCAGGAAATTGGGAATCGAGCTGTAACAACCATCCTGGCAGCGCCAAACCGTGCGGTTGGGAATCCCCGCCCAGTAGTAGATGTTGTACCACGGCTTGTCGCAGGTGATCAGATCGCTGGTACAGTCGTTGCTGTTGGGATCCCCAGCGCACTGGGCGAGGCACTCGGTGATGCTGGCGAGATCGCCTAAGACCGGCAGATCATTGACTTTAATCCAATTCGCCTTCAGGCTGGCCGCGCAATCACCCAAGGCTTCCGCTGCACCACCAGTAGCAATGACATTCGCGCAGGCCCGCGCAGTCATAACGTCCCCAATTACTTTGACCTTATGCCCTACGACTGCGTTCAGTGCTACTTTGCCCAGACAATTGCCCAGACAGCAGCCCACACCCCCGGCGTCGCAGAGTTCTGCATCCAGTTGGACGCCCGGCCAGGCTGCGCCGCTCGCCAGATCCCAACTGCCCCAGAGACGCAACTGGTCACTGGCAGTATGCCACTCTAAGCCGCCTGTGGTGTCCTGAACACTGTAGCGTTGGGGTCTATAGGTGGTCGCCCGATTATCGTTGCCCAAGGTGTGCAGCGTCCGCACCCAAGGTTGCTGCGGATGCAGCAGGATCGCCTGCATCACCACGCGACCATCGTTGAGCGTGATGCGCTCGGCACTGGCCCACATGAACCCCTCACTGGACGCTTGGCTCTGGAGAGTTTCCAAGGCTTCCCGCTGCGCGACGTGGGCCTCCCACTGCTCCTCGGAGAGGGTCTGGACGCTGGTTGCGCTGAGCGGCGTATAGCTCAGGTAGGGGGCCACATCGAGGCGCTCGGCGTTGTAGTTCGTGCCCACCAGCATGGCCGCCAGATTGTCGTTGGTGCGATCAGGGATGCCCCAATGGTACTGCACGTTGATCAGCAGGTGGCCCGTTGCGCCAGGCTCAAGATCGCCAAGCTTCCAGAAGACCTGACGGCGTTCCGGCCAGAAGATGCCGCCTTCGCTACTACCACGATAGGTGGTCAGGACGGGCAAGCGCGCCATGAGCACCGCACTCTCGATTGTGGTGGTCATGTTGTTCGCATAGGAGATGCCATAGGTGACCATTTGGCCTGAAGCCATGCTGCGCGGGCCGGTGATCTTCAGTTCTACCGCAGCGGGCGGAATGGGCGAGGCGGTGAGCCACGGGCTGATCAGGACATTGCCGCTGGCAGCGGGGCCTTGACCCGCTGGGTTGAGCGTGGCATGCCGCGGGCCACTGGGATGGCCCCACCAGTTGTAGCGGAGATCGAGTGGCGCATCGGTCGTGGATGGCCCTCTGACACTCTCTGCAATCTGGCTGTTGCGGATCACATGATCCCCGCTCGTCACAGCCATAATCGCCTGCCCGCCCCAACTGACCCCGAAGTTGCATGCTTCAACATGGACTGCGCCGGTGGTATTGATTTCGAGCAGCGGAATCATACCGCCATAGTCCTGATCGCGGCCCCCATAGGCAATCTCACAGTGGGTGAGAGTCATCGCACTGGTATTGGAGAGGCTGATTTGGCCCCAACGCCCCGGTGTGTTGTCGAGCCCCAGGAAGCGAATGGGTTGCTCTGGGGTGCCAATGGCGGTAAGGCGGCCATTGCCCTGCACATTGATCTTGGGACTCAACCCACCGCCAACCAAGCCCAAACGCATGGTTACGCCCGGCTCCAACGTGAGTGCGCCTTGCTCCCGAATGGTCAGGCTGACATTCCGCGCTACAATCGGCACATCGCTCATGCCCACGCCCCAATGGCGCTCGCCCAACAACGAACCGTTCAGTAATGCCAAACCGTTGGGATTGTTGTCCGTAAGCGTCAGGTTCGTTACGCGGGGCGTGTCGTTGTCCGGGTGCATCGCCATCGCCGCACCTTCATTGTCGGCAATGGTGGTATTGCTGAGAATAACCGTCGAGCTGATGCTGGCAACATACAGACCAGTTTGGCTCTGTTCACGAATACTCACCCCGTCCATGATCAGCGTCTGGTCTATTGGGCGCTCTTCGCCGGAGAGCGCACCATCAGCAAAACGGACACCGTCGCGCCCGTTGCCCGTGATGGCCCCGCCGCTCATGCGAACCTGCCCGCCGGCAGTGTTGAGCAGCATACCGTCGCGGGCGTTATCGCGGAGGGTGACATTCTGCAGGGTGGCTTGGGTACCAGTCTGGCTGATGCGAAGGCCATCATAGGGACCGCCATAGATACTGGTGTCACGCAGGGTCACATCCGAGGAGCGCAGCCAGAGGCCAGCAAAATGGCTGCCCCAATTGAGAATGCCGCCACCACCACGGATGGCCACATGCTCAAAGCTAGCAGTAGCCCCCTGATCCACGCGCAGGCCGCCCCATGTGCTCGTAATATCGCCCGCATCATCAAACAAGGGCGCAAAGGTTACCGGCTCCTCCAGCGTTCCCGTTGCGGTCAAATAGGCCCCCGGGCTGATGACCAGATTGGTAGAATGCACAAAACGCAGCAGCGTACCGGGCTTGAGTTGCAGAGCGTAGCCCTCTGGCAGCGTGAAGCTTGAGCCACAACTCAGCAGCGGCGCACCGTCCAGCGTAATATCTTTGGTGATGGCATGGGGACGCAGTGCCACCACATCACGGATGTTATCCGTCAGGCTCAGGTCACGGTAGACCGCATCAATATGGCGAAATTCCTGAAAGATCGCGCCGGGGCAGTTGGTATTTGCTGCGCCAGTGTTACTGATAACCTGCGTACTACCAATCAGCGCCCGGGTCTGCTCGCCATAGAGCGCAATGCCACTTCTCAAGCCATAGGCAACCGTGACATCTTGGAGCGTCAAGCTGGCATCTTGCACCTGAATCTGGGCCCGGTTGGGACGCGAGCCCGCAGCGGGTCCCGCATTTTGGCCTGAGCCAGCATAATAGACCTGGGTATGGCTCAGTTCAGCTTCGCTCCCAGGGGCTAGGAAGAGGCCGTACCAATCGCCGGGGTTGCCGCTACTAGGGCCAGAGCCATTGGTATTCCCACCATGATCATCGTCGCGCCAACTGGTCAAGACCACCGGATTGGCCGCAGTCCCTTGGCTGATCAAGCGCCCCTGCACCACGAAGGCGCAGTTGCTATCGTTTGTCCCAGAGCATCCGCCGCCCAGCTTCACCACCACCCCCGGCTCTAGGGTGAGGGTGGCCCCTGCTGCAACGATCACGTCACATTCGTGGGCCGTGTAGACACCGCCTGCACTCCAGGTAGTATCGCTTTCAATAGGCTCACAGGCATCAAGCGTAGCCAAGGCAACCGTCTGGGTCGTAGCGTTCGCATCACGCCACAGCGTCAGAGCAAACCAAACAAACACGCATACACAGAGTATCCGTGTGACGACGGGGATGGTCTTCATGATGTTGCTCCTAAATCTTGGATTGAGCGCAATCACACCGTAGGATGGAGCTTTTCAGAAGCTGTCTGAACGTTGTGGAGTGCCGGCTTTAGCCGGCTGAAGTCGGCACTCCACGCGGCGTGCCCACAGCATTTTCAGATAGCCTCTCAAACCAAACTGCGCTCACGTTCAAGCGCAAAGAGGATGATGGCCACATCGGCAGGGTTAATACCGGCGAGGCGTCCCGCTTGGCCCAGGGTTGCCGGGCGGAAGCGCTGGAGGACTTGGCGTGCCTCATAGCGCAGCCCAGGCAGTTGGTTGTAGTCGAGGTTGGCAGGAATACGACGATGCTCCATTTTGCGTATGCGCTCGACTTCACGCTGCTGACGGCTAATATAGCCGCCATACTTACATTCAACCTCGACCAATTCACTCAGGTGGGCAGGCACATGAGGCAGATCAAGGGCAGCACTCAGGTGAGCATAACCGACGTGGGGGCGGGTCAGTAACTCAGCGACACTCGCAGGGTGGTTGAGCGAGCCAACCCCTGCTGCGATGAGGCGTTGGTTGACGGCGGCACTTGGATAGACGCGCTGGCCTTCAAGCTTGGCCCGCAGCGCAGCGGCAGCAGCGCGACGCTCTTCGACCGAATGGGCGCGGGCAGTATCCACCAGGCCCAGCGTATGGGCCAGGGGGCTCAAGCGCAGATCGGCATTGTCGCCACGCAGCAACAGGCGATACTCGGCGCGGCTAGTGAACATCCGGTAGGGCTCGTGGATCTCCTTGGTAACCAGGTCATCAAGCAGCACTCCAATATAGGCTTGATCGCGCCCCAAGATCACAGCGGGCTGGTTGCGAACATAGCGTACCGCATTGATACCCGCCATGAGTCCTTGGGCAGCGGCCTCTTCATACCCCGTGGTACCATTGATCTGGCCAGCGAGAAAGAGGCCAGCCAAGCGACGGCTCTGCAAATCGGCCCCAATTTCGCCACTCGCCACTGCGTCATACTCAATGGCATAGCCGATCCGCATCAGTTCAGCATTGCGCAGCGCAGGGATCGTGCGGATCATCGCCCACTGCACATCTTCGGGCAACGAGGTATTGCAGCCCTGCACATAGACCTCGTGGTTTTGCCAGCCTTCCGGCTCAAGGAAGAGGCTATGGCGCTCTTTGTCGGCGAAGCGGACAATCTTATCTTCAATGCTCGGACAGTAGCGCGGCCCAACCCCAGCAATCACACCACTAAAGAGCGGAGCGCGGTCGAGATTGGCGCGGATCAGATCGTGAAATGCGGAATTGGTAAAGACCTGGTAGCATGGCAACTGGGGCCGCCAGCCCTGCAACATTGGCTCTGGGTAGCAGCGCGCCGGGGGGCCATGGTAGGCTGGCGCGGGCAACGGCTGATCGTAGTAGTGACCGAAGCTGTAGGGCTTCGTGCTACCATACTGCAACTCAGTCTGGCTAAAATCAATACTGCGTGCATGCACCCGTGGTGGTGTACCCGTCTTGAGACGCACCAAAGGAAAACCTAGCGTAGCCAAATCTTCACCCAACGCAAGGGCGGGTGCTTCACCGGCGCGCCCAGCGGCCCACGAAGCCGCGCCAGTAATCACCCGTCCACGCAGAAATGTGCCGGTCGTAAGCACAAGGGCGCGGGCGTAGTAGCAAAAGCCCGTGTTGGTCAGCACCGTGAAATGGGTCGGATGGGCCTGGCTCGAAGGATGCGCGAGATTGGCCGTCAAGGGCGGCAGAATGCGCTCCACCATAGCCTGACGCAGATCAAGCAAAGGTTGTTCTTCCAGCGCGTGCTTCATCACCTGGCTATAGAGCCGCTTATCGCACTGGGCGCGCAGCGACTGCACCGCTGGCCCTTTGCTCTCATTGAGTAGCCGAATTTGGATGGCGCACTGATCAGTAACGCGGCCCATCAAACCGCCCAGCGCATCAATCTCGCGCACCAAATGGCCCTTAGCCGGGCCACCGATACTAGGATTGCAGGCCATATGGGCCAACTTATCGAGATCAATGGTGAGCAGCAGAGTACGGCAGCCCATACGCGCCGCAGCGGCAGCCGCCTCGCAACCGGCGTGACCAGCGCCTACAACCAGAATATCGTAACCATGCTGCATAGTGGTATAATAACGGCCCAAGGAGATCTTTCAGCAGATTGAGGAGCAACCTTTTGAACTCTCTGCTCATTATAGACGATGATGTAACCCTCCTAACCCGCTTAGGTGTCCAACTCGAGGAGGCTGGCTACAAAGTGGACAAGAGCAGCGATCTCAGCCATGGGGCGCAACGCTTTGCCGAAGCGCGGCCCGACCTCGTGATCTTGGATGTACGAAGTGGGCATGATGCAGGTTGGGAACTCTTAGAGCGTCTGGCGGCAGAGGTACCAGTGATGGTCGTGAGTAGTGCAGCGCGCGAGGAGGATGTCGTGCGCGCCTTAGAGGCTGGCGCAACCGACCATATCGCCAAACCCTACCGCAGCAGCGAATTGTTAGCGCGGCTACGGGTACGGCTCGGTACGCCGGTTGCCGCACTGACGCCAAGCATTGCAATGAACGCCAGTGTGGTGGGCGCAACCCCAGCGACCATCGATACCGCAACAACCAGCAGCGAACCGGCAGAAGCGCCCAGCCCGCCCAAGCGGCGCAGTGAAGCACCAGAAACGCTCGTTGATGCAAAAGTCTTCATGACTGAAGCGGAAGAGTTGGCCATGCTCCGCACCCGCCAACTCAAGGCCACCCCGGCAACCAAGCCGCCCCCCGACCTCGGTGGTAACGGTGGCGTCGGTAACCAGATGCGCGCCGAGCGCATGCGCCGCCACATGACCCTCGTGCAGGTCGAGAACGATCTCAAGATTCGCATGGCCTACCTGCAAGCCATCGAAGACGAAAAATACACCCTGCTCCCGCGTGGGCCAGCGGCATTGCAGATGATCAAACGCTACGCCGAACACCTCGACGTAGACGCCAGCAGCATGCTGGAAGAACTCCGCACCCAAGGCTTCGGCGATGTCATTGCGCCCCTGCCAGCCCTGGGGGGCCACCCACTGCCACGCAGCCTGCCGCGCTCATTGGTTATCACCACTGCGGTCCTCTTGGCCCTTGTGGTCGGGCTCGGCGCGATCATGTTCTTCGATCCAGAATTCTTTGCCCAACTCCCAACGTTCTTCGCTACCCTTTGGGAGCAATTGCAGCAGTTTGGGTCATAAGGGAAGGTTTAAGCTGAGAGGATGCGTGAGGCGGAGAGGCGCTGGCTTCGCATCCTCGCGTCCTCGCGTCCTCGCGTCCTCGCGTCCTCGCGTCCTCGCCTCCTCGCGTCCTCGCCTCCTCGCGTCCTCGCCTCCTCGCGTCCTCGCCTCCTCGCCTCCTCGCCTCCTCGCCTCCTCGCGTCCTCGCAAAAGGTAACCCTATGAACCGCTGGTTCAATGTGGCTGGCCCTTGCCGCCCCGAAATTCACTACATGCTGCCGCCCCTAGCACGCCTGCCCGAACTCGACCGCTTGATTGCCCAACAGTCCTACTTTGTACTACACGCCCCGCGCCAGACCGGCAAGACAACCGCGATGTGGGCGTTGGCGCAGCAACTTACCGCGAGTGGCAAGTGGACAGCGGTGGTGCTCTCGGTTGAGGTGGGTAGTGCCTTCAATCAAGAGCCAGGCAAAGCGGAAGCGGCGATCCTCAGTTCATGGCGTAATGCCATTAGGCATCGTCTGCCTTCCGATCTGCATCCTCCTGCATGGCCCCCTGCCCCTGAGGGGCAGCAGATCGGAGCGGCGTTAAGCGCTTGGGCACACATGAGCACCCGTCCACTCGTCCTCCTCATTGATGAGATTGACGCCCTGCAAGACACCACGCTCATCTCAGTACTACGCCAATTGCGAACAGGCTATAATGATCGCCCCACAGCCTTTCCCCACGCTTTAGCCCTCATCGGCATGCGCGACGTGCGCGACTATAAAGTCGCTGCTGGAGGTAGTGGGCGCTTGGGAACGGCGAGACCCTTCAACATCAAGACCCGCTCACTTACGCTGGGCAATTTCACTGCCGAGGATGTAGCGACGCTCTACGCCCAGCACACGGCAGATACCGGGCAACCCTTCACACCTGAAGCGGTTGCAGAAGCCTTTCGGCTCACCCAAGGCCAACCATGGTTGGTCAACGCCTTGGCCAAAGTGGTTGTAGAAGAGCTCGCAACCGACTCAGCCACGCCCATTACACCAGCGCTGATCACTGCGGCCACAGATGTCCTGATCGAACGCCAAGACACCCATCTCGATAGCCTCGCCGAGCGGTTACGCGAACCACGAGTGCGGGCAGTAGTAGAGCCGCTCTTGGCTGGTCTGTTGCCGCCCACCTTGCCAAGCGACGACATCCAGTTCGTACTGGATCTTGGGCTAGTACGGATGGACGCGCAACAGGGCTTAGAGCTTGCCAACCCGATCTATGCAGCGGTGCTTCCACGCACCCTGACCTTTACCACACGCGCCTTTTTTCCCCCGCTCAACCCAACTTGGCTCAACGCAAGCGGCCAGTTTGATCCAGAAGGACTCTTAGCAGCCTTCTTATCCTTTTGGCGGCAGCACGGGCAACCCCTACTAGGTACCACGAGCTACCATGAGATTGCGCCCCATTTGGTGCTCATGGCCTTTCTGGATCGCGTGGCCAATGGTGGGGGCCGGGTGGAGCGCGAATACGCCGTGGGGCGTGGCCGCCTCGATCTGCGCTTGGAACTGCGCGGCATCATGCTGGCCATTGAAGTGAAGGTGTGGCGCTCCGGAGCAGCCGACCCGCTGGCCGAAGGTTTGGCGCAACTTGATGGTTACTTGGCGGGCTTGGGGCTAACCACCGGCTGGTTGGTAATCTTTGACCAACGGCCCGATCTGCCACCCATTGCCGAACGTACCAGCGCCATGCCTGCGACAACCCCTAGCGGGCGACAGATAACATTGGTACGCGGGTAAAGTAAGGTTAGGGATTGTATCTCCTAGCCCAAATCGTTATAATAGAGGGCAGAGCCGCGCTGTGCGGCGCGACCGGGTTGAAATAAGGTCTTGTCGTGAGCGATCGCTCTTCGCCTCTCAACCAGCGCCTGCGTCGGCTGCTTGGCACCAACAGCCTACATGCGCCTGATCAAGCTCCATCAGGTGATAAGCGCCCCCCTGATTCGAGCCTGCTCTTTGAGTCGCAGATTACCCGCCTTTCGCAGGCGTTGCTCGATTTACGCACGCTTGATCAGCAGCGTGCATCGGAGCTCTGCGAGTTGCGCGATCAGCTACGGCTGACCCAGAGTCGGGTGCATGCGGCACTGCATGATCTAGACGAACTGATTGGTGCCATTGAGGGACAACTCAGGCCGCCGCCGCCCGCTGCCACACTCTTTGAGCGCATGCGTGCCAGTAGTACCGCGCCAAACCTTGAGCCCGAACGACGGGCCGAACTCTCGGCTTGGCTCACTGCGCTCAAACGGCTGCGCATCAAGCTCTGTGCTGCGAGTGAGAGTTGATGCCAGTTGTAGGGCAGCAGCCCTTCAACTACGCCGGGTTTCTTGACGCAAAGGCGCAAGGGCGCAGAGTTTTTTGCATTTGAGCGCCAAACCTTTGCGCCTTTGCGCGAGCTTATTTGAAAGGTATTGGCCCTAAACTTCATACGAAAGGGGGCGTAGCCCCAACGCAAGCTACCGCCCCATTCGCCCACGGTTGTACAAATAGCCCCCCAGCCCCAGCCCAACCAGCATGACCCCCAAGGCCAACATGAGGCCGGGCGACACGCCTGAGCGTTGCGTCTGCTCGGCATAGCTTTGGGATGGCGCTGCGGTCATCGGCGGCAACGGAGCATCGCTTGCGCCACTGGCAAGCGGCGGATCTGCCGCAGTGGTGCTTGTGAGCCCCTCAGGCGCTACCTCCGCTGCGCTCATGGTTGCCTCATCCGCCGCAGCGGTACTTGTGAGCCCCTCAGGCGCTACCTCCGCTGCACTCATGGTCGCATCATCCTCCATAATGCGTTGGGCAATGGCCGGTTCCAATGCTTCATCAGGCGCGGCCAACATTGGTGCCAGCTCTGCTTCAGGTGCAGCCATTGGCGCAGGGGCCATCGGCGCGGGTTGGGTTGCAACAACATCCATTGCGGTCATGGTTGGCTGGGCACCGCTGCCCAACAGTTGGAAGGTAGCCAACAGAATCAGCACCACCCCGGCAAGGCTGCTGCCAAACTGCATAACCCAACCCAATGCGAAGCGTGAACGTGGCCGCGCTACCGTAGTCGGATCAAGTGTAAAGGAGCGAGGCGGACGCACGGGCTCAAGCTGGCGCAGGGAGGCCACCGTCGCACGCAGATCGCCCAACTCATCGCGCAGGGCTGGCTCTTGCTGCAAACGGCGCTCCAGATCGGCCTGCGCCTGAGCGCTCAACTGCCGATCGAGGTAGGCCGAAAGCAGTTCACTATCCTGCTCAGGCAGCATATTCGGTTGTGGCTGCGGGCTATGCATTGCTCATCACGTCTTTAGATTTCAGATTTCAGATTTCAGATTGCCGAATCTGGCTCTACAATCTACAATCTACAATCTACAATCTACAATCTACAATCTACAATCTACAATCTACAATCTACCCAGAATCATGACGAAACTGAGGCGGCAATAGTTCCCCGGCGCGCAGAATAGCGCGCAGGCGGGCGCGCCCACGGCTCAGGCGCGACTTCACCGTACCAAGGTTACTCTCAGTCACTTGGGCAATCTCATCATAGGCCAAGCCCTGGATGTCACTCAGAATCACAACAATGCGCTGATCGGCGGGCAGTTGCTCCAAGCCCGCCTCAATGGCTGCGGCCAACTCGTGGCGCAGCGCCACCTCATCAGGCGCTTCAGCCTCATCAGGGCGATCAAAGGCCGGGCCGTCATCATCAGGGCCAGCGAACGCACTAAAGGGAATACTAGGACGACGCTTACGCACCCTTAAAACATCGTAACATGCATTCGTCGCAATGCGAAAGAGCCATGCACGAAAAACACCGCCCCGAAAGCGGTGCAGATTGCGATAGGCCGAAATAAAGCTATCCTGGGTTACATCAGCAGCGGCGTCAGTATCACCGAGCATGCGGTAGCACAGATTATAGACGCGCACCTCATAGAGCCGCACGAGTTGGTTGAAAGCTTCAACATCACCCTGCTGACTCGCGGTAACCAAGTGGATTTCTTCATTGGCCATAATGAAATATTAGGTAGATTAATGAACAAAGGCAAGGATACAGAAACGAGAAAATAAAAAATAGGTTTGTGGCATCAAAAGAACTCACAGGAACGCAACAAAACTGCGGTGCCTTCGCCCCACTCCCACAACGTGGGAGCGGCGGTGCCCTGAGCTTGCCGAAGGGGGTAGGGGTGAGGGCCATCCAAGGCATCTCAAAGCCCTATCGGTCGCTACCGAAGCAAACGTTCTGTCCGCCCTTAAACCGTTGAGCGTAGGGGCACGGCACCGCCATGCTCCTACTGCCTCTTTCCTGTTTCCTCCTTGCTCTATCCTTTCTTCACCCCCACTTCCGCTTGGCCTGCGCCAAACTCGATGCTCTCGCGGTGCGCGTCGCTCGGCACTGGGCCGATGGTGACGCTTGTAGCCAAGGTTTCAGTGCGTAGGTAGTCGCCCCAGGTGGCTACGGTCTGCCCTAAGAGTTCCGCCTCGTCCGCGCTGTGTAGGTAGAGCGCGATGCGATCCGCAATCGCCAGCCCGGCGCTCTTGCGTGCATCCTGGATGCTCCGCACGAGATCACGGGCAGCCCCTTCCAAGCGCAACTCCGGTGTGACAACGGTACTCAATGCGACCAGCATGCCGTCGCCTTCGGCCACCGCAAAGCCTGCGGGGGCGCTGCTCTCCACCAAGACCTCTGCGGCCAAGAGGGTGAGCGTCTGGCCATCGGCGAGCTGTAGTTCTAGCGTTTCGCCCGCTTCGCAACGCTGCGCGAAGCTGCGCGCCGTTTCGCCCTCAAGCGCTTTGAGCGCAGCCGTCAGCGCCGGTACCTGCTTGCCATACTTTTTGCCCACGAGCCGCAGATTGGGCTTGAAGCGGTACTCCACCAACGCCGTGCTGGCCTCAAGGTACTTGACCGCCTTGACATTCAGTTCGTCGCGCAGGTCGGCCTCGAAGCGGCGCACACCCGCGAGCGCGTTGGGGTTGCTGGCCCGCAACCAGAGTTCGCCCAAGGGCTGACGTACCTTCAGGTTGGCCCCTTTGCGCGCCGCTCGCCCCAACGAGACCGCCGCGAGCAAGGCTGCGGTGTCGGCTACGAGGCCTTCGTCGAGGTACTGGGCCTCCACTTGGGGCCACGCGGCCAAGTGAACGCTCTGAGCGACCCCTGCGCTCACTGCGCCGCTCGCTTGGCCCGTTAGGTTGCGGTAGATCGCTTCGCTCACGAAGGGGATGAAGGGCGCACTCAGTTTGGCCAGGGTGAGCAAGCAGGTGTAGAGGGTGTGGTAGGCCGCCTGTTTGTCGCTGTCGGCTTCACTCTTCCAGAAGCGCCGCCGGTTGCGCCGCACATACCAGTTGGAGAGTTCGTCTACGAAGCGTTCGATGCGCCGCGCCGCCGGGTAGACCTCGTACTGCTCAAAGTCGTTGGTTACGTCGCGCACCAGCCCATTGAGCGCCGCCAAGGCCCAGCGGTCAATCGGCTGCAAGGCTAACCCGGTTGCCGCTCCGCCTCCTCGCGTCCCCACATCCCCGCCTCCCGCCGCCTCGCCTCCTCGCGTCCCCACCTCCCCGCCTCCTCGCGTCCCCGCATCCCCGCCTCGCGCCTCCTCGCCTCCCACCTCCCCGCCGCTCCCGTCAGGCCGCCAGCCATCCAACTGGGCGTAGGTAACAAAGAAGCCGTAGGTGTTCCAGAGCGTCAGCAGGAACTTACGCAGGCTCTCATTCACCAAGTTGAGGCTGAAACGACGCGGGTTGCCCGGAGGCGCGGCGGCAAAGAGGTACCAGCGCAATGCGTCTACCCCAAAGGCATCAATCACCTCACTGGGCTGCACAATATTGCCCTTGGTCTTACTCATCTTCTGGCCATGCTCATCCAGAATGTGGCCCAAACAGATCACATTGTGGAAAGCGGGGCGATCAAAGAGCAACGTGCTCTCGGCGTGGAGCGTATAGAACCAACCGCGGGTCTGGTCTACCGCTTCACAGATGTAGTCGGCAGGATGCGAGGCCTCAAAGAGTTGCTGGTTCTCGAAGGGGTAGTGCCACTGTGCAACCGGCATCGCGCCGCTATCGAACCAACAATCGGCCACATCAGGGATGCGACGCATCAGACCGTGCTGCGGGTCTTCCCAGGTCACCTCGTCCACATAGGGCCGGTGCAGATCCAGGTCGCCCAAGGAGCGCCCGGCCTTCGCCTCAAGCTCGGCGAGGCTGCCGATGCACTCCATGTGGCTGCCATCGGCATTCGTCCAGATCGGCAGGGGCGTACCCCAGTAGCGCTCACGGCTAACGGCCCAATCAATGTTATTAGCCAACCAATTGCCAAAACGCCCATCGCGGATATGCTCCGGCACCCAATGGATCTGCTGATTATTGGCCACCAGATCAGGCTTAAAGGCGGTCGTGCGGATGTACCAGGAGGGCTTGGCGTAGAAGAGCAGGGGCGTATTGCAGCGCCAGCAGAAGGGATAGTAGTGGCGCACGCGGCCACTCTTGAGCAGCAGGCCCCGCTCCTTCAGGTTGCGCGTAATCTCCGGATCGGCCTCTTTGAAGAACTTGCCCGTAAAGGGGAAAGCGCCCAACTCGGCCATCACCATGCCATTCAGGTCAACCGAAAAGACCGTGGGCAGACCATGTTTGCGCCCAACCTCCAGGTCGCCGTAGGCGGGCGCGATATGTACCACACCAGTGCCATCATCGAGCGTCACAATCTCGTCGGCAATCACGCGATAGGCGGCAGCCAGATCGGGCGTATCACCCGCGCCGGGCACACCATTGAAGAGCGGCTCATACTGCAAGCCCACAAGCTCATTGCCACTAAAGGTACGCAGCAGTGTCACCTCCGCACCAACCACACGCTCCACGAGACTCTCGGCCAGAATCAGCCGTTCGCCCTCATGCTCCACCTCGGCATAGGTAGCACCGTGCTGCACCGCCAGGGCAATATTGGCAGGTAGCGTCCACGGCGTCGTCGTCCATGCCAGCATACATGCCCCTTGGAGCGAAGCGGCGAGGGTCGCATCATCGCCACGAAAGCATGTGCCGGTGAGACGGAACTTGATGAAGACACTAGGATCATCCACATCATCACGCGCCCCAAGGCTGACCTCATGGTCACTGAGGCTCGTGCCGCAACGGGGGCAGTGCATAGTCACCTTATAGTCACGGAAGAGCAACTGGCGCTGCCAAAGCTGACTAAAGATCCACCAGAGCGATTCAATATACTTATTATCGTAGGTATAGTAGCCATCCTCATCAACCCAATAGGCGATACGCTGGGTAAACGTTTTCCATTCTTGAATATACTCCCAGACACTCTCGCGGCACAACTTGTTAAACGCCGCAATGCCATAGCGTTCAATATCGGGCTTACCACTAAAGCCAAGCTTCTTCTCGACCTCAATCTCCACCGGCAGCCCGTGGGTATCCCACCCCTCACGGCGACCAATGATCTTATAGCCCTGCATGGCACGATAGCGCAGAATAATGTCCTTAAAGGCGCGACTAATCACATGGTGCAAACCTGGGCGACCATTAGCCGTAGGCGGCCCCTCATAGAAGACAAAGGGCTTCTGACCGGAGGCGAGCGACTGGGCCACAATGCGCTCCGCGCCCCACCACTCCAGCACCTCCTGCTCCAACTGGGGGAACGAAACCCCCGTAGCGACAGGTTTGAACATGAACAGCCTCCGTTATTTTTCGTGCTTCACGCTTTGTGTAGGGCTTCGCCCCAAGCCCTCTTCTTGTTGTTCCGTGTTGGCGGCTTCGCCGCCAACACGGAACAACAAGAGTCTTTGACGGCACACAAAAAACCCCGCCCCCAAGCCAAAGGGGACGAGGCTGAAAAAACCCCGCGGTACCACCCCGCTTCAGATCGCAGCCTGATGCCCAAGCTACCACCTGCACTTCGTGAGCGTCAAGCAACGCTCTGTCCCGTTCACGGAGGACAAGGCCGGGCCAAGCTACTGAGAAAGCTCCGTTCACCCGCCAGCTCAGGGGTGATCTTCGTACCGCCGTCAACCACCCGGCTCACACCAACCCGGGCTCGCTGTGGTGAAGCGTGCGGCACTACTGTCCCCGTCATCGCCATTAGGCTAGAGTATAGCAAGAGCTTGGGGGGGCGTCAAGCAGCGGCGTCCACCCGGTCATTTGGGGGCGTTCGGTCGCTATGCGCAATCTGTGCTATACTCATAGTCAATGTTGCATAGATTTGCTAAGATTTGCTGCGAGGCTCTGTACCATGACCGTCCAGACCGGGATCGTGATGCTCAACCTGGGCGGGCCGAATAACCTTGATGAGGTTGGCCCGTTTCTGCTCCGCCTCTTTGCCGACCGTGAGATCATTCAGTTGCCGGCCCAACGCTGGCTTGGCCCTTTGATTGCCCGCCGACGCACACCGAAGGTGCAGGAAAATTACCGTGCGATTGGAGGGAGTTCCCCGCTGCTGCACTGGACGACGCTCCAGGCTGAGGGGATGGTGCGTTGGCTCGATCAGCGTTCCCCCGCAACGGCCCCCCACCGCGCCTATGTGGCCTTCCGCTATGCTTCGCCCTTCAGTGCTGATGCACTGCGCCAGATGCAGGCCGACGGCGTGCGCCGTGCGGTCGCCTTTACCCAGTATCCGCAGTTTTCTTGTGCCACTACCGGATCGAGCCTCAATGAACTCTGGCGGGCCGTGCGCCAGAGCGGGCTGGAAGATGCCTTTACGTGGAGTGTACTCGACCGCTGGCCTACCCATCCCGGCTTCATTGAAGCGATGGCCCAGAGTGTCGAATATGCCTTGCAGCAGATTCCCGCTGCCGAGCGCGAGCAGACCCTGCTGCTCTTTAGTGCCCACGCCCTGCCGCTCAAGCTGATCAATCGGGGCGATCCCTATCCCCACGAGATAGCCGCCAGTATGCACGCTGTTGTGCAGCGTCTGGGCACGCGCAACCCATTTCTGCTCTGCTACCAGTCGGATGTCGGCCCGGTTCGTTGGCTCGGCCCCAGCATCGAGCAGGCTATTCCCCGCATCGCGGCCCAAGGCCAGCGTAGTGTGGTGGTCGTTCCTATTGCCTTCACCAGCGACCACATCGAGACGCTGGGCGAGATTGACCTTGAGTATGCTGAGTTGGCCCACAAGGTTGGCATACGTCACTTCGTGCGCGCCCCCGCGCTCAATGACGCCCCCACATTCCAACAGGCTCTCGCACAGATTGTCTGCGACCACCTGCAACGCGAAGAGCCATACTCAACCCAGTATCGCCTGCGCTGCCCTGGGTGTACCAATCCACAATGCCGCAGCATCGTGAATCCGGTGGCCGCCAAGGTCGCGCCGTCTGTGGGCTTGTGAGCAAATAGCTCTTCTGGAAAGGTTTCAGAAAAGCAAAAGGCCGTTTTACCGTCTTGCAAGGATGCGCGAGGCGAAGAGGCGAAGAGGCGAAGAGGCGAAGAGGCGAAGAGGCGAAGAGGCGAAGAGGCGAAGAGGCGAAGACTTCGCCTCCTCGAATCCTCGCGCCCGCGCATCCGCGCGCCCGCGCACCCTCGCATCCTCGCATCCTCGCATCCTCGCATCCTCGCACCCTCGCACCCTCGCCTCCTCGCGCCCTCGCACCCTCGCCTCCTCGCACCCTCGCACCCTCGCATCCTCGCATCCTCGCATCCTCGCATCCTCGCGCATCCTCGCATCCTCGCATCCTCGCATCCTCGCATCCTCGCATCCTCGCATCCTCGCATCCTCGCATCCTCGCATCCTCGCATCCTCGTGTCCACACGTTATCCACAACAAAGCCTACGGTTATCCACAGCAATACTAACCTTTACACTACCCCTGAACCCATGCCCATATGCTATAATGACGGCAGCACGCCATGCTACCGTCATGTGGTTACATTATGTCTAAAAAAGGCATTATGTTGCCCTAAATTGACAATGCGCCTGTGGAAAACATTCGTTTTTGGCGCAGTTAGTCGCGTTTTTTCGTTTTTGTAGTGTAAAGACTTTTGCCCATGAAAGACTTCGTACACCTGCACGTCCACTCCGAGTATAGCCTACTCGATGGGTACGCCTCAACCAAGGCAATTGCCGCCCGCGCTGCCGAGTTGGGCATGGATAGCATCGCTCTGACCGACCATGGGGTGATGTATGGGGCGATGGAGTTCTATGATGCGGCAAAGAAGGCGGGGATTCGCCCGATTATTGGCGTCGAAGCCTATATGGCCCCCGCTGGGCGCGGTGATGCGATGAGCAAGGGGGCTAAGAACTATTACCACCTGCTGCTCTTGGCGAAGAATGAGGTGGGCTACCGCAATCTTGTGCGCATGACTACCCGCGCCCACCTTGATGGCATGGGCAAGGGTATCTTTGCGCGCCCCCGCATTGACCGTGAGTTGCTCGAGCAGCACCACGAGGGTCTGATTGTAACATCTTCCTGCATTGCTGGTGAGGTTATTCAGGCGCTCACTGCCCAACAGCGCAAGCAGGCCATCGAGACGGCGGCCTACTACCGCGATCTGCTTGGCCCCGATAACTATTTCCTTGAACTGCAACTCCACGATAATACCCCAGAGCTTGAGGGTCTGAACGATGAGTTGATGCGAATCGGTAGTGAGTTGGGCCTGCCGATGGTAGTGACGAATGATACCCACTTTGTGCGCGCCGAAGATGTCAAGACCCAGCATATGGTTATGGCGATGGGCATGAACCTGACCTACCAGGAGTTCTGTGGGAAGAATTATGCCATGGACGAGAGCTACCACATCATGTCGGGTGAGCAGATGTGGGAGAAGTTTAAGCGCTATGGTACGGCACCACTTGAGAATACCCGCCGCATCGCTGATATGTGTCAGCTTACGCTTGAATTTGGGCGTGTGCAGCTTCCCGCTTTTGAAATTCCTGAAGGCCACGATGCCTCAAGCTACCTGCGCCTCGTTTGTGAAGAGGGCTTGATGCGGCGCATGCAGGGCCATCCCCCGCCCCACTACATGGCGCGCCTCGCTGATGAGCTTGATGTGATTAATGCGACCGGCTTTCCTGACTATATGCTCATTGTCTGGGATTATGTAAAGTTTGCGCGCTCGCGGGGTATTCCTTGTCTGCCCCGTGGCTCGGCGGGAGCTTCGCTGGTACTCTATGCCCTTGAGATTACCGACGTGGACCCTGTGGCGAATAAGTTGCTCTTTGAGCGCTTCCTTTCGCGTGAGCGCCTTGAGATGCCTGATATTGATACCGATTTTGCTGATACCCGCCGCCACGAGATTTTGGACTATATTGCTGAGAAGTATGGCCGCGAAAATGTCGCCCAAATTATTACCTATGGCACACTCGGGGCCAAGGCTGCTCTGCGTGATATGGGCCGCGTGATGGGTATTGAGTTGTCTGAAGTTGATCGGGTGGCCAAGCTGATTCCCGCGCAGCCCGTTGGTACGACGATTAGCCAGGCGCTTGAGCGTGTGCCTGAGTTGCGCCAAATCTATGAGACCCAGCCGCAATTCAGGGAGTTGCTGGAGAATGCCCAGCGCGTCGAAGGACGTATGCGTTCGGTCGGTACCCACGCTTGTGGCCTTGTTGTGAGCCGTAGTCCGCTCGATGCGATTGTACCGCTGCAACGTACTACCAAAGACGAACACGCGGTCATGGCTGCCTACGAAGGCCCCACCCTCGCCAAGATGGGCCTGCTCAAAATGGACATCCTGGGCCTCACCAATCTCTCGGTGGTGGCCGAGGCGCTCAAGTATATCGAGCAGACCACTGGCACATCCATGTGGCTTGATCAGATTCCCACCGAAGATCCCAAGGTCTTTGCCAGCCTGAGCCGTGGCGAGACGCGCAATGTCTTCCAGTTGGAGTCGGCGGGCATGACGCGCTACCTTATGCAGCTCAAGCCCACCCGCGTCGAAGACCTCTATGCGATGGTTGCGCTCTATCGCCCTGGGCCACTAGAGCAAATTCCTCTCTATATTGCCAATAAAAATAATCCCAGCCAGATCAAATATCTGCACCCGATCCTCAAGCCGATCCTTGAAGATACCTATGGGGTGATTGTCTACCAGGAGCAGATTATGCAGTTGCTCCAGACGGTAGCCGATTATACGCTCGGCCAAGCCTATGTGGTGATCAAGGCGATCAGCAAGAAGAGTAAGGCGCTGATGGCCGAGAATGAGGCAATTTTCAAAGAGGGTTGCAGCAAGAAGGGCATTAGCCGTGAGGTGGCCGATGCGCTCTGGGAACTGATTCTGCCCTTTGCGGGCTACTCCTTCAACCGGCCCCACGCGACGCTCTACGGGCTACTGAGCTACCAGACCAGTTGGCTCAAGGTGAACTACCCGGTTGAGTATATGGCCGCCGTGCTCACGGGTGCGGGTGGCTCGATTGAGGATATTGCCAAGGGCGCACTTGAGGCGCGACGGTTGGGTGTGGCCGTCTTGGGGCCCGATGTCAACTGTTCGCAGCTTGGCTTTGAACTGGAGCCGCTGCCCGAAGACCGGCCCGCTGGGGTCAAGTTTGGGCGCGGGATTCGTTTTGGGCTGGCCGCGATCAAGAATGTGGGCGAAGGGCCAGTGCAGGAGTTGATCAAAGAGCGCACAGCCAATGGCCCCTTCCAAAGCCTCGAAGATCTCTGTGCCCGTGTGGATCGCCATGCCATCAACAAGCGTGTTGTCGAGAGCCTGATTAAAGCCGGGGCGCTCGATAATCTGCCCGGCACCCGGCGCCAAAAATTGGCCATTCTCGATCAAGCCCTGAGTGCAGGGGCCGAGGCCCAGAAGGCGCGTGAGATTGGCCAGAGTAGCCTCTTTGATATGTTTGGGGAAAGTAGTGGCAATGCGGCCACCAGTGCCGCTCGTCTGCCTATGCCGGTGATCCACGAGAGCCCCGCCGACCAGAAGGAGCAACTGCTCTGGGAGAAGGAGTTGCTGGGGCTCAATCTGGCCGATGATCCGGTGGCCAAAGCGCTCGAAGGCGTTGATCTGAGCGGCATCACCAGTCTGAGCGACATCTCCGATGAGCATATTGGCGAGACGCTGCATTTTGTGGGGGTACTCAACGGTGTGCGGCAGATTGCGACCAAGAAGGGCGACAAGATGGTGGTGGCCAACCTTGAAGATCAGACCGGCACGATTGAGTTGGTGATCTTCCCCAAGTTGGTAGCCAAGAGCGGTGATCTGCTCCAAAACGATGTTGCCGTCCGGCTCAAGGCCAAAGTAGAGAACCGCCGCGATACGACGCAGTTGGTGGTTGATGCGCTTGAAGCGGTGGTTGCAGGTACCCTGCCGCCCCCGGCGGCGGTGGCGAGCGAGATGGACCTTGAAGAGATGGGTGAGCAGCTTGAGGCAACGGCTCTCCCAGCCGCCCAACCCGAGCCTGAAGTGGCAGCAGCAACGACAGCCCCAAGCCCTGCCGCAGCGCCCATCAGGATGCCCCGCGCCAAAGCGCAGGTCAAAGTGGGCAACGGCAAGAGCGAAACGCCTGCGCCAGCAGCCTCAAGCCCTCCCAGCACCTACAGCAATGGAGGCTACCAAGCGAGCGAACCTGCTCCCTTCAGTGGGCGTGTGCTGCGCCTCTACCTACCGCGCACCGAAGACTACGAAGCCGATATTCAGCGCATGCAGGAGGTCTACAACATCCTGCGTAGCAGCGACGGCCCCGATCGGGTGACGCTCTACCTGCCCAACGGCGTAGGCACGGTGGTGCTGCAATCGCAGTATACCGTCAGCGTCTCGGCAGGGCTGCTTGCAGGCTTAGAGCAACTTCTGGGCACTGGGCGGGTGATCGCGGAGTAGAGAAGAGAGGTGAGGGCACAGAGGCGAGGGAGAGAGGTGAGGGCACAGAGCGATTGAACCACAGAGGCACAGAGGACACAGAGGTTTTGATGCAGGCGTACCAACCATGGTGCTTGCTTTACCACACACATCTCTGTGTTCTCTGTGTCTCTGTGGTGAAAAAACTCTGCGTCTCTGGTGCTTGCTTTACCACACACATCTCTGTGTTCTCTGTGTCTCTGTGGTGAAAAAACTCTGCGTCTCTTCAAAAACGCGCTATCTGAAAGCCCCCATCAACGCAGCACTACATCCAACCACTCCTCGATCCAACGCTCACGGTTCTGCTCAATCTCCTCAGGGCTGAGGATGGTGGGCTGGGCTGGGACTTCGGCAAAACGGGTGAAAACATCGGGTAGTGGTGTGGTTGGGTTGGCTGGATAGACAAACATCTGGAGCGGGATGTCAGCTTGGAAGGTCGGCCCAAGCATGAAATCCACAAAGCGCTGCGCCAACTCCTCGTTCTGGGTGCCGCGCAAAATGCCGACAAATTCGATCTGGCGGAATACCCCCCCAGGGATAATCAGGTTGCCGGTGGGCGGTTCATCAAGCGCTTCGTCGCTAAAAAAGACCTCAGCCGCCGGGCTGGTCGAGTAGCTCACCACCAATGGGTAGGGGCCTTCGCCACTACTGCCACTGAACTGCGTGTAGTAGGCTTCCGACCAACCTTGGCTTACGGCAACTTCGTTCTTACGCAACGCGCGCCAGAAATCTTGCCAACTGTATTCCCCATCTTCGCCAAAATAGGCAATCGTGGCCAGCAAGAAGGCTAACCCAGGCGATGAGGTTGCCGGATTCTGCACCACCAACTGCCCGCGCCACTCGTTCAGCATCAAATCCTCTAAGCTCGTGGGCGGCGTGCGCCCACGAGCCTCGAGCGCAGCACGGTCATAGTTGATCAGTACATAGCCAAAATCTACCGGCAACAGGCGCTGCTCTGGATCGAGTTGCAACTCGGCAGGAATCTCCGCAAGGGCCGGGGCCGCATAGGGCACAAAGATGTCCGCCTCCAGCGCCCGGCTAAGAAACGTATTATCTATCCCAAAAAAGACATCAGCCAGCGGCGCATCACGACTCAAGATCGCCTGATTGAGCGCACTGCCCGTATCGCCCATCCTCAGAAACTCCACCCGCGCCCCCGTCTCCGCCTCAAAGGTGGCCAACACCTCCTGGCTCAGACTAAAACTGTCGTGGCTCATCACCACCAGACGATCAGCCTGGGCCGGTGGGCTTGGCGCATCTACCTCAGCGCCAGGCGCCTGGGCCGGTGGACTCGGCGGTGCCGCTGTGGGGCTACCGCAGGCCACGAGTAAAAGTGTGATCAGTAAGAATATGCTGATCCGATGCATGTTGATACCTCCTTGAACATTCTGTTTTTAGCGAAGAGGCGAAGAGGCGAAGAGGCGAAGAGGCGAGAGCTTCGCGTCCTCGCATCCTCGCATCCTCGCGTCCTCGCGCCCTCGCGTCCTCGCAAACGGAAAAGAGCCTACGAACCTTCCGTCAGCGTCCTAAAATCTTCGCTACCAACTCGCGCTCGGCGGCACCAATGCCCCCCACCAGCCACAAGGCTGCTGCGTAGGCCAGCGGGGCCGTAAGCGCCGCAACAACGCTGCCCGGCCATGCGCCGATAAGCTGTTGGAGACTGAGCATCAAGCCCCCCATGACCAGCGCCGCTAGGGCTGGACGCAGGCTGAGGGCTGCCACCCTGGGGGCTAAGCCTTCCCGTTGTAACAGCGGGCGAAACACAAGGTAGAGGACGAATTCTGAAAGAATGGTAATGCCTGCTGCGGCATACAAGCCCCAATCGGCCCGCCCTAAAACGACCGAGGCGAACGGGATGGCGATGAAGTTGGCTCCTAGATTGAAGCCCGCCCCAATCAGAAAGGCCCGCGTAATCGCCCGCTGCTGGTTGAGCGCGATCAGTGCATATTGTAGCAGACCATTGGCGAATGAGATCGGCAGGAACCAGGCCAGAATGGCCAGTGCCCAGACCGCATGCGGGTAATCGCCAAACTGCGAGCGGGTGAAGAAATGGACGAGATCATAGGCCAAGATCGAAATGCCCATAGCCAAGGGGAACGCCAGGATCAACAAGAGCTGCAACGTGCGCTGCTGCGCCAGTGCAAACGCCCCCCGCTCACCCCCGGCGCGCCGCGAAAGCAACGGAAAGACCGCAAAGGTCACGGCGGGCGGAATGATCATCGCAATCCCCAGGATGGTGTAGGTCAAGTTGTACTGCCCCACCAACCCCTCAGCCGCATCGCCACTAAAGGCGCGCACAATAAAGACATCGAAACGAAAAAAGACCGCACTCAACAGATTGTTGAGCATCAACGGCAACGCAACCGGAATGGTCGCCCGCATCGCCGCCGCATCCCAGGCCAACGTCGGCGCAAAGAAGTCGCGCCGCTGCAAAAAGAAGAAGATCGTCGCCGTAATGCTACTCACCGCCACTGCCGACCAAGCAAGGCCCAAGATCGTTGGGGCCACCACAATCACCACAATGCGCGCCAAAAAGCTGAGGGCCGCCGTGACCAACTCCAGCATGGCGGGCACCTCCATGCGCTCATTCGCGGTATAGAGCGCCGTCACCGCCCCGGCATAGGCCCCTGGCACGAGGGTGAGCATCAGCACCAGAATGGCCGCCGCGCCCTCGCCGGAAAGCGGCTGACCCACCAGTGCAAAACTGGCCAGCACCAACAGCGCAATCGGCAGCGCCCCAGCCACAATCAGCACCAAGCGCAGCGCCAGCGTAACCCCAAAGAGACGCCGCGCCGCCGTCGGATCGCGGGCCACTTCGCGGGTCAACAGAATACCCAAGCCAAACTCGGTAAAAATAGCCAAATATTGGCTCACCAAGAGCGCAGCAAAGGTATAATCGCCAAACCGGGCCACATTGAGCGTCCCAGCAAGCAAAAAGAAGACCACCATATCCAGGCCACGCACCACCAAGCGCAGCCCAAAGGTCACCGCACTATTCTTAAAGACCCGCCGCGCCACATTGCTGGGATCGTCGCGGTAGAAGCGCCGCCAAAGCAGCGCCACCAATCCCGTCAGCACCAAGACCCCAATTAGGCCAAGCGTGAGCCAAATGAGCATACTAGATTGTAAGGATAAGGGAAGGATAAGGGAAGGATACAAAAACGAGCAAATAGAAAATAGATTTGCGGCCTCAGGATGCGCTGCATGCCTCCTAAATACCAATTACTCTTGAACATGCCGCATCATCAAGCACGCAAAAGCCCATTGGAACGCCATGTTCGGCAATCTGCAATCTACAATCTACAATCGAAAACGGTATAATACACCAAGATTACATCACTCGCCAATGCGTCACGAAGCTTGGGATTTACTCCCTTTTTGGGAGCATGTTATACTCAAATCATATGGAAATCCATGAGGTCGCCTGCCAACCCAAGGCTTTTGTTAGCGCGAAGAAGCCTTGGGCCGCGACGTTGGCTGAGCCTGTCGAAGCCAACGTCGCGGTGGCTTCGACAAGCTCAGCCACCGCGACGCCCCCCTACGAGCCCAGGACTTCTTCGTGCTAACAGGCTTTTGTTAGCGCGAAAAAGCTCTGGGCCGTGACGTTGGCTGAGCCTGTCGAAGCCAACGTCGCGGTGGCTTCGACAGGCTCAGCCAACGCGACGCATCCCTACGAGCCCAAGGCTTTTTCGCGCTAACAACAATTTCTGCTTCCCTAACCGCAGTTTTTGTGCGTTTCTTTGCGCTCTTTTGCGGCAATGAACACATGTTCTGTCTGTCCTTAAACCTCGCTTGCGCAGGATGGGCGATCTCCGCCGGGTAGGGCGTAGCAGCGGCCCATACATCCCCTCCGGCGCGGTGATCGTTGGGGGGGCCGCTGCTACGCCCCTACGGAACACACCAAGATCACATCACTCCCCAATGCGGACGGTGGCGGTCATGTTCCAGCGGAGCCGCTCGTCCCAACTGGTTGGCTTGATCACAACGGTGTAGACGATGTCGCCTTGGCGGTTTTGGCCCAAGGGCTTGATTTGGCTGACGGTGCCGGGTAAGGTGAAGTCGGGTAGGGCGTCAAAGCCAATCGTTACCGCGTCGCCTTCGCGTACCTGCACGATGCTCAGTTCGCTGAGGTCTTCGGTCTCGATCTGCCAACTGCTTAGGTCGGCAATGATGAGTGCGGCCTGGCTCTGGTTGGGTACTTCGCCAACCTTGAGGTTGAGTTGTGCGACGACGCCGTTCATGGGGGCCAGCAGGGTGGCCCGTTCGAGGTTCAGTTCGGCTTGGCGGAGCCCCACTTCGGCCCCGCGTACCCGCGCTGCCGCCGAGGCGAGTTGGGCATCACTGGGGGCGGCTTGGATCTCGGCGAGACGCGCTTGGGCTGCGGCAACCCCCGCTTGGGCTGCGGCGACGTTGCCTTCACGCTGGCCACTCGTAAGGCTCGCAATCCGCGCTTGGGCTGAGGCGACCTGCGCCCGCGCTGCGGCAATCGCATCGGCATCGGTCGGGCTGAGCAGTCGGTCGTAACGGGCCTGCGCGTCGCGTACCTGCGCCTCCGCTGCTGCAATCCCGCTCTGTTCGGCCCGCTGCGCCTGCTCAAGCGCCAATTGCGCCTGGGCCATGGCCGTCTCTGCGTCATGCACGTTCCGCAGCGCCGAAGCCTCGGCATCAAGACGCGCCTGGGGCAGATCGTCACTCGAAGCCCGATCCAGTTCGATATTCTCCCAATAGATGCGGCTGTAGTTGTCTTGGACATTACGCAGCGCATTGGCCGCCGTCGTAAGGCGCAACTCGGCATCCACCTTCGCCCGCGACAGATTATCGCGCTGGCTGGTCAAATTGGCCTGCGCCTGGTCAATGGTAGCCTGCGCGGAAGCCAACTCGGTCTCCTTGGGGCCAGCCTGGAGTTGGGCCAAACGGGCACGGGCGCTCTCCAATTCGGCTTGGGCCGCCGCCAGATCGGCGCCCGTCACACTCGCCTGGGTCGAGCGCACATTGCCCTGCGCCCGCGCAATTTCGGCCTGCGCTGCGGCAACCTGCTCTGGGGTTGCGCCTTCGAGCAAGCGATCATAATCGGCCTGGGCCTGCTCCAACGAAACCTGAGCCTGATCGATGCGTAAGGCCAACTCGCGGGTATCGAGGCGCGCCAAAGGCTCGCCCGCTTCGACCATCGTACCCTCCGCTACAAACAACTCAGCCACCGTACCAGGCTGCTCAAAATTGAGACTCACACTGCTCGCTGGTACCACCTTGCCCTCAGCAATCACCGCCGCTGGTGCCTGCACCGGCGGAATCTCCGTCGGCTCTGTGGCTACAGCAGCACTGCCCGTCGTTGCATCCGCCGCCGCATCGGGTTGACCACACGCGCCCATGAAGAGCAGCGTACTAGCCAAAAGTATGGTGAAGAAGATCTTGCGCCGCATGGATGTACTCCTCTTACATATGACCAATATGTCATGTTTGTTCTGTAGCTGAGGGGGCAGGTGCGGGAACCCGGTTCCCGCATGCCTCCTCACTACTCATACGCCAACACATCTCGAACAGTGACCCGCGATGCGTTCCACGCGGGCAGGAAGCTGGCGAACGTGGCCAGGAAGAGGATAATAGCGAGCCAAAGTAGCACTCCGGGGATGGAGAAGACAAAGGTGAAAGAACCGTCACCCTGGAAGATCGCCTCGATCCCCTGGTGCATCAGGTAGCTGACGGGGATGGCGAGAATAGCGCCCACCAGCCAACTAATCATGCCGATCAGTAACCCTTCCACAATCACAATCCGTTGAATAGCCCAGTTGCTCGCGCCGATGGCACGCATCACCCCGATCTCGCGGGTGCGCTCAAGCACATTGATGCTCATGGTACCCATCAGCCCTAGACCACCCACCGCAGCCAAGAGCATCGCCATCATCAAGAGGAAGTAGATGACCATATCCACCCCCAACTGGTTCTGCTCCCGAAAGTGGGTCAGTGTGCGCGCAAAGGCGACCTCAAATCCCTGGCTGCGTAGCAGCGCCTCAGCTTCGGTCGCTACCCGCTGCTGCACCAGCGGATCGCGCACACTCGTCACAATCCGAATCTCACGCGCCTGCCCAGTGTCGCCCATCTGGCGGCTGAAGGTGGGCAGGTTCACGTAGAGTGCAGCCATGGGGAAGGGCTTGCGCGCCAGCCCCACCACTTGCAGATCCAACTCGCGCCCGTTCAGTTTGATGCGAACCGTATCACCCACCTGCACCTCGGGGTGATCTATAATATAATCGCTGGAAAGCACGACGGCACCATGGTCATCGGGGTGCAGCCAACGCCCCTCGTTGATCACCACATTGAGCATCGTCGTCTCGGCAGGCCCCGCGTGAAGCTGGTAGGTCTTGGTACTCTCCTGGCCATCCGCATCAATCAGCCGGGTGCCATAGGTGTTCCAATATTCCACCGCAACCACATCGGGCAGATTGGCCACATGATCGAGCATAGTGGTGCGGTAAGGGCGCGCCATAAAGATAAAGACATCGTTATCAATCTGTTCAAAGACCTCAGAGATGGTGGTATGCAAGCTTGCCCGTTCGCTCATCACGGCCATAAAGATCAGCCCAGCGAGCGTCAAGGTACTCAGGGTAATCATGAGCCGCACTTTGCGCCGGAAGGTATTGCGGAGCGAAAGCAGCATCGGGCGCGAGAGGAACTGAATCCGTTCGAGCATGCGGTCAATGATGCTGCGCCCAAAGCGCCCCTTGCCCAACCCAGGCCCACCAACCGCCTCGCGCACACTCACGCGAGTCCCGCTGATCACCGGCACCAACGCGGCCAGCAAGGGAATGATCAGCCCCGCCGCGATCTGCTGGGTCAAGACCGTAGGCGCCGGCACGACGGTCGCAATATTGAAGTTGAAGAGCGCCACAAAGAAGGCGGCCAAACCCCATGCGCCGAGTGCGCCCAACGGGATGGCAATGACGAGCGAGAGCAGCCCAAAGACCAGCACCGTCACCAGATAGAGCTGGGCGATGTCACGACTACGGGCCCCAATCGATTTCATCACCCCAATCTGGCGCATCTGCTGCGTGAGCAGCGCACCAATCGTGTTAATCACGAGGAACCCACTGAGCAGCAGGGCAAAGAGGCCAATGATGGTGAGCAGCAGCGTAAAGGCTTGCACAAAATCATCGGCGGGGTAGACGCCCGGCTTGTTGATGAAGGTGCCGCCACTGATGCGCCCACTGCGTTCAATCTGTGCTTCCACTTCGCTCGCAATTGAGCGAATATGTGCCTCATCGTAGTGGTGTTCAGCCACAAGAATATCGATCGCCGTGTAGTTGGCGGGTGCGCCCAACATCAACCCGGTGCGGTCGTTGATATACCCATAGCCAATATTGGACAATGCGGTGGGGAAGCCGCTACCCAGATTGTAGACCGTACCACCAATGGTGAGTTCGTGGCGCTTGCCGTTCCGCAACTCCACGAGCAGCGTATCGCCCTCAGCGACACCAAGGAAGGGCAGGGCAGCGCGTTCCAGCACGATTGAGCGGCGGGCGGGGGGCCACTCGCCACTCAGCGGCGTCGGCACATACATCCGAAGATCTTCAGGTCGTGTAATCACCTGCAACTGCAGATCTTTCCACTCACCCGAAGCACTCTGCGCCCGCAGACTAACACTGCGCGTCGCCTGGGCATCGGCCACACCCGGCATACGCCGCACAACCTGCACCAACGCATCATCAATATCATTCGCCACAATCGAGGCACTCGCCGGATTGACCGCGTTCCAATCGCCATTGAGGTCGCGCATCAGGATCGCCCGTGCGCCCGAGACCATACCAATCGCGAAGACACCAATGGCAATCGAGAGCACCACCAGGATCGTGCGCGTCTTATTGCTCACCAGATCGCCAACAACTTTACGCCAACGCGGTGCAAGCATGAGCGGTCTCCTTTGGCTTTCGGCTATCGGCTATCGAACCTTCCCTTACGCCGCCATACCATTCGATCTACGCTGCCCTGCCACCTGTTCAACATCGGCGCGTGTCCGTTCACAGGCATCCAGCATCGCATGAAACTCAGCGCGATCTAGCGCCACCACCTCAACCTCATCGCCAGCGTGAGCGGCACGCACGGTAGCTCGGCGCATGCCATCGGCATCAAGCAGACCAAGTTCGCCAAAGTATTGCCCTTGGTTTAGCACCTCGGCAACCAGTTCACCGCCGCCCGGCTGATCAATAATCACCTCAACCTGGCCACGGGTAATCACATAGAAATAGTCAGCAGGATTGCCCTGATGCACAATCGGCTGCCCCGGCGCAAAACTGAGCCGATCAAGCTGACGGGTGACCGTAATCAGTTGATCGAGGCTCAAGCGCGGGAGCGCCTGAGCGAGATACTGGTTCACAATCTCGCCATCGGCAACAATCACCGAGCGGCTGGCCCGGCGGGCCAGATCGTTATCGTGGGTTACCATAACAATCGTCTTCTCTGCCGCCACCAGCTCCTCAAAGAGCCGAAAGACCGCCTCAGCCGTTTTGCTATCGAGGTTACCCGTTGGCTCATCGGCAATCAGGATGGGCGGATCGTTGGCAAGCGCACGGGCAATCGCCACCCGCTGCTGCTGCCCCCCCGAAATCGCCGAAGGCAACTTATGGGCATTCTCAGTCATCTCCACCTGCTCCAGCAGCATCATCGCCCGCTCGCGTCGCTCACGAGGGCGATACATATTGCAAAAATCCATCGGCAGCATCACATTTTCGATCACCGAAAGCGACGGTAAAAGCTGGAAAAACTGGAAGATAATGCCCAGATTTTTGCCACGCCAGACCGACATCTGGCCCTCGCTGAGCGTATGCACCGGCGTACCACCAACAAAAACCTCGCCACTAGTGGGGCGATCAATCCCGGTCACCATATTGATCAGCGTAGACTTACCGGAGCCCGATTTACCGATGACCGCTACAAACTCGCCGCGATCCACCGTCAGGCTCACCCCCTTGAGCGCGGTAAAGCTGCCCGCGGCGCTCTCGAAGGTCTTGACAATGTTACGCAGATCGATCAGGTGCGAGCTCGGCACCGCATTCTTGGCATCCCGTGCGCCACGCCGTGTAAACCAACCTTTGAACATCGTGAGCTCCTGTCGTACGCGCTTGATCTTGCTACTCATAGACTAGCAGAAGCTAGGCGACTTGTCATACGCCTACAGGTTGATTTTGAGGCTCACGTGATTGACTAGGGGCAGAGGGGACTTAAGGCGGATGTGGGGTGTCCTCAAGGCGGAGGGAGTTTTTGCAGAGATGCAGAGAATTGAACCACAGAGAACACAGAGAAGGGTGTGGCATAGCAATCACCGTTGTTGGCACGCCCTCTGTCACTATCTCTATGTACTCGGTGCCTCTGTGGTTCAATCCTCAGTACCTCTTCTTGTTGGCGTTTTGAACCCCTTGTTCAAAAAACGCTCTACCTGAAGGCATCCCCGCATCCCGCATCCCCGCATGCCCACTCCACCACCCGATAGATCCTTACTTCCTCTTCGTGAAAGACCAATTCACCCAGGTTGCTAAACTTAGCCAAGGCTTCTGGGGGGTAGCGATTCTGTTCCAACTGGCCGATATAGATATAGGCCACATGGTAGCGTTCGAGGAGGGTACGAGCATGGTTGCTATCGAGGGTGCGGTAGATGCTATCCACAGCGATGCAGCGCGGCCCCAGTTCAGCTAAGGCCTCGGGGTCGCCTCCGCGCCACTGGCGCTGGTGTCCATCCCAACCCAAGATGGTCGGTAGCCCGGTGGCTGCGGCAATTCCGCCGAAACCTTCGCCGTTGTAGGAACCACCACAGCGCGGCGTTTCGAGTCCTGCCGCAACAGCATCAGCATTGTCTACTGCCGCCGCCTCTAACACCACACTCCCCGGCGCAGCCATGCTGCGCAGCCATTGCACCGAAGCGACACCTGCTGCACTAAACTCACGCGGAGTGCGTCCCTCCAAGCCGATCCAACGGCCCCGCCCCACTTCGCTCAGGGTCAGCCACGGGTAGACCAAGGCACCAATCAGGAGCAGCAGGGTCGCTACGCTACTCCCCCAGGCCAGCCCACGGGCGCGGGGCGTTTGGGCATGGTGCAGCATCCACCAGAGCGCAAAGGGGGCTACGGTGCCCCACAGCAGCCAGACTTGGTAGTAGAACTTGAAGATGGTATTCATGCGTGTGCCAAAGACATCACGAATGAAGATCAACTCTGTCCCAAAGATAATCGCGCAACCGAGGGTGATAACGAGGAGCACAAAGCTCGCGGCGGGTTGTTGGGCGAGGGTGAGAGCCCGCCAAGCGGCCAAGCAGCCCAAGGCGCCCAGGGCCAGCAGGGGGAAGCCGAAGAGCAGCCCCAGCAGCAGCAGCCCCAAGGGTAACCAAAAGAGGCCCAAGGGCAATTCGCGCAACGGGTGCTCATCAGAGTCCGATGGGGTTTCAGTAGGCCGCACCAGGTAGACAAAGCTCACCAAGGCGACCGCAAAGAGCCCAAAGATGATCACAAAGGCATGCAGCCCGCTGCGTTCAGCAGCATAGGGCGCGATAATGGACGTGAGGCGGCCCACAATCGGCCAATCGAGCAAGGGGGCCGCCGCGCCCACCAGCGAGCGAAAGGTCAGATGGAAGGGCAAAAAGAGCAGATAGGCCACCAGCCCCACCACAAACAGTTGCCGCCCCACGGCCAGCCAGGGGTAGGGAGGGGCAGCGCGCATGCCCGCAATGGCCAACGCGCCAGCATAGAGCAGCAGGTAGCTTGGCAAATCCCAACTGTTGATCACATAGAGACTACCGATCACCAAGCCAATCAAACCCACCTGCACACCTCGCAAGCCCCGCTGATCGGATGCTGCCACCACCGTTTGCAGCGCCAAAGCCATTGCCAGCAGGCCAAAGGGCAGCGCCATGACATGGGGGTGCAGATCGCCTAGCCGGAAGCTAAAGAGTGGAAACTCGGTAATATTGTAACGCCGCAAGCCCTGATCTTGCGGGTAGGCATCCCAGAGCGAGCGCGAGGGCCACCACCAATTGAAGGACTGGATCTGATCCTGACGGGCTAGACGTTCGATTTGACCAAAGTCTTGGCTCAAGATGGGCGCGGGCAGCACCAACTCACTGGCCCCACGGGCAACCTGGGGCGCAACGGCCAGCAACTCGGCACCATTGAGTACCACAGCACGCTCATTGCCCAGCAGCACCTGCAGCGCCCCCGACTGATTGCCAACCACCAGCACAATGAGAACCCCCAGCAGCGACACCAGCATCAAGGCCCAGCGGCTCGTACCATTTACGATGGTAGATTGCAGATTGTCGATTGTCGAACATGGCGTCCCAATGGGCTTTTGCGTGCTTGATAATGCGGCATGTTCAAGGGTCATTGGTGTCACAGCGGCTTGGCTCAGGCGCATCAGGTTACTGATTGTCCCTGCGACGCCCTGGGCCGTGAGGGCAAAGATCAGGGCCAGAGCCAGATTGTAGGCCACTGGCGCTTCCAACCCACTGAGCAGCGCCATTGCGCCCATGAGCACATAGCCAAAATAGTAGTAGTTAATACTAAAACCGGCCAACCATGGATCGTTAGGGGGAAAGATGCCCGTGTTTTGAACAGCATTAAAAAAAGCAAAATCCATTGGGCGCTCAGTCCCCCATGGATTTGGATCGTGGGCGCGTATCCAGACAACAAAGAGTAGCGCCGCAAGAAAGATCAACTCGCCGCTAAACACATGGAAAGGGATGCGTGGTTTTCGTAGCCAAACGAGCGATAACGAGCCACGCGCCCGCCAGAGGGCGAGGCCCAAGAGCGCCAAAATGGTTAGCACAAGGCTCATGCGCCCAAAGGGGGCCACACCGAGCATTGCCAGCATCCAAGCCACATAGCCCACCAGCAACAGGCCCAAGCTCTTGGCATAGGCATAGCCCTGATCGGGCAGCGCCCCAAAAAGCCAGCGTGCCGGAAGCAAGCCAACCAAGCCCATCAACTGGGCGACCAGCCACCAGATGAGGAGATCGGCTACCATGCTACGCCTCAACCAGACTCAACATGAGCGCACGGAGCTGACGGAGGCGGCGGTCGGCACCTTCGGGGCGCAGGTGCAGGTCATCGCGGATCTGGCTTAACTGGAGGCGGAAGGTATCGAGGGGGCCTTTATCCTGTTCGGCGCTAAAGGCATAGGCTTGGTCGAGCGAGCGATAGACCATAAGGATACTGCGGTCTACCTCATCAAGCTGATTGGCTTGGAGGGCCACGAGGGCATCATCAAGTTGAGCGACGGCACGCAGCAGGTAGAGGTCACTCCGCAGGCGTCGATTCTGATCTTCGAGATCAAGAATTGCGAGGCGCAGGAGATTTTCGGGCAGATCGGGCAGGGGCGCGGGGGCTGGCGCAGGCGTAAGGGCAGGGGGCGTCGCAGCGGGTAGCGGAGTGTTCAGGGCTACTGGGGTTGGCATTGGGGCATGCAGAGACAGCGGGGCAAAGAGCAGCCACTGAATTGCGAGGCTCAACAGCACCGCGACAAGGGCTGTCACGGCAAACGGCAACACAGCAACGAGCCGCGAGCGCACGGATGGAACCGGAGGCTCAGGGGGCTCAGAGGCTGGCTGCCGTTCGTCCAATCCAGACACTAGATCTCATTCGCCAGCAAGATCGCCTGGGCGATCTCCTTCATAGACTTACGGGTATTCATCGAAAGCTGCTGAATCTTACGGAAGGCTTCAGCCTCTTTGAGCCCCTGGGTATCCATCAGGATACCCTTGGCACGTTCCACGAGCTTGCGGGTATCGAGCGTCTCCTTGAGGTCGGAGATCTGCTTATCCATCTCCAGGAACTCTTGGTAGCGCGCCATCGCAATTTCAATCGCGGGCAAGAGTTCTGCTTCGCGAAAGGGCTTCACGACATAATTGACGACACCAGCCTCTTTCGCCCGTTCAACCAGCTCGCGGTCGGAGTAGGCCGTAAGTAGCAGGACAGGTGCGATCTTCTCTTCGGTCAGGATTTTAGCAGCCTGGATCCCATCGAGCTTGGGCATTTTGATATCCATGAGTACCAAATCGGGGCGCAGCTCACGGGCGAGATTGATCACACTCACACCATCACCAGCCTCACCAACCACGAGGTAATTGAGGCCAACAAGCGTCTCTTTGAGATTCATACGGATGATCGACTCATCATCCGCAATGACCAAACGGGTCTGGGCCATATGACACCTTTGTCTTGTGGAAACATCGGGAGCAACAGCACGTATACCGCAGGCAGTATAGCATGCTGATCTAGGTGGGTCAATGTAGATTGCAGATTGCAGATTGCAGATTGCAGATTGCAGATTGCCGAACATGGCGTCTCAATGGACTGTAGCGTTCTTGATGATGCTGGGATTACCCATTATTTTGGTAGTCAGCGAGAGCCGCAGCGCGGTCGGGGTAGATTTTGAACAAGGTATCGAAGCGGCTCTTACGGAAAATCTCGGCGATAGGAGGTTGCAAACCAACGATCCGTAAGTCGCCACCGAGGGGTTGGGCAACTTTAAGGGTCGTGAGGAGCATGCGCAACGCGAGGCTGGCCACAAAGTTGACTTCGCTCATATCGGCAATCATCTTACCCCGGTGCGCGGCGGCTTGCTGGGCAAGTTGGGGTTCTACGGCTGCAACACCATTGGCATCCAGGCGCTGAGGCAGGGTGAAGACCAGCACATCGTCGATCTGCTCGACGTTCATGGGTAGCTTCCTTCTGAGTACATATGAAGATTACAGAGGGGGGTGGGGCAGCATACATGTGTAGCGCATTATAGCATGACCATGTACGATTTCCCCTAGTGGTCGGCGAGGCTACGCACACCCCCTTGCAATAATAAACAGGGTTAAATCATCAGATTGGGGCAACCCAGCGGTAAAATGATCAACGGACTCGATCACCTTGGTGAGCATCACCTGGGCACCTTGGGGGGCATAGGCGCGCAGGAGTTGATCGAGGCGTTGTTCACCAAATTGTTCTTCATCGGGGCCAAAAGCCTCGGTGATCCCATCACTAAAGGCGACGAGCGATTCACCGGGGGCGAGGTGTTCATGCAGAATACCGTAGGGTTCGTTGGAGGTAATGCCAATGGGCAGAAAGCCCAACTCCGTCTCGATGCTGCGCTCTGGGTCGCGCCCAATGATCAGTGGAGGGTTGTGACCAGCGTTGAGATAGGTGAGTGTGCCGGTTCGCGGATCAAGCACCGCATAGAAGAGCGTAATAAAGAGGGCGTTATCACTATGTTCGCGGCAGAGGTAGTCATTGACCATCCAGACCGCGCCGGTAATAATATGCTCAGGGTCGTGGTTTCCTTGACCGAGGAAGCTTTGGGGCGAGAGCGAAGCAGCACGTAGCAGCGAGCGCGTAAGGGCAACAAAGAGCGCGGCGGTGATCCCCTTGCCACAGACATCGGCCACAATGAGGCCAAGCACCCCGCCGGGCAGGGGGATACAATCATAGAAATCGCCACCAACCGCTTGGGCTCCGCGACTATAGCCAGCGAGCGTCCAGCCTGCTGGTTGAGGCAAGCTACGGGGCAAGAAAGAGGCTTGGATGCGGCGGGCGACAGCGAGTTCCTCCTCAATGCGGCTGAGGCGAATCAAATCGGCCTGGGCGGCTTGGAGTTGGCGGTAGGCACTCAGGAGTTCAGCATTTTTGCGTTCAAGATCGCCAATCATCTGCTGATTGGTATGGCGCACGCGGGCCACACCATTGCGTAACATCGCCATGGCTAGATCGGGGCTAGCCCGCAGCAAGCGCAGAAAAGCGGCCTCATTGAGTACAATCAGATCGCTATTGGTAAGGGCACGCACCGTTGCCGCACGGGGACTCTGGTCAATCAGGGCCATTTCGCCAATGAGTTGACCAGGGCGATAGACATCAAGGCGATGCTCGGCGTCATTAACATAGATAATAATTTCAAGTTCGCCGTCAAGGATCGCAAAGCACTCAGGGCCAACATCGCCCTGTTGGAAGAGAACTTCGCCCGCGAGCAGACTACGGCGTTGGGTAATCTGGGCCAGATCGTGCAGGTCGGAAGGGGGCAGGTTTTGGAAGAGAGGAATACGCCGTAGCAGATCGATCATCAAGTACTCGCCTTCGTCACAATTAATTCATTCCAGCCACTGGTAGGATCGTGGTGGTAATGTACATCATCGGCCATTTCGCAGACAAAATAGAGCCCCAAGCCACCAATGCTCCGTTCAGCGGTTGCGGAGGTAAAGTCGGGCAAGGGATGATCGCGGGGATCAAAGGGGCGACCACGGTCACGAATGGTAATCGCCAAACGGGAGGCATGATACTCACATGTGACCTGAATAGGGCCGGGCGGCTGTTCAATATAGCCATACTTTACAATATTGGTAGCAATCTCTTCAATGACAAGGCGCAGCAGGTAGCACTGTTCATGCGAAAGGACTTCACATGCCTCTAAGCTATCGGTAAAGGCCAGCAGGGTGGAGATACTGGCCCATTCGCCTGGCACTTCAATGTGTTGTCGCATAGCTGGTCTACCTAGCCACTAAGGTTCACATGGGAGACACCAGTGCGAGCGCCGGTCATGGCGCGGTAGCCTTCACTAAACCACGTTTCGATGGAGGCATAGGTAGCCGAAGCAGCGGCAATGATCGCATCGGGCTGTTCGTGACCGAGGGTTTGCAACGTTTCGGCAAACTGCTGCCACATAGGCCGCACTTGGGTACCATAGCTATTAAAGAAGGCGGCACCTTGTTCTGCTTCAAGCTGGAGGCTCAGGGCCAATTGGCGGGCCACCAACTGGCTACAGAGGGTCATCCCCTCAAGCACATACAGACAACCAAGGGCAGCGAAGAGGTCGGGCAGGCGCGGCAGATGGGTACACGAGGGCAGCGCCCGCAGCAACTCACCTTCGAGCCCAAAGTGAGCCAGATCAGCCTCAAGCAGAGGCGTTTTAAGGCGGATATTCAGATCGAATCCCAGGGCGACCCAATCGGCGGCAAAGAGCAGACGCGCCTCAAGGGGGGCATAGATACCATAGTGAATCCCGAGGGCTGCGGCGTAGAAGCGCGCATTGAGGGTCGGATTGAGCAACTCACGGAGCAGAGGCGAACGTTCGATCCGTTCGTGGTATGCTCGAGTCTCTTCGCGCAGGATCGTGACTAACATGACGCCCTCACTTTTTCGCAATGACTGCTCGTTTAGGTGGATTGGGCGGGACAGGCCCCAAGACAAGATCAAGCACTTGGGTGAGATTACTCACAAAGTGAATCTTCAGACGCGCACGGATCGCTTTGGGAATCTCGAGCAGGTCACGTTGATTCTTTTGGGGCAGAATAAGCTCATTGATCCCACCACGCAGGGCACCAAGCACCTTTTCTTTGACCCCACCGACCGGCAACACATGGCCCCGCAGGGTCAACTCGCCACTCATCGCAATACTATGGCGCACGGTACGCCCGGTAAGGGCAGAAATCAGCGCGGTAGCGATGGTAATCCCGGCAGAGGGCCCTTCTTTGGGGGTGGAGCCTTCGGGGACATGGACGTGAATATCGGTCTTTTCGAAGCGGCGAACATCGAGGTTCAAGGCATTCGCATTGGCACGGGTATAGGAGAGGGCCGCTTGGGCCGATTCCTGCATCACTTCACCAAGTTGACCTGTGAGGGTCAATTGACCTTTGCCCTCCATCAGCGAAATTTCGACGGCCATAATATCACCGCCAGCGCCGGTATAGACCATACCCGTAGCAACGCCAACTTGATCTTCGCGGTCGGCGGCCTTTATTTCGTGGCGTGGTGGCCCAAGCAGCCGTTCAACAATGCGCGGCATAATGACGCGGGGATATGTGCGACCCTCGGCGATGCGACGGGCAGTTTTGCGGCAGATCGAGCCAATCTCGCGTTCAAGGTTCCGCACCCCCGCTTCATACGTATAGCCACGAATAATCGTCGTAAGCGTGGTGTTACTAAAGCGCAGGGGATGTTCAGCGAGGCCAGAGGCACGCTGTTGGCGTGGCACCAGGAAGCGGCGTGCAATCTGGAGCTTTTCGTCCTCGGTATAGCCAGGAAGCGTAATTACCTCCATGCGATCGAGCAGTGGCTCGGGGATATCATCAAGATAGTTAGCAGTAGTAATGAAAAAAATCTTGGAGAGATCAAAAGGAAGATCGAGGTAGTGATCAGAGAAGGTATGATTCTGTTCAGGATCAAGCACCTCAAGCAGGGCGTGGGCGGGATCACCACGAAAATCGGCGCTCAGTTTATCAACTTCATCAAGCATAAAGACGGGATCAACCGTACCGGCATCTTTCATGCGTTGAATAATGCGGCCCGGCATTGCGCCAATATAGGTACGGCGATGGCCGCGAATCTCGGCCTCATCACGCACCCCCCCGAGGCTCAGGCGTACAAAGGGGCGCCCCACCGCTTGGGCAATACTCTGCCCCAGGCTGGTCTTACCAACGCCAGGCGGCCCAACGAAGCAGAGGATCGGGGCGCGTTGGAGGTGACCGGCAAGCTGGCGCACCGCAATAAACTCAAGAATGCGGTCTTTAATGCGGGTCAGGCCAAAGTGATTCTGATCAAGGACATGGGCGGCGTGGCGCAGATCAATCTCATCATCACTCGCCTTATCCCAAGGCAAATTAATAATCCAATCAACATAGGTACGTACAACCGAATATTCAGGCGTAATGGGAGGCATCGTCTCAAGCCGACCAATCTCCTCATCGGCGCGGGCGCGGGCGCGTTCAGACAGGTGAGCCTCTTTTGCACGGGCGCGCAGGGCGGCCAAATCACGTTGTGTCGGGTCGTCTTGACCAAGTTCACGCTGAATAACCTTGAGTTGTTCACGCAGAAAGAATTCGCGTTGGCTACGATCTACCTCTTTTTGTACTTGTGATTGAATCCGATTTTCCAATTCAAGCAGATCAAGTTCTTGGGTCAGGAGTGTCGAGACACGATGGAGGCGTTCTTCAGGATCAATGGTCTCAAGAATCTGCTGACGATTAGGGATGCTAATTGGCAGCGTCGAAGCAACGAGGTCGGCAATCCCACCGGGATCGTCCACATTGAGCGCAGTAATATAGGCATCATCGGGGAGGGTACGCGAGAGGCGAACAACTTTTTCAAAGAGGGCCAGGACGGCCCGCATCATCGCCTCAATGGCGAGGGTACGTTCATCATCGCCATAGAGCGGGGTCGCACGCACGCGCAGGGCGGGGCTATCTTCAATTGGCGCAACGACACGCATTCGGCGTTGGCCTTCAAGCACCACGCTGGTGGTTCCATCGGGCATCTTACGCGAACGTTGGAGGGTCGCTTCAACCCCAACGGTATAGAGATCGTCCAGTGCAGAGCGTCCAGGGGCAACTTCACGGCGTGTAATCGCAAGCACCACCCGTTCACCGGCCCACGCCAACTCAGCGGCAGCGATAGCGGCCTCATCCACCAAAAAGAGCGGCGCAAGCATATGGGGAAAGAGAACCGTATCGGGCACTGGCATCACGATCAGATCACGCTCGGCGCTGGAATGATCGCCCAGTGAATCAGGGGTTCCAGCCGATGGGAAATTGAAGAGAACAGGTGTCTCTTCTTGCACAGATACCTCCATGGGAACGCCACAACTCCTGTTTTATAGTATAAAAAAGCCACAGGGGGCCATTTCCCTAGCCGTATAATTATAGCATAGGCAGCAACATTATAACGGATAGGGCAAGATGCAGAAAACTGTGCAATCAATGGGAGAAAGGAGAGCGTCGTGCTTGACATGTAGGTAGGGCTAGGCTATAATTCCGGCGTGCATGGTACACCTACGCCAATGTAGCTCAGTAGGTAGAGCAGCTGTTTCGTAAACAGCCGGTCGCCGGTTCGAGTCCGGCCATTGGCTCCAGTGTGAACGTCCGTTGGGTTGGTGGGGTTGACGCACGCGCAACGCCTACCGCCAGGGTTGTTGGTTCTGACCAACGGCTTGGTGGTAGGCGTTGCTGTTGTGTGGGTATGGATGCCTTGCCCTTGAGAATCTCTGAAAATATGTCTGTATCCAAGAGGACTTTAGCCATGATCCGCTCGCAATGGCTGCTGCTCACGATCATGAAGCGCTTGCGCGACAACAAGATCTAAGAGGGCCGGTTCATCGGCAAAGAGCCCACCAATGCTGTCCACCGCCGAGTCGCTCGCGTCGAGTTGAACGATGAGACTCTGGACGAGTGCGGTTATCGTCGTGCCTCGCGCATGGGCGAGACGTTGGGCGCGTGCGCTGGTTGTTGGGTCAAGTTCAACCGTGATGGTCTGCATAGTTACCCTCATCTTCAGATACGAGATGTGCCGAGGGTTACGCGTGATGCGTCCCAAGGCGTTCTCATTGTAGCATAGTGCATCCTAGCTTCAAATAAGGCGCTGCTGCGGCCAGCCGTTCCTTGTGGGGGCCGATGCGGTGCGCGGCGGGGCACTCGATATGGCCCGCGTGGGCACCGCGACGCTGCGGATTACGAGTGATGCCTACAAAGTCCAGACGATCTACACCATCGCCCGTTCGTTGCCCAAGAGCCTGACCCACGAGGTTCCCGATGGCAAACGCTACCAGAAGCCGAAGGCGGTCGTCGAGGCCGATGTCATCTATGCGGGCGGGCTGCCTATGATGGACCCAAGAATCTAGACACTCATCCGGCCAAGGTTCCGTAGCATAGGTCTATGAAAACGTCTTACACATCTGCATTCAAGGCGCAGTTCATGCTGGAGCTGCTAAAAGAGACCAAGTCCATCACCCAGCTCGCATCTGAGCACGGGGTCGCTCCGACGGTGCTGCGGGAATGGAAGCAAGCTGCGCTGACGGGAATGCCGGATCTGTTCGTGCGCCGGAACTCGGTCACCGAGTTGAAGACCGCCCATGAGCGTGAGCTAGAGCCAATACCTTTCAAATAAGCTCGCGCAAAGCCGCGAAGCCGCGAAGGACACCTGTGCGGCAATGAATATATTTTCTGTTTGCGCCCCTTGCGCCCCCGCGCTATACTGTAGCTTTTCAGATACGGAAGAGGGTTGCGCTGAGGGCTTCGCCCGACTCGCTCTGATAGGTCACTATGAAGATTGCGCTGATCGGATTGGCAAATAGCGGGAAGACGACGGTCTTTAATGCCTTGACCCGAGGCACGGCTGCCACCACAGCCTATTCGTCGGGTCAGTTGGAGCCAAATCTGGCTACGGTGAAGGTGCCCGACGAGCGCCTTGCGGTGTTGACGGGTATCTTTAAGCCGAAGAAGACGGTTCACGCCGATGTGCAGTATATTGATGTGGCGGGGCTGAGTGGCGGTGGCCGCCAGGGGGGCGGCTTGCCTCCGGCGTTGCTCAACTATCTCGGTACCGCCGATGCGCTGCTGCATGTGGTGCGCGCCTTTGAGGATAGTGGGGTGCCTCACCCCGATGGTTCGCTTGATCTGGGCCGTGATGTGCAGGCGGTTGATCTGGAGTTGGCCTTTTCCGATTTGGCAATCATTGAACGGCGTCTCAGCCGCCTCAGTGCCGAGATTCCCAAAATGGCCGCCAAGGAGAAGGAGTTGCGGCTCGCGGAGCAGGAGTTGCTTGTGCGCCTCCAGGCGGCCCTTGAGGCGGAGACGCCGATCCGGGCGCTGGGCTTGAGCGATGAGGAGCAGCGCATGATCCGTGGCTACCAGTTTCTCACGGCCAAGCCGCTGCTCTTGGTGCCCAATGTTGGTGAGGCGCAGATCGCTGCCCCTCCGACGCTCGAGTACGCCTACCCGCAGAGTGCGGTGGTACCGCTCTGTGGCAAAATTGAGGCCGAATTGGCCCAACTCGACGATGAGGACGCGCAGAGCTTTATGGATGATTTGGGCATCACAAGCCCGGCGCGCGACCTTGTGATTCAGCGCAGCTATGACCTCATGGGGCTGATCAGCTTCCTCACCGTTGGCCCCGATGAGGTGCGCGCCTGGACCATCCGCCGTGGTATGCCCGCCGTCGAGGCCGCTGGGGCTATCCACTCAGACATCCAGCGTGGTTTCATCCGCGCCGAGGTGGTGCCCTATGCCGATCTGGTCAAGGCCGGTGCGATGGCCGAGGCCAAGAAGCAGGGCACGGTACGCATGGAGGGCAAGACCTACATTGTGCAGGATGGGGATATTTGCCACTTTTTGTTTAATGTGTGAGGTTTTGGAGAGGGCACAGAGGGTTTGAACCACAGAGGCACCGAGGACACAGAGGGTTTGAGGGTGGTAGCCCAACTAAAAATCCTGTTAGCACGAAAAAGTTCTGGGCCGCGACGTTGGCTGAGCCTGTCGAAGCCAACGTCGCAGTGGCTTCGACAAGCTCAGCCAACGCGACGCATCCCTACGAGCCCAGGGCTTCTTCGTGCTAACAAAATCCTCTGTGCCCTCGGTGCCTCTGTGGTGAAATTCTCTGTGTCCTCTGCGCCCTCTCTCATCCAAAGAGCAGCCCCCCGGCGGCGGCCACAAGCACCAGAGCCCATGCCGGCACGCGCCATAGATGTAGGGCCGCAAAGGCGCTGAGCGCCAAGGCGACATCGAAGGTGCTGTGAATGGCGCTGGTCATGACTGGATCGTAGAGGGCGGCCAGTAGGATGCCGACGACGGCGGCATTGATGCCGCGGAGCACCGCTTGGGCACTGGGGGCGCTGCGGAGGCGCGCCCAAAGGGGCAGACTGGCCCAGATGAGCAGGAATGAGGGCAAGAAGATGCCAAGCAGCGCAATGCTTGCGCCCAGCAGCCCGTTGGGGGCCGGGCCACTCATGGCCCCCAAGTAGGCCGCAAAGCTGAGCATTGGCCCCGGCATGGCCTGGGCCGCCCCGTAGCCCGCAATGAACTCGGGGCGGATCACCCAACCCGGCGCAACCACGTATTGCTCAAGCAGTGGCAGTACCACATGCCCGCCGCCAAAGACAAGCGAGCCAGCGCGGAAGAAGGCGTCAAAGAGCGCCAGACCGTGGTTGTTGCTCACGGCCACAAGCAGGGGCAACGCCCCTAAACCGAGCAGCAGCAGCAGACCACTCGCCCACGAGAGTGGCGCAGGTACATGGATGGCCAAGGTGGAGGCTTGGGTTGCCTGGGGGCCATCCTTCAACCAGAGCCAGCCCGCAAACCCGCCCAGCAACAGCACAACGATCTGCATCCAGGCAGCGGGCCAGAGCAGCAGCAAAACCGCAGCGCTAATCGCTAGGGTGCCGCGTAGCGCGTCGGGCGTAAGGTTCTTGGCCATGCCCCAGAGCGCTTGGGTGACAACCGCCACCGCCACCACCTTGAAGCCCTGCAACCAACCCGCTGTGCCATCGCCACCCAGGGCCATGAGGCCAAGGGCAAAACTGAGCATCAATAGCGCCGAGGGCATGGTGAAGCCGATCCAGGCCATGAACCCGCCGAGCAACCCGGCCCGTGCGGTGCCCAACGCAATCCCAATCTGGCTACTGGCAGGCCCGGGTAAAAACTGGCAGAGCGCCACCAGATCGGCGAAATTCGCCTCATCCAACCAGCGCCGCCGCTCGACCAACTCCTCCCGAAAATAACCCACATGGGCTACAGGCCCACCAAACGAGGTGAAGCCTAAGCGCGTAAAGACGGCCAAAACCTCTAGGGGTGTGCCTTGGGGGGCAGGTTGCTCACTCATCATGCCTCGATGTTGAACAAGGGGTTCAAAACGTCAACGAGAAGAGATACAGAGGATTTCACCACAGAGGCACCGAGAGCACAGAGGTTGTAGTGGAGAGAGTATCACAAACTTCTCTGTGTTCTCTGTGTCTCTGTGGTAAAATTCTCTGTATCTCTTCAAACACTCTAAGCCTGAGAGTTGCTCCAGGCACACATTGCCCGCAGGGGGCACGCATCCATACGCCCATGGTAGTGATCGCGGCCCTCTTGGCGACTATAGACGCGGCGTGCAGGAGGGCCATCACAGCGCGGGCGACTCAGGCAGTAGCGCACACACACTTCATTGATCTGGGCATGAAAATCGGCGAAGAGGGTCTGTTGCTCCATGTGGACGGTGGGGCCATGCTGCTGCTGTTCGATCCGCAGAGCAACCTCAACCCGCGCGCGCAGTTTTTCATATGGCTGACGCCAAACACTCTTGCCTGTAGCCTTCTGGCCCTGAGGTTCTGACTCCTGCCCTTGGAACACCCGCTCAAACAGGCGCCGCGTATACTCATCAATCACAAAGATGGCATGCTGCCCAGCGTAGAGCAGCGTAACATCGCAGGTCTCGTAGCCAATGCGCGGTAGCGCAAGCAACTCTTGGCGCAGGGGTTCAGTTGGTTGGGCCAGCAGTGTTGCGGTACTACCAGCGTAGTGCTGCTGGATGTAGCTTGCAATGGCGATCAGGCCGGAGGCTTTTTGGCGGTAGAAGGCAACTGGGCGCAGCAGATCACCCAAAGATTGCTCGTGCGCTTGGGCTAAGACCGCAGGTTGTAGCATGTCCGTAGCCAGCAGGCGCAAGACCACCCGTTCCACCAACTCCCAACGGGTCTGCTGCACCAACACCGCAGCAACCAGCATCTCAAAGGGAGCATCAGGGCCAAAGATGGGCCACCATGGCCGATAGGCTTGCGGGCCGATCATAGGGCCAAAGTGGGCATGGAGCCGGTCGTAGATCGTGAGCAAGCTCATGCGCTACTCCGCGTCAATTGCACCTGCACAAAGACCGCCACATCACGACGGCACAGCATACCCACCAACACATCCCCCTCAGTCACCGGCAGCATGCCAGCGGGAGCAGAACTCAACTCGGTCAGCACATCAAACGCCGCCATCGTGGGGGTAAGCGTCAAGACTTGACTGCGGGGCGTCATCGCCTCACCAACAAGACACATCGTCCACTGATTGGTCTTAAAGCGGCGCAGATCGTTGATCGTCAACATCCCCAACAGGCGCGGTTGGGGCGCATCAGGGGCTGTTTCAACCACCGCAAAGCCCAACTCCGCCTGACCAAGCATGTAGCGTGCGACAAATTGCTCAATGCTCAGTTCACGGCTCACAGTACGCACATGGCGCTGCATGAGGTCGCCGACCGAGACACCGCGGAGGGCCAATTGGAGCCGACTCTGGCGGTGGCTCATACTGGCGGTACGATGCAGAAAGAGGCCAATCAAGCCCATCCAGAGGGCCGTGAGGGGCTGGTGGGTAGCGAAGGCGACGATGATGCCCAGCAGAGCCAACCCCCAGCCACAGAGCTGTCCGACCCGCGCAGCATTGCGGGTGGCCAGCAAGTCATCATTGCCCAAGAACCAGAGCGCCGCCCGCAGCACCCTACCGCCATCCATTGGGTAGCCGGGCAGCAGATTAAAGATCGCCATCATGCCATTGGCTACCGCAAAATGGGCCGCCAAGAGCGCCACAGGGGCCACCGCCGCCACACCGCCATAGCTCCACCAGATCAGCCCCGAAGCCAGCGCCAAAAGTAGACTTACCGCCGGGCCAGCGATGGCAATCGCCAGTTCAGCCTGGGGGCTCGGCGCATCACGTTCAACCTCAGCCACCCCCCCAAAAGCAAAGAGCGTAATGCTATGCACCGGCACCAACAGTCGCAGCGCAACCAGCGCATGGCCCAACTCGTGCAGGACAATCGCCACACCAATCAGCAGCGCCATCAGCACCGCCAACCCCACCCCCGGCCCACACGGATCAGGCGTACCACATGCATAGAGCGCATAGACCGGCTGCATGGTTACGACCAACAGCCCAAAGACCAACCCCCAACTCCAGTGGATCCGGATCGGGATCGTTGCAATGCGCCCAATTGTCAATGTGTGTTGGAACATATGGAGGTTGGAGGCGGCGAAGCCTCCCCCGAAAGAATTCTTGTTGTTCCGTGTTGGCGGCTGCGCCGCCAACACGAAAGAACAAAAAGGGTTTAGGGGAACATGGTTCCCCTACCCCTTCGCCGAACCATGCCCCGCCGCAGGCATATAGAGCTCGCGCACATAATCGGCAAGCATGCGCCGCATACTAAAGGCAGGCGCGACACTCGCTATCGACTCTTTGCAGACCTGAATCCAGGCAGTGGGAACATCCGCATCGGTGCGTCCATCGTAGAAGCGGTTGGCGATCTCGTGTTCGAGGAGATAGTAGAGCGACTGTGCATCATTCCAGTCCTGCTCGTCCTGATTGCTATACTCACGCTCTTCGCCAATCGCCCAGCCATTCTGCCCATTGTAGGCTTCGGGCCACCAGCCATCGAGAATGGAGCAATTGGGCGCACCATTCAGGCTCGCCTTCATCCCACTGGTACCACTCGCCTCATAGGGACGGCGCGGATTATTGAGCCACACATCAACCCCTTGGGTCATCGCCCGCCCCACGGCCATATCGTACTCCTCAAGGAAGACGATGCGCCCTGCGAGGCCGGGCTGGCGCGCCAACTGGTAGACATCCTGGATAAAGTGCTTGCCTGGATCGTCCTTGGGGTGGGCTTTACCCGCAAAGATAAACTGGATCGGCTTGCCGGGGCGGTTGATCAGATACTTAAGGCGCTCAATATCCTTAAAGAGCAGCGTAGCCCGCTTGTAGGTCGCAAAGCGACGAGCAAAGCCAATCGTCAGAATCCCCTCTTCGAGCAGCGGATCGGTCGGCACATGCTGATGCAAGTGGCGGTGGTGCGCAGCAATACGTTCACGCGCAAAAGCCAAAAGCTGGGACTTCAACTTCTGGCGCGTCGTCCAGAGCACCTCATCGGGAATCTGATAGATCTTCTTCCAAACCTTGGGATCGTCCAGATTATCTTCCCACGTCTTGCCCAAATAGGCATTGTAGAGCTCACGCAATTCTGGGGCGAGCCAAGTAGCGGTATGGACACCATTGGTAATCGAGGCAATCGGCACCTCATCTTGGCTCTTGCCGGGGTAGAGCCACTGCCACATCCCGCGCGCCACATGGCCGTGGAGCTTACTCACCCCATTGTGGAAATCGGAGCCACGCAGCGCCAGGGCCGTCATCGCAAACGTCGGCCCCCACTGCTGCTCTTGGAGCGCAATCTGCATAAACTCATCGCGGGTAAGGCCCAATTGGGGCCAGAAGTTCCAGAAGAACTTCTCGATCATCGGCAGCGGGAAGGCATCATTACCCGCCGGAACGGGCGTATGGGTCGTAAAGACACACTGGGTCTTAATCTGTTGCAGCGCATCTTCAAAGCTCACGCCCTGAGCAACCAACTCACGGCAGAGTTCGAGTACCAAAAAGGCGGAATGGCCCTCATTCATATGCCAGACCGTCGGCGTAAAGCCGAGGCGGCGCAGGGCACGCACGCCACCAATGCCCAAAACCAACTCCTGAGAGATCCGCATCTCTTGGTCGCCGCCATAGAGCCGTGCCGAAAGTTCACGATCCTGGGGGCTATTGGGATGGATGTCGGTATCCATCAACAGCAACTCCACGCGCCCGACGCGGAACTTATAGACCTTGGCGTAAATCGTGCGCCCGGGCAACTCAACCTCAACCACCACCTCGTGACCATCGGGATCAAGGGCGGGAATCGCGGGCACATCAGCAAAATTAATCTTGTTATACTCAGCAAACTGCCAGCCACTATGGTCAAGGCGCTGACGGAAATAGCCTTGGGGATAGATAAAACCCACAGCGACGAAGGGGAGGGCCATATCGGACGCCTCCTTCACATGGTCGCCCGAAAGGATGCCCAAGCCACCGGAATAGATCGGCAGCGACTCATGGAGACCAAATTCGGCACTAAAGTACGCAATTTGCACATCCTTCGCATTCGGATGGTGCTTACTAAACCAGGTCTTCTTAGCCCCCATATAGCTATCGAACGCCTTCATCACGGCATCGAAGCGCTTGAGGTAGGCGGGATCAGCCGCTGCCGCGTCCAACTTACGCTGACGCACATCACGCAAGAAATCAACCGGATTGTGGTAATCCAACTCCCAGAGGTCAGGATCAATCTGGCGATAGAGCTCCTGCGCCTCGGGATGCCACGTCCACCACAGATTGTAGGCCAACTCACGCAGACGGGCGATACGTTCGGGGATGGGAGTGAAAAGAATTTCATGTTCCAACCGGATCATGGGTACTCCTCATTCTGAAAAGAGACCAAGCCCAAGCGCTTGGTTTCAGGATGGGCACACGCACACCACGCAGCCCGCGTCCTGCATTGTAGCCGTTGCATGGGCATCTGTCTAGGATAGTTGAAGCTTAAATTGGTTTGGGGGCACCCACCGTTCCGGTGGGAGAGGTTGGGGCTACGCCCCAAACCCCGTTTTTTGTTCGGTGTTGGCGGCAAAGCCGCCAACACCGAACAAAAAGAGTTGGCGGCTTTGCCGCCCCCAACCCCCCGTCAGTTGTTGCGCTTTGACAGCGAAGCCGCAAATCCGCGCTTGACGCCACTGCATGGAACAGGTATAATGCAGGGTGTACACGGTTTCTGGTAAAGAATAGAAACAAGCATGTTCACATTTGCTGAATTTTGTGCTGGCATTGGTGAATTTATTATAGCAAATTCTAGAGGTCATTATTTGTGAATCGTTCTCCCTCCCCCTACGCAAACGCATTGGCTCACTTGGAGTATCGGGCCTATCGTGAGTCGGCGTTGCCGCTCAATCCGCTCTGCGGTAGCTTTGCCTTGACCCATGGGCGGCGTACTGCACGTTGTGTGCTGTTGCTGCATGGCTATACCAATTGCCCCCATCAGTTTCGGCGCTTTGCGGAGGAGTTGCATAGCCGTGGGCATACTGTCTATGTGCCGCGTATGCCGCACCACGGTATGGCCGATCGCATGAGCGAGGCGCTGGCCCAGTTCTCGCGGGCGGAGTTGCTCGCGTCGTTCGCACTGAGCCTTGAGATTGCTCATGGTTTGGGTGAGCGCGTTGATCTGCTGGGCCTCTCGGCGGGGGCGAATCTGGCCGCCTATGCCGCACAGTATCGCTCCGATATTCATCAGGCGGTGCTGATCTCGCCGGTCTTGGGGAGTAGCAAGATCCATCCTTGGCTTACGTCGTTCATCGCCCTGACCTCAAGTATCTTGCCGAATCGCTTCGTCTGGTGGGATCCGGAGTTGCTCGATCAGGGCCATACGATGCAGCACACCTACCCCCGCTTTGGCTCGCGTGCCCTTGGGATTGTGGCTCAACTGGGGCTGGAGGTGCTTGCTGCGGCTCGCTATGCGCCCCACCGCGCCCGCGATCTAGTGGTGGTAGCCAATGCCTTTGATGAAGCTGTGACCATGCCCCCCATTGAGCGCCTCATTGCCCGCTGGCGCGCCCAGGCCGCCCCAGTGCGCGACTATTGCTTCCCCATTGAACAGCAGGTTATCCATGATCTGATTGATCCGCACCAGGAGTTGCAGCAGATTGATCTGGTCTATCCAAAACTGCTTGAACTCATGGGGGCGTGAGCGACAGGAGTTTCCTGTATTTGACAAAAAAACATCTGTACTGTAAGCTGCATGTACGTTCTTATGCTTGCTTTGTGGAATCCCTACATGGGTCTCGATCTTACCGCCCTTGGGCGTCAAGTGCGCCAGATGAGCCATACGGCAGCCGCTGATGCGGCCAGTAGTGCGGCCCGCGCTGCCGCAATGCGTGAGCGGATGCTCACAGAGGTTGGTGCCGAAGCCCATTGGGCCCAGGCGGTTGATCTGAGCCGTGAGACGGCAGCGTGGCTGCTGGCCCGTCCAGTTGAGCCTCTGGATACGGTGGTTGATCTGCCGCCCCTGCCGCCAGCCTATAGCCTCGTAGCTACCGATGGTTCGCAGATTGAACTCGACCGCCACGGCGCGATTCCCTGCTATGTGATCAATATCGGCCAGGTCTTTTTGCGCTATGGCCAAGCCCCTACGGCCCGCCTCACCTCGCAGCCAACCCTCTGCTACCACGATGAGGATCTCTATCTGCACGATGGGGCGCGGCGTATCCCGATTGAAGGCAATTACCTCAGTGCGCGCCGGGATGTTGACGAAGGGCTGGCCCTGGCCGCGTTGGCCGCTGAACACCTCGATGGTAGCTTGCCCGCTGTGGCCCTACAAGACGGTACACTTGTGCGTTGGACGCTCGCCGGGGCCGAGCGCGTCGTGCAGGATCATTTCATGTCCCAATACCTCGACTACCTTGAACAGATGCGCCAACGCCAAATTCCAGTCGCCTCCTACATCAGCCGCCCCCGTTCGCCCGAATTGGTCGGCAGCATCCGCCTGATGCTCTGCCCCGATGTGGATGTGGCGGCTGGGCGTGGGGCCCGTTGTGATCGTTGTAGCGACCAGCGTGCCGGGCGAACGCCTTCGTGTCAGCCGTGTCAGGGTCTGGTTGATAGCGATATTATGGGTGAACGCTTGCGCGATGGGCAACGCGGCCCGATCCTGCTCTCGATGAGCCGCATCAACGTGGAGCGTTATGGCCCGCACCAGATTCACTTCTTCCATATGCGCGTTGGGCGTGAACTCTGCCGTGTCGAAATGCCCCAATGGGTGGCCCAGCAAGCCCAGTTTGTTGACCAAGTTCATACCTTGGTGTACGATCAGTGCGCCCGTGGGGGCGGCTACCCCGTTGCCTTGGCGCGTGCCCATGAGCAGGCCATTGTGCGGAGTGCCGACCGGCGCGCCTTCCAGCGGCTGATCGAGAGCAGCCTCTACCGCGCCGAAGCCCCCGGCGGCGTCTCGGCCAAGCGTGAGAGTAAAGAGTTTAGCCGGGGGTAGAGCGTACCAACATTCATTGGTGTCTGCTCTATCCTCGTTGTCACTCGCCACTTCTCACTCATCACTGGTATATATGCAACGTATCGCTGAGGTGATCGAGTCGAATACCACCCGCTTCACCGCCGGAGCCTATGAACTGCACAGTGCGCCCCCCTTTGGTGCGCTCGTGCGCGCCGCGACCCGCGATGCCCAGCTCGCGGTCTATGGCTTGGTCTATGAGATCCGCACCGGCAGCAAAGAGCCAGGCGGGCGCGCAGTGGTGCGCGGGCGTACCTATAGTGGGCGTGAGCTGTTCGATGACCAGATCTACTTCGAGAATCCCGATCTTGCCGAAGTGTTGCAAACCGAGTTCTCCGCGCTCACCGTAGGCTTCCTTGAACAAACGGCGCTCTACCACTACCTGCCGCCCCACCCGCCCCCCGTCCACTACTCGGTCTACCAATGCTCCGCCGATGAACTGGTTCACTTCAGCGAAGATTATGCCTGCTTCCGCAGTATCCTCTTTGCCAGCCAAGTGCCCAACGACGAACTACTCGCGGCCTATATCCGCAGCGCCGCCCGGGTGCGCCCCGCCGGGCGCGACTACCTAGTCCGCGCTGGGCGTGAACTTGCGGGTCTGCTCAAAGATGACTACGACCGCTTGGCTGCGCTGTTACGCCGTATTCGCCCGGTATGAACCGCGATTCCCTTGCTGTTGCCATTGGCGCAATCATTGGGGCCACCGTGCGCTATGCGTTCACGAGTTTGGCGGGCCCCTTCAACCTTACGAGCTTGCCCTATGGCACCCTCGCCGCTAATATCATGGGCTGCCTGCTGATTGGCCTCTTCCAGACCATCTTCCTCAGCCGCCCCAACCTGCCCCGCGAACTGCAACGCTTCGTCTCAGTGGGTTGCTTAGGCGGGTTGACCACCTTCTCGACGGTGAGTGTTGAGTTGGTGCAGCTTGCTGCAGGCGGAGCCCTTGCCAGTGCGGCAGCCTACTTTATCCTCTCGCTCAGTGGGGGACTACTGGCTGCGCTCGTGGGCATCCAGCTTGCCCACCTCCTACTCCAGAGCAAAACACCATGAATTGGCTGCTCCTCACCCTGGGGGCCGTCTGCGGCGCCCTCTGCCGCTACCATGCCGTGAGCTTCATCCAGAGCCGCAGCGCCACCAGCTTTCCTCTAGGCACCCTCATCATCAACCTGAGCGGAAGCATCCTGCTGGGCATGCTGGTCGGATTAGCCACCCACCAGAGCGACTGGCCCCTTGATGCGCTCCAGATGCTCTTTGGCCTTGGCTTCTGCGCTACCTACACCACCTTCTCATCCTTCATGTTCGAGACCACCCAGCTCTGGCAGCAGGGGCGACGCTACGCCGCAGTGGGCAACCTCATCGGCCAACCCCTGCTAGGGATCGGCTGCGCTTGGCTTGGGGTGGTGCTGGTGCAAGGATGAAGGAGGAAGTGGTACAACCCTCTACGTCTCTTTCCTCTCTCTCACGCTCAATCTCGCTTGGGCACAAAGCGCGCCAGAATGATGCCCAGTTCGTAGAGGAAGTACATGGGAATGGCCAAGAGCGCCAGGTTGATCGGATCGCCCGTCGGAGTGATGAAGGCGGCCACAATGGTGACGCCTACAATCGCAAAGCGGCGGTAGCTCGCCAATTGCTTTGAGGTGACCACTCCTAAGAAGGCAAGAACATAGATAATGACCGGCAACTCAAAGACGATGCCGTTAATCAGCAGCAAGACGGTGACCGTCGTGATAAAGTTGGAGAGCGCAGGTTGACTTTCGATCAGCTCAGAGCCTGAAAAGCCAACGAGAAAACGGATTGCGGTTGGCACGGTGATAAACCACCCAAACGCGATGCCAGCCAAAAAGAAGAGGATCACGAAGGGCAGTGCGATGAAGATAATCCTGCGTTCTCTCTGGGTCAGCGCGGGCACAATGAAGGCGAGGAGTTGATAGACGATCACAGGCATGGCCAAGACGACCCCAATCGCAAGGGCCACGGTCATATAGCTCGTAAACTCCTCGGTGGTGCCAACACTCTGCACCGGAGGGCGGTCGGTCAGGGGGGCAAAGGTGGTGATCAGCAGATCAACCAGCTTAAAGGGCCCCATAACCAGAAAGATGCCAAAGCCCATCCCGATGATCACCCCAATGCTAGCGCGCACGAGGCGGCGGCGGAGCTCAACCAAGTGGTCAATCAGCGACATCGAGGCCGCCTCGTCGGATGGGGGGGGCGGGGCATTGCGCGACTGCTCAGACATCATTGGGCAACCCGATCTTGATCATTGGTGACACCAGCTTGACGCCAATCCGCTTCGAGCAAACCACGCGCTTGCAAGGCCATCGTCAGGTTGTGCAGATCGTTTTGCATGAGTGCTACCTGTTGCATCAATTGTTGATATTCAGCACCACGGGGCTCTGTGGCTTCAACTGCTTGAACCTGTTGTTGCAACGCTTGCTCGCGTTGGAGCAGTTCAAATGTATCCTCATCAATGGTATTGCGTACCCCCGAGGCTTGTTGCTGGCGTAGCGGGCTTGGGCGGGCTGTCGGCACCGTCCCTTGCGGGGTGGTGGGGACAATTTCAGGTTTTGCTTCAGCATGGGCATACTCGGTTGCCGCTGGAGTTTGCCCCTCTGCGGGCTCTGCTGGCTGCTCGGCAGCGAGGGCTGCTTGCTGCGCGGGCTCTGCTGGCTGCTCGGCGGTGAGGGCTGCTTGCTCTGTTTCAGGCTCATGTGCTTGCAGCGCTTCATCAGCGTGTGGTGGCAGCGGTTTAGGCCCACGCTGCACCTTTGAAGCCGGCGCCTTCAGGCTATCTGGGGGCGCAATCGGGGCAGCGGTTGCGACGGGCACCGTGGCGCTTGTTTCAGCCGCCTGCGTCCCATTGCCCGCGAGCTTAACCGTCAGATCATCATCACGCAAGCGCACCATCGCCCGCAGATCCTTACGTAACGTCTCGACATCCTGTGAAACATCCAGTTGCGTGCGGGTACGCACCAACTCATCGCGTAAACTAGCGATCTCACGATCAAGCTCAGCCCGCACCTCATTGATGACTTGGATTTCAGGCGATTGCTGTTGCCAAGCCAAGAAGCGCGCCAATTGCTTCCCCAGAAAGCGGCCTACCTCAGGCAAACGCTCAGGGCCAAAAATGATCAGCGCCAGCCCCGCGATGAGGAGAAACTCAAACAGATGGATGTTGAAGATCTCCATAGTCACCTTTCACACATCGTGGGTTTGGTTCTATCTTACCATGCAAAAGAACAGAGGAACAAAAGAACAGAGGAACAGAACTAACATTCTGTTCCTCTGTTCTTTTGTTCCCCTGTTCTTCTCTTAATCTGCCGCCAATTCCCGTTCGGCCTTCTCGGTTGGCGCAGGGCTGGTGTAGCGGCCCTGCTGCACCGGACGGCGCTTGCCGCTCTGCACGCTGGCGACCTGATCTTGCAGATTCTTACGGAAGAGCACGCTGGTCACAAGGTTAACCAAGCGATTGCTATTGTTACGCACCCGATTGAAGATCGCGGGCCACGCATACATCCCCAAGAAGTGTTGCAGGTAGCGCAACTGATACTCCAGCGGATCGTAGCGATCACAGCGTACCACCAAGTTATGGGCGGTATACTTATCCCAATCTTCGTCCACAATCAGGTTCTGCTCTTTATAATCCTTATAGAGCTGGGTACCGGGATAGGGCGTAATGATGGAATAGATCGGCATCACCAAGTTATTATCGCGCACAAAACGCTCGGTGGCGGCCATATCCTCATAGCTATCCATGGCAGGGTTGGTGAGGAAGTTGCCCTGGATATTGAGCCCAGCCTTACGGCAGTTATCAATAATCTCGGCGTAGCGCTGCACCGAATTGGTGCGGCCCTTATTGTAGCTCTGGAGCGTCTTCTGATTGACCGACTCGAAGCCGACGAGGGCCATCAGACAGCCAGCCTTTACGAGCAGATCAACCGTCTTCTCATCTTCAAGGAAATTGATGCTGATGAAGCTACTAAACTTGATGTCACACTCAGCCAAGATTTCGAGAATCTCCCATGTGCGCTGCTTATTCACCCCCAGGTTTTCATCGGTAAACATGAACCAGGGGGTCTTGCCATACTTTGTCTCTTTGAAAAAGACCCGTTTGGCTTCAGCGATCTGGGCGCGAATCGTCTCAGGCGATTGGATGCGATAGAGCCGCCCGGTAAAGTTTGGCGTCACACAGAAGGCGCAGGTATAGGGGCAGCCACGGGTCATAAAGATAGGAATTGACTTGCGGGCGTCCACCTTATCGCGCCGACTGGCGGCAAAGATGCGCGCATAATCGAGCGGAGGTACCTCATTGACAGGCGGAAAATCTTTGGAATCGTAGCGCGGTGCCAACTGGCCATCTGCCAAATCTTGGAGCAACTGGGCCCAGAGGTGTTCAGCCTCACCACAGACAACCGTATCGGCGTGGGCAATTGCCTCATCGTAGTTGAACGAGACGTGAACCCCGCCCAAGACCACCTTGGTGCCACGGCGGCGAAACTCATCGGCAATGGCATAGGCCCGCATCACATTCATCGTGCGTGTGGTAATGCCTACCAGATCGTAACGACCCGCGTAGTCAATCGGATCGCCAAACAGCTCATCGGCCAACTCAATGTGGTGTTGCGGTGGGGTAATGCTCACCAACACACCGACACCCATGAGGAAGAGCGCCTTCTGGCTGCTATCTTCTTCTTTATGACCTTTAGGGGTGATGAGCAGAATACGGAGCGGTCTGATCGTCTCAGGCGGGCGCAGGGTTGCCATGGGGGCGAGGGGAATGATACCCTCAGTGGCGACTTGGCTCACAGTTGTTCTCCTCCAGTTTAGACTGACAGACGAGAATCATTATAACAGCCTTTGGTATAGATGTACAGTTCATAACTATTGGTATATGGTTACGTAAAAGCTACCTCGCTTTACCAAGTTCAACCGAGCGGCGATAGGCCGCCCAGATGGCATCGGCGAGAACGGTTCGCATGCCGCCGCGTTCAAGCTCGCTGAGGGCCGCAGAGGTGGTGCCGCCAGGCGATGTGACGCCGTTACGCAACTGGGCCGGGTGGGCACTGCTCTGCTGGGCATAGCGCACCGAACCAAGCATGGTCTGAAGTACCAACTCTTCGCTGATGCGTCGTGAGAGGCCCAAATGCACTCCGGCATCAATCATGGCTTCCATCATCAAAAAGACATAGGCCGGGCCGGTGCCATTGATGGCCGTAGCCATATCGAGGTAGTTTTCGCTATCTACGTAGAGTTCATGGCCCAGACTGCCCAGGATCGTGCGGGCCCAACCCCGCTGCTGTTCGCTCACCTCAGCCGCAGCGGTCCAAACGGTCATGCCCTCTCCAATGGTTGCGGGGGTATTGGGCATACTCCGCACCACTGCGGGATGCTCTAGCGCATGGGCAAAGTCATAGATTTTAGCCCCGGCAATCACTGAGATAGCGAGATCATCGTCGCGCAGGGTTCCGCGCAGCGGATCGAGGACGCGGCCAAGTTGTTGCGGCTTCACCGCAAAGATCACCACGCGCCCCCAATGGGCCGCAGCAACATTATCGTGGCTGGTCTGCACCCCATAGCGTGCAGCCAACTCACGGCGCCGCTCTTCACGCGGGTGGCTCACCAGAAGCTGATCAGCCCCCACCAATGCTTGGCGCAACAAGCCACCGACAATAGCTTCGCCCATAGCCCCTGGGCCGATCACGGAGATGGTAAGGTTGTGGAGCATCATATCAGTTATGAGTGACGAGTGACGAGTTAGGATGTACCGTATACCAGTGAGCGTTGAACAGTTTTTTTTGTGCGTGTTGGTGGCTTCGCCGCCAACACGCACGAAATGAATTGTTAGCACGAAAAAGTTCTGGGCCGCGACGTTGGCTGAGCCTGTCGAAGCCAACGTCGCGGTGGCTTCGACAGGCTCAGCCAGCGAGTTGGCTGAGCCTGTCGAAGCCCCGTCACCCAATCTTTGCTGGCATACGGTGCAATGGCAGCATACCAATGGCCTGTTGCTCGGCGGAGGGAATGGCCGACTCGGCAGGCTTGTCGGAGGCCGCGAGGCAGAGGGCACCTTGGGCTTTGAGCCGCTGAGCCAAGTGGTAGATGTCGCTACAGAGGGTCAGCCGTCCATCGGCCATACGTTCAAGCGTAGCGGTCAGTTCGGCGCGACGAAAAGCCTTGAAGGGGGTTGGGTCAGATTGGGCGACACGGGCAAACAATTCGGCATGGAGTGGTGCCAGCCCCGCTGGTATCTGACTGGCACTGGCGCTCAGTTGCTGCGCGAAGGTAGGGGTAGGCCCGTGGGTCATGGCATCCTGCAGGTGTTCAAGCTTGATGGCACCAGCGGCGGCAAAGAGAGCCGTGGCGACCACATAATCTTGGTTATCGAGGGTATAGGAATGCCACTCGGAGCGGCAGAGTTCGGCGTAGTCGCGGCGAAAGGCGGGCACGTCCAACTCCGGGTAGATGGTATGGGCGATCACCAACGCCCCCTCGGCCCGTGCATCATCAATGGCCCCATCGGAGCGCCCGCGTGGGCCCAGGAGGGTCTTATCAAGATCAATGAGCAGAGCGGTACGGGCCCAATCCACCCCACGCGATTCAAGGATCGTGGCCCACGCGTGGATCAGGTGCCAGCGCGTGGCGGTAGCAATCTGCTCGTGCCAAACCATATGTTCGGCTGCAACGGGCCGATCTTCGCCAATAAAGCCATAGGTAGGCAACTCACCAAGAGCAGCCAGATGGGTCGCAAGCAGCCGATCATTCTCGGTGTCGCCAATCACCGCCAGCGCAGCGAGGGGGGGGCCACCAGCGTGACGCCGGGCAGCGTGAGCAACAGCGAGAGCCACACGGGCATACGCCTGGTCGCGCTTACGCGGCGGCTGGCCTGGCGGCATATTCAGCGCCGCACGCAACGCAGCCAAGCGCGGCAACGCAGCATCGCACGGCTCCAGATCGCGGTAGAGTACCACGTCGCCGGTGAGATCAGAAATGGTGGCGCTGTAGTCCATAGGCTTCCATTTACGATTGTAGATTGTAGATTGTAGATTGTAGATTGCCGAACATGGCGTTCCAATGGGCTTTAGCGTTGTTGATAATGCGGCATGCTCAAGGGTAGTCGGTATTAGGGAGGGCTTGGCCCTCCCTAAGAAGCTGTCTGAAAAGCTAGTGGGCACGCGTTGGAGTGCCGGCTTTAGCCGGCTGAAGCCGGCACTCCAACGCCAGTTTATGGGCTTTTCAGACAGCCTCTAAAAAATACCCTGGGCATGCATCAATTCCGCATTGAGCAACGAGCCACCTGCGGCCCCACGGATAGTATTGTGGCTCAGACAGACAAACTTATAGTCGAGGATGGGGCAAGGGCGCACGCGACCAACGGTGGTACTCATGCCAAAACCGGCATCGCGGTCACGGCGGGTCTGAGGGCGATCGGGTTCATCACGAACAATGATCGGCTCGGCGGGGGCGCTGGGCAGGCCCAACTCTTGCGGCAAGCTGCGGAAGTTGCGGAGGGTAGTCACCACTTCATCGAGGCTGGTGGGGCGTTCAAAGGCGACCGAGAGGCAGACGAGGTGGCCTTCGAGGACAGGCACGCGGTTGCAGTGGGCCGAGATGGTAAAGGCAGCAGGTTCAACCTGGCCATCCTGCAGTTGGCCCAGCATCTTCTGCGGTTCAGTTTCGACCTTTGGCTCCTCGTTGCCAATATAGGGCAGCACATTATCCACCGCATCATAGGAAGGCACCCCGGGGTAGCCAGCGCCGGAGAGGGCTTGCATACTCACGAGCAGCAGCTTACGAACAGCGAAGGCATCATGGAGCGGGCGCAACGCCATAGTCGGGCCAGTCGCCGTACAGTTAGGATTCGTAACAATCGCCCCACTCCAGCCACGATTCGCCCGCTGCACCGCAAGCAACTCAAGATGCTCAGGATTCACTTCAGGAATCAGCAGCGGCACATCAGGCTCGGCGCGGTGGTCTGAGGCATTCGAGCAGACAATATGGCCAGCGCGGGCCAAGCGTTGTTCAATCGCCCCAGCGGTCTTACTTGGCAACGCCGAAAAGACCAACGGAGTATCAAGGTCGGCAGTATCGGGCAAAATCTCCATCGAGCGCACCGCAAGAGGCATCGGCGTATCGAGTACCCAGCGGGTCGCCTCAGCATAGGTACGTCCGGCGCTACGCTCACTCCCCACCAGAGCGGCAATCTCAAACCAGGGATGATCCTCAAGCAGTTGAATAAAGCGCTGACCAACGGTACCAGTGGCACCAAGCACCGCGACCCGAATTGTCATACATGTCTCCTTCACCATGCGCCATATGCGCAACATTTCGGCTTCATTATACCAGCACTGTGAAAGCCTAACGCAAAAAGTCAAAAATCTGGCAAAATACCTCTTTCACAAATCGGATTATTCGTGTATACTAAGCTCAACTTGTGAGAGCAGATCGGCGTGGTGCGCCCGCTTTCCCCTTGAAGTAACTCCTCCCTCGGCAGCAGGAGTCGGTTTTGTATACGCTGTTTACACCTGTAAATAGCCCGTGTTCGTACTCAAGGTACGACTGATAAGAACCGCACACGGTGCAAGGAGGCAATCATGGTGGATCCTCTGGTAAAAGAGCTGCTGGAGCAGGCCGTAGATACGCCCGTAAAGCTACAATTGCTCCTGATGTTCCATGAGAACCCGCGCATGGAGGCCACGCCCCAGGTTATTGCCGACCGTGTTTGCCGTGATATCTGGAGCGTGAATCAGGCATTATATGAACTTGCTCATGACGGAATTATGTTGCAAGCTGCCACCGCGAACGGCGACTCGGTCTATCGTTACGGCCCTACGCTTGAGTTCCAAGATGCGATTGATCGGCTGATTACGGGCTATGATGATCCATTTACCCGTGATGCGCTGCATGAAACCTTGCGTAATCTCATGCGCCATGCAATAGTCTACCGACCAAGTGATCCTTGGGAGCCATTAGTAGCGTAAGGGCAGGGAGAATGGATAGCCCCATGGATTAGGCTCTGGCGCAAGTTGCGCCAGAGCCTAATCCATGGGGCTATGTTCGTCCATCACTTTAGCGGAGCGCTAACGGATCACGCGGGATGGTGGTTTGGCCAAACTCATTGTCGCCCCAACAGTACAATGCCCCTTCCTCGTTCAGCGCACAGGTATGCTCCCAACCGGCGCTGACCTGACTGACTGCGCCGAGAGCTTCTGGCACGCTCGTCTGGCCACTCGCGTTGTCGCCCCAGCAGTGTAGTGCCCCATCCTCGCTCAACGCACAGGTATGTTTTCCGCCAGTGCTGACCTGAGTGATCGCACCAAGCTCTTCCGGCACGTCCGTCTGGCCACTCGCGTTGGGCCCCCAGCAGTGCAGCAGCCCATCCTCGTTCAGCGCACAGGTATGCTCCCAACCGGCGCTGATCTGAGTAACGACACCGAGATCGTCCGGCACGTCCGTTCGTCCCCCCCAGTGGGTGCCCCAACAAGATACATCCCCGCTATCCATGAACGCACAGGTGTGAAACGCACCAGCACTGATCTGACTGATTGCACCGAGTTCTTCCGGCACGTCCGTCCGGCCATCCATGCTATTGCCCCAACAGCGTAGCGCCCCATCATCCCTCAGGGCACAGGTATGCTCCCAACCGGCGCTGACCTGCACCACCGTGCCGAGATCGTCCGGCACGTCCGTCTGGCCGTACGCGTTGTCGCCCCAGCAGCGCAGCGCCCCATCATCCCTCAGGGCACAGGTATGCTCCAAACCAACGCTGATCTGCACCACCGTGCCGAGTCCTTCCGGCATGTCCGTCTCACCGAACATGTTGCTCCCCCAGCAATGCAGTGTCCCATCACCCCTCAGGGCACAGGTGTGTTTTGTGTCAGTGCTGACCTGAGTGATCACACCGAGATCATCTGGCACGTTCGTCTCACCGAACATGTTGCTCCCCCAGCAATGCAGTGTCTCATCCATCGTCAGCGCACAGGAGTGAAAGGAGCCGATGCTGACCTGCGCCACCGCACCGAGATCATTTGGTACTTCACTTAGGTCACTCTCATCCCCCCAACAACGCAACATCCCGTCCACAGTCAACGCGCAGGTGTGAACCATACCAGCAATGACTTGGCTGATCGCGCTGAGATCACTCGGCACGCTTATCTGGCCAACCATGTTGTCTCCCCAACAATGGAGTAATCCATTGGTTGTTACAGCACAGGTGTGAAATAGACCGGCACTGACCTGCCTGACCGCGCCGAGAGAGCTAGGTACATCTGTTTGACCAGTAACGTTGCCATCCAAATCCGTATTCCACCCCCAGCAGTGGAGCGCCTCATCTTCCGTAATCGCACAGGTGTGCAACCCGCCAACGCTGACATGCACCACCGCGCCTAGATCAGTTGGTACATCCGTCTCGCCCTGCTCGTTTCTCCCCCAGCAGTGCAGTGTTCCATCCCCTGTGATCGCACACGTGTATTCCCCACCAGCGCTAACCTGCACCACCGTGCCAAGTCCTTCCGGCACGTCTGTCTGACCATACTCGTTGTCGCCCCAGCAGCGCAACGCTCCGGCCTCTGTGAGCGCACAGGTATGCGACCCGCCGACGCTGATCTGAGTAACCACACCGAGATCGTCCGGCACATCTGTCTGACCATACTCGTTGGCACCCCAACAATACAGCGTTCCTCCCTTCGCAACAGCACAGGTGTATGCAAAACCTACACTAATTTGGCTACCATGTCCCTCCGCATCAAGGTCATGCACGACAGCGGTCTCAGGCTGATCAAGGCAAGCTCCATCAGCGTTTCCGCTCTGCGTACAGGCATGTTCCTCATCGGCATGGGCCTGATCGACGAGCGCAAGATCTGCCTGAGGCACACTACTTTGGCCAAACTCGTCACTACCCCAGCAATGCGCAGCATCGTTCTCGCTCAAGGCACATGTTTGAGCACCACCAGCACTGATCTGACTGACTGCACCGAGTTCTTCCGGTACGTCCATCTGGCCAAACATATTGTTGCCCCAACAGTGCAGCCCACCGTCCTCGCTTAACGCACAGGTGTGGTCACCGCCGGCGCTGACCTGAGTGACCACACCGAGATCATCTGGCACGTTCGTTTGGCCATGCTCGTTGTAGCCCCAGCAGCGCAACGCCCCGGCCTCTGTGAGCGCACAGGTATGTTGCCCACCGGCGCTGATCTGAGTGACCACACCGAGATCGTCTGGTACGTTTGTTCGGTCATGCCAGTTGGAACCCCAGCAGGCCACCTCCCCGCTATCCATCAATACACAGGTATGGAACGCACCAGCACTGATCTGAATGGCTGCACCGAGTTCTTCCGGCACCTCCACCCGGCCATCCATGTTATTGCCCCAACAATGTAGCCCGCCATCATCCCTCAAAGCACAAGTGTGATGCCCACCAACACTGACCTGCACCACCGCGCCGAGTCCTTCCGGCACGTTCGTCTGGCCATGCTCGTTGTTGCCCCAACAGTGCAGCTCGCCCCACGCCGTTAGCGCACACATATGCTCTCCTCCAATGCTGAGGCTAACCTGACTGACCATACCAAGGTCATGTGGTACCGGGTCGTGATCACCCCAGCAGGAGAGTTGCCCGTCTTGGTCAAGCATACATGTTGCATATGTGCCTGCCTCAAGCACCGGCAATACCTCTGGCATCCTAGCCTCTTGGAACAAAGGCACAACAGGTTCAGGCGTAGGTCTTGCCTCATCTACAGACAATGCAGCAACGGCCTCTTCAGTGGCTTCGGTTGCCTCTGCGCCCCTGCTGGCCTGCCGAGACGACATACTTTGCCCCAGGATAAATCCAAGCAAAGCCAAGATCAACAACGATGTGAGCACAACGCCCCCAATCTCGAGGGGCGAACCAAGCTTGAGGTTTTGGCTTGGCTGCTCAGGCCCAACTGGGATGTCACTGACCGCCTGCGCTCCATTGAAGCCCGTATCGTCGGCCTCAAGATACCGGGATGGGCCAAAGGCAAGGAGCGCAAGAAAGATTGGTGGCAACAGGATCAGACCGATACTGAAACCAAGCCCCTTGCCAAAGACTCTGCCTAGCTCATAGAGTAGCCAGAGGGGCATGAAGAAGTTGATGACGGGAATGAAAAAGAGAACCACCCACCATGCTGGGCGCTTGACGATCTTCAGCGCGACTACCACGTTGTAGATGGGAATGAGCGCCGCCCATCCTGGCGCACCAGCCTTCACAAAGATTTGCCAGGTCGCGGCTAGTGGTATGAGCACAAACAGGAAAAAGAAGAAGAGCATAAAGATAAGCAGTATCAAACCACCGCCTAGATCATTCGTTTGCTGGGCCTGAGTGAGTACAAAATGCATAATCTCCTCCTGTTTTTCGTTCATGTGTTTGGTTTATGTGCATGCTCAACGCTGGTACTATGCTACCATGTACGCACAACACGCAAAAAAGTTCCCTGCTGTTAGAAGCTGTCTGAAAAGCCGGGGAGCACACGCTGGAGTGCCGGCTTTAGCCGGCTAAAGCCGGCACTCCAACGCCAAACCATAGACTTTTCAGACAGCCTC